>CAXUNH010000263.1:0-4183 GCA_964252405.1 uncultured Acidobacteriaceae bacterium | reverse complement strand
GGACTTAGGGGTGGACTTTGCGGCCTTCGGGTTAGCTCTGACCCGTTTGGGTTGAGGTGATTCCCTGTTTCAGGCTGTTTCCAGTGTAGAGATTTCGGGCTTATTGTCGGCAGCTTGCTGCGGCATTCCGTGCCCGTGGGCGGAGGAGTGGGGGAAGTCTTCCGGGAGCTGGCAGAGGCGGGCTCGGACCGGGTTTTGGTGGATGTAGTCGCGGTGTTGTTCGTAATCGTGTCGGTCGCGGATGCGGTGGTCGGTGAAGCCTCGCTGCCAGATGGGGAAGGTGGCGTGGAGGCGGTGGGAGAAGCCCCCTTTGATGAGCATCATGGCTCGTTCGAGGGTGATGTTTTGTGGGGTAAGGAGGAGATGGATGTGGTCGGGCATGACGACGAAGGCGTGGAGACGGTAGTGGCCTTCGTGGCGGTAATGTTGGAGGGTTTCGAGGAAGAGTTGGGCTGTGCGGTCGACCTGAAAGAGGCGGCGTCGGTTGTGAGTGACGCTTGTGATGAAGTAGGTTCCCGGCAGGTGTTGGCGTTTGGGGATCGCCATGGCTGGGCCTAACGTACCTCAGCGGCTAAAGCCGCGATCAACACGGGAGGCGTTACGGCACGGCTGAAGCCGTGCCCTTCCGTTTGTGGGCTTCCCTTTGGAGTGGTGGCGGTGGGTGGCGATATGCAATGGAGGGTTATGGCACGGCTGAAGCCGTGCCCCTTCTGGTTGTGGGTTCCCCTTGTGACATTGGGTGGGGTGGATGGGCGCGATGCCGGCGTCTTCGGGGCTGGCTGAAGCCGCTGTATGCCACGGAGGGGTGATGGCACGGCTGAAGCCGTGCCCCTTCTGGTTGTGGGCTCCCTTATGGGTTGGGGTCGGGTGGAGATGGATGCAATTTGGCAGATGAAGACGGGAGTGAGCCAACCTCCTGTTTAGGATGTAGTAGCCATGTTGCGACAGGTTTTGGCGTTGGGCCTTTTGGGTGCTCTTGGGCGGGAGACGGCGCTTGGTGTTGGGTCTGGGGCGTCTTGTGCTGCCCCGGCGGCGGCAACGGACGCGAAGTTTGTGCCGGGACAGGTGTGGGCTTACAAGACAAACTCCGGCGAGGAGGAATCGACGGTCACCATTCTGCGCGTGGAGACGCTGGGGAAGGTGGGCACTATCGTTCACGTGCGGGTGGACGGCCTTCACTTCAGGAACTGCCGGGGCGAAACGCTTGCGGACAACCTTCCGCATGCGCCGTTTGCCCGGGCGGCGCTGGAGGCCAGTGTTACGAAGCAGATAGGACGCGTGTCGACGCTGCCTGCCTTTGAGGAGGGCTACGGGATATGGTTACGCGACTGTGGCGGGGTGTACACCGTCTCCGTTGCGCAAGTGGTGGCTCTGGACGAGAGGACGTACCCCGCAAATCTTGGTTGTCCGTAGTGGGGCGACAGACGTTTCGGCGAGGGCTGGAGATTTGTCGCGGGCATGGTAAGGCAAGTTGGCCTGCGGCGCTGTGAATCCCACTGATCGCGTCGCAGCCGCGATGAATGTTACAGCCCGTGCCAACCGCCCTACGAGCAGCAAGTAGGGCCGCGCTGGAGGTCGCGGCCCTTCTCTCTTTCATTAACCTCGACCAGCTCCATTTCGAGCAGGTCTGGTCAGTGTGTACGTACTACCGGGCTTAGGAGCCGGAGGCAGAGTGTGCCCTCGTGGGACAGTCACTTCTGGTCCTCGGCCGCCCCTCGGCCCTATTGTTGTGTATTCCCCGGAGCGAGGTGCTGTTGTTCCCGGGGGCAAGTTACTCACTTTAGCCAAATTGAACCTCCTGATTCTGGTATTGCCAGTTTGTGCTTCGTTAGTGTTGAATCAGGAGGCGGTGGTGCTGCCTCCTGACTGTTGGGGGAAGTGCTTGCGACACTTCCAGTGCTTACCGCTTCGTGCTCTTTCCGATCGGCCACGCTTTGTGGCCGTAGTCATGAGCGTCGTATACAACCCCGGTCCGGTAATGCTTAAAATACCGACGGAGCCTTACTGCTTCCACATCTTTCATGTGGTTGGCCATTTGTCCTCCAGACGAGGGAAGGATGGCTTCCTTCCCTTGTTTGTCACCCTTACAGGCGTGACAAACTTCAGGTCTCCTCGGCAACCATGGAATCGATAATCGCGGCGATTCCGGTCAAAGCCCCTTTCAAGCGATTCGCGTCGCGTGTAGTTAATCGGTCCGGAATGAAAATTGTTGCCACCCGGCCATCAGCTAACGCGATCTTTGTGTTGTGTCCCTCCCCGACAGGCACCGGGGCAGTTTCAGGGGCTTTAACGTCACGGGCACTTAGTGTTGGCTCGGGCGTCTCTTCCTGAGTCTTCGCCTCATGCTCAGCTTGAGGAGAAGTGGGACCCTCTAAGACTTGTGTCTTTCCGTCGCCACGAGTCATGAGCAAACCTGCAGTGTCGAGCGCCGCCTTGAACGAATCCACCCAGGCGTCAGCAACAACTTTGGGCAAACCAAGTTCATGCACAAATGAGTTGCGCAGGAACTCATCCTGAGGCAGGAGTTTTCCCTTTAGGCGCTCGTAGTTGCGGCGAAAAGGGTCGGGTCCAGTCGCGGCCACTTTTAGGTTGAGCGCGCGCGCGTGCTCATCCTTCGGCGCGACGATGGCCAAGCCAACATCAGTGAGCGAAACCGGGGCGACTGTCCCGGAAGTGAGCTTATAGAGCCTGAGAGCTTGGAGTTTGCGAGAGAAGGAACTGCTACTTAGAGAGTTCTTCAAGACCATAGTCAGAAGATTGCTGTCCGCTGTTCCGCCTCCCTGTTCGTAGATCTGCTCTGCGACTCGAACGGCTTCGTCGAGCTTCAAGTAAGGAGGTTGAGCTATCCGGGGCTTCCGGTCCCCAGCGTTTTCCGATGTTATTACGGGGCCTTGCGGAGCCGGGTCAGCCATGGCGCGCTCCTTTCACGAGCTATTTCAGTTTTACCCACAGCTGCCCGTGCTTATCAACTCCATTCACAATTAAGTCGCTTAGCAACCAGCTAATCTCTTCCGACGAAGACGCTCATCGAGCGTCTTTCTTCTTGAACTCGCCTTCTTCTCATGGCGTCTCGTGTCGGCTGACCGTGAAATGCCGTCACTCTACGGTTCAGATGTAGCGTCACTCGCGATATTTACCAGCTATTCCAATAAATTTTGCTGCAAGCCCGCGTTTCCACAATGATTCGACTGTTCGCCAGTGACCAATTCTGGCACGCCCATCCCACCAGCAATTCCTCCCCAGTCGACTGTAGCGAAGCTTCCCTCGAACTAACGTCGTAAAAAGTCTAAAGCACACAGCACTTGAATGGTGTTGAATCAAAATGATAGTGACCCCAAAAGCTTCAGATTCGATTGAGTTTAGATACAACGATCGGTTTCAGTTCGTTACGAACGTTAGAAGCTCTAGTTCTACTTCGGCAACCTGGCGAGTTTTGGTAGACCTGACCGTTCTCTTCTTGGACTCGCTTTCTTCTCATGGCGTCTCGTGTCGGGTGAGCGATGAATATCGTCGCTCTACGGTTCAGACGTACCGTCATCCGCGAAATCAGTTGGAGATCGCAGATGGTTTGCTGCATGTCCGCGTTTCCGCGATGATTCGATAGTTCGTCAATGCGCAGTTCCGGCAGGCCCATTCCCGCCAGCAATTCCTCCCCAGTCGACTGTAGCGATCATCTCCTTCGCACTGCATCATTGATATCTAAAGCAAACAGCACTCGAATCAGGTTGAATCAAAATGAAAAGGGCTCGCTAGCGCGAGCCCTTCGACTGAGTTTGTCGGTGTGTCAGCTGCAGCCGCTGGTGCTGCCGCATTCCATGCAGCGGTAGCAGGAGCCGTTGCGGGTCATGATGCTGCCGCAGGTGCTGCAGCTGGGGGCGTCGCCCATGTCGTAGAGGGACTTCATGGCGGTGGCGGCGTGGTAGACGCCTCGGTCTTCTGTGGCGAGGACGCCAGACGCAAATCCTCCTGCGGAGGATGACAACAAAGAAGAACCGGCATCGGAAAGACCGCTGCGGGCGCTTAGGTCGGGGGCGATGCCGGCCTGGGGTGGGGTGCGGTCGGCGTAGGCTTCGCCGCTCCAAACCGCAGGTCTCTCCACTTCGCTGACGGATGTCAGCTCCGGTCGAGATGACAGAGGATGTGTGTCCTGCTCGAGAGTATCGGTGAGGGTGGGGGTGAAGGC
>CAXUNH010000262.1:0-4278 GCA_964252405.1 uncultured Acidobacteriaceae bacterium | reverse complement strand
GCGTGTTGCAGATGTGGAGCACCCGGCAGAATACAGGGGTCTCTCCACTCCGCTTCACTCCGGTCGAGATGACACGGTCGTGGCGCAACCAGCCAGCAACCAGCCAGCCACCAGCAACCAGCAACCAGCAACCAGCAACCAGCAACCAGTTGGATCGGCGCACTACCACCAACGTGTCATCTCGACCGGAGCCTCACGGCTGTATCGTGAGGCGGAGCGGAGAGACTCCTGTATTCTGCCCCGAAGCCGCACTCCTGCCCAGGAAAGCGATGGACAAACCCGGCTACGTCTACATCCTCGCCAGCGGCTTCAAGCACCTGTACATCGGCGTCACGTCGGACATCGGCAAGCGCATCTGGCAGCACAAGAACGGCACGTACGCGGCCGCGTTCACCGCACGGTACAACATCAAGGGTCTCGTATATTTGGAGCGCTACGCGTCCATCTCCACCGCCATCGCCCGGGAGAAGCAGCTCAAGCGTTGGTCCCGGATCAAGAAGGTACGCCTCATCGTCGCCCAAAACCCGGTCTGGCGGGACCTCAGTGCCGAGTGGGTAAGGTGATCGAACAGTTCTCGCCCCCGCAGCGAAATCCAAGAGGTCTCTCCACTACGCTGCGCTCCGGTCGAGATGACAGAGCAACAGGAAGGCCCAGGGAACAGGTTGTATGCAGGGGAGACTCTGCTCCGGTCCCAGAGAACACCATGAGCAATCCCTGAACCAGCCCTCGCCCCGGTTAACTCGCCGCCACGGCCCGCCGCGCCACCCGCCGCGGCTCCCCCGTATCCGCGTCGAAGCTGATGATCAGCGCCCGGCACGACTCCTTGCTCGCACAGCGGTAGTTCCGCTCCGTCTCGCCGGAGATGTACATCACGTCGCGCGGCCCAAGGACGTGCCGCTCGCCATTCCGCTGCAGTGCCAGTTCGCCGGACAGCACGTAGCACATCTCCACGCCCGGGTAGAGCTCCGGGTAGAACGGGTCGTGCTCTTCGCCCGGAAAGAACTCGGCCAGGCACGGACGCAACCCACCTTCCGGCACCAGGATGCCAAAGCTCTCGGCAACGTAGTCCGGCTCGGGCGAGCCCATGGGCAACCGCACGCGATCCTTCCCGCGCTGCACCCGGAAGACGCTGGAGTCGCCGCCGTCAAAGAAGTAGGACAGATCTTTACCGAACACCAGCGCAAGACGCGCCAGGTTGCGCAGCGTCGGCACCACGCGCCCCGTCTCAAGCTGCGACAGGAAGCTGGCCGAAAGGCCTGTCTGCTTTCCCAACTCCACCAGGCCCATGGAGCGTTTCAGACGCAAACGCTTGATGCGCTGGCCAAGCCGGGCTTCGGAAAGCAGCTCCTCCGCGGCTTCTGGATCGACGGAAGGGCGGTTGCCGTCGTCCTGCGGACGGCTGAGAAGTTCGGCGGGAACGTCGGTTTCGAGTGTCGGCATAGGGAAGGCTCTGACTGGAAAATTTGGCGCGGAGTCCGCTTTTTGAGATGCTGAAAAACGTTGAAGCGGCTCTGTAATTTCCGCTTTGCTTCTGGGGACAGCCGGGCGCGGATTTGGGGCGCGCGCCCGCCGCTGTCAGGGAGTACGCAGCCGGGCCGGTTCCAGATTCTGCTGCAGCGTCGCCATTCGCTTCCAGGGATCTCTGCGCAGCCGGTCCTGCCATCGCGCAAAGTCATGGACCGGGAACGATGGCCGCTCCGGGGCGTCCAGCTCCTTCCACTCCAGCGGCACGGAGGCGTTCACCCCCGGCCGCGCACGCGGGGAAAACGGCGCCACGGCGGTTGCCCCGCGCTCATTTCGCAGGTAATCCAGATAGATCTTGCCCACCCGCGCAGCCTTGGTCATCTTCGTCAGGTAAAGCCGTGGATTCGCGCGCTCCATGGCCACCACGAACCGGTGCGCCAGCTCCTTGACCGTCGCAAAATCGTGCTCCGGGGCCATCGGCGCGACAATGTGCAGCCCCTTGCCTCCGGTCGTCTTCAGAAAGCTCTCCAGCCCAAGCTTCTTCAGCCGCGCCCGCACCTCCAAGGCCGCCTCTGTCACCGTCAACCAGGGCAGAGACTCATCCGGGTCGAGATCGAAGATCAGCCGGTCCGGGCACTCCAAATTGCCGTTCCGCGACCCCCACGGATGCACCTCCAGCACGCCCATTTGCGCCAGGCCGGCCAGCGCCTCCGGCGTGTTCAACGTGATGTATGGCTCGGGCGGTCCACCCTTCTTATCAGCCACCATCACGGACCCGATCCCCGGCGGCAGCATGCTGTTCACGTGCTTTTGGTAGAAGCAGGGCTTCCCCGCACCGTCCGGGCAACGTACCAGCGACAGCGGCCGGTCGGCGATGTGCGGCAGCATGCGCTCCGCCACCGCCCAGTAGTAATCCGCAAGCTGCTGCTTGGTCAGCTCCGACTCAGGATCCAGAATCTTCTTCGGATGGGTTAAGCGGATCGTCGCAGGAGCCGACTTGACGCTCAACGACTTTGCCTCTGCTTTTGGCGCAGCCGCAGCCGTCCTCCCTTTCGCCGCAATCTCCGCGGGCTGGCCTGAGCCGGCATCCTGCGCCGCCGCGACCGCGACCTGCTGCCCGCGCTCCCTCGACTTCGGATGCGGTGCCACGGTCGGCTCCTCACGGAACACCTCGTCTGGCCGCTTGTCCTCCCGCAGTCCCAGAAACGCCGCCTGTCGGACCAAATCATCGGCAGTCCACGTGGCAAATCGCACCTGCGCCACCAGCTCCGGCCTTACCCACACCGCATCCCGCCGTTGGTCCGCGGGAACCTGCACATAGGGCGCCGACTTCGTCTCCAGCGGGGCAAGCTGAGCGCGTAGCTCCTTGCGCCCCTTCTGCGTAAAACCCGTCCCCGTGCGCCCGGCAAAGATGAGCTTGCCGTCGCGGTAATAGCCCAGCAGCAACGAACCAATGCGGTCCGGGCCGTCAGAAGACAGCGAAAACCCGCCAATCACGAACTCCTGCTCATGAAGGCACTTGGACTTCAGCCAGCTCGCCCGTCGCCCAGCCTGATACGGGTCATCGGCACGCTTGGAGATGATGCCTTCGGCATGAAAACGACAAGCCTCTTCAAACATGAGCCGGCCATTCGTCTCCAGGTGCTCGGAGTAGCGCACGATCGCGTCCTCGTCCCGGGGAAGGATCTGCGCGAGCAGACCCTTGCGGTCACGAAGCGGCAGATTGCGTGTGTTGCGGCCCTCCAGGTGGAGCAGATCGAAGCAAAAGAACGTCAGCGGGTGCTTTTCACCGTTCTGGAAGGAGGCCTGCAGTTCGGCGAAGTTGGTGTTGCCGTCCTCGGCCAACACCACGACTTCGCCATCGAGAATGACGGTCTGCACAGGAAGCCGTTCTATGGCTTCCGCCACCGCCGCAACCCGGTAGGTCCAATCCAGGCCGCTGCGCGTCAGCATCTGCACACCGCGCGGACTCTTGCGCGCCTGCATGCGGTACCCGTCCAGCTTCAGCTCGTGAAACCAGCCGGTGCCCTCCGGCGGCCCTTCCGCCTCTTGCGCCAGCTGCGGCTGAATGAACTCCGGCTGCGGTTCGCGCGGCAGATCGTCCAGCATGTCAAGCCCGGCCTCCGACAGCCCGGCACCCACACCGGGTGTCGGCCCCGGAGCCGTCTTCGGTCTCGGCCGCGGTGCGATGCGCAGCGCGGACTCGCCCTCGTCGGAACGTCCGGGAGGGGACGCAGGGGACGCGCTCGCCGCCTCCGGCGCGTCCTGCCGGTACCATGCCTGCCCGGGGGTCGCCGTCTCCTTGGAGTTCCAGACATGATCGCTCTGGTGCGCAATCTCTTCCATAGTGCGCCCGGTCAGGGCGGAGTTCGGCGCGTCGTCCACGATCGCGGGCGCGGTCGCCGGACGCTCAAAGGCATCATGCTCCTTGATCAGCAGCCACTGCGGCTTGTCGTTGCCTTTCCACCGCCCATCCGCTCCGCCATAGGGCCTCGTCGTGTGCATCCGCACTAACGTCCACTTGCCTTGCAGCTTGCTCCCATGCAGTTCGAATTTGAGCGATCCGGTGCGCAGGCCGGCCTCCACGTTCTCATGGCCGAGCTGCGGCCACCACGTGCCCTGGTCCCACACCATCACGGTGCCGCCGCCGTACTGCCCCTTGGGGATAATCCCCTCAAACCCGCCATACTCCATCGGGTGGTCTTCCACCTGCACCGCCAGCCGGCGGTCGGCCACGACATAGCTCGGGCCCTTGGCCACCGCCCAGCTCTTCAGCACCCCGCTCCACCCCAGCCGGAAGTCATAGTGCAGGTG
>CAXUNH010000261.1:0-4294 GCA_964252405.1 uncultured Acidobacteriaceae bacterium | reverse complement strand
ATCTTCCGGGAGCCCGAACAAAAAGCACCAAGGGTGCATTGGTCCATATGCTCCCCCTTTCGCGTGTGTTGGTCGTGTGTTCAGCGTGAGCTTGAAGTGTGTTCCGCGTGAGCAAAGGGCACTGGCGAGAGCCTAAGGTCATTCGCACGTGCCCGCGCCATGATCTCCGCATGAGCGAACCGAAGCGAAAGCGCCTCGTGCGGAGGCGCAACCTCGAGGAATGGGGCCGTGGGCGTGGGGAGATCTACGCGTGGTTGAGGGCGCACCATAAGGATATCAGGAAACTCAAGGTTGGCGACGATAAGCCTTGGGCGGAGCTCCTGCTCGATCTTCGGGCGGACCTTGCGGACAGTGCCTCAGCAGACCGTATCAGCCTGAACAACGTCCTCAATATGTGGGCGAGGGTTTGTCGCGATGTCGAGAACGAGCCGCCCTACCGCTTCAAGAACTATCCTTCGCGAATGCCGAAGGATTGGAAGCCGCCCTTGGTCTCGGTGTCCCAGCCGGCGCCCGAGCCAGAGGCTGCTCCCGTTCCGATCACCCCTGGCTCACTGATCCGTCAACCGCCGCCCCGTGGCCCAGGCATGTCTCTGCTGGAGAAGCTGACCGGGAAGCCGGACCTCATTCGCAGCGAGCCAGTCCAGGATTGTGAGCGCGACGTGGACGCGGAGATCGCCGCGATGCGGTTGGAGATGCGGAAGCGGAGCGTGTGAGCAGACAGGAGAAAACCAGTGGACGGTTTCAGTGAGTTTACCCCAGAGACGGCGGCGGCAGCTGAGCCGGCTCCACCCGCGCAGCCACGCCTGATCGTTAGGGAGGGTCGTGGTCGCCTGGGTGGTACGACGTTCCTCGACCTGCTGATCCAGCGGGCGCGGGAGGAAGGGCGACGGGTTAAGCCGCTCGACGGCGACCTGAAGAGCCGGACGTTGAGCGCCACGTACCCAGCCGAGGGTGCGAATGGGGAGACTCTCGATGATGGTGCGAGCGCTCCCGCGAGCGATGACATCGTCACCTTGAAGAACTGGATCCAAGGCCACCTGAACGCGATGACTGAGGACCGTGTATCGCGCGTCCTCGATCTGAGCGGCGGCGACCGAGTGATGCAGGAGCTGGTGCTCGACCTCCGGCTGCGAAGCTTCTGCCAGGATTTCGACGTCGGCCTGACGAACGTTGTCATGCTCGGTCCGGACATCGAGGACTTCAACCACGCGATGGACCGCATTCGTTCGGAGGATTCCCGTGGTGACAGGGTGATCCTGGTCTTGAACGAGGGGGTGATCCGTCAGGGGCAGACGACCGAGGGCGCATTCGACGCCGTCATGGCGCATCCGGACTTCAGGGCGACCTTGCGCACTGGCGCGCGGTTTTTCCTTCTGAAGCGGCTGAGCTGCATGCCCGTGCTCCGGGAACGGCGGATCAGCTTCTACGACGCGGCGCTCGGCCGGCGTGACCGAACTGGAGCCAAGGTGCCGCCGACGGTCCAGCACATGACGAAGGTGTGGCTCGGTAGCTTCGAGGAGGCGGTGAAACCGATGGCTGACTGGCTGCCGTAATGTCGGGGGTGATGGAGGAGGTGGCGGCGCTCCGTGAGAGCGTCGCCCGCCTGGTTGAGGGCGCGCGTCAGGACGGCATCGAGCCGGAGGGTCCGCTGGGCCGCTGGCTTGCCGCTCAGGCGGGCGCCCTCGAAAGCCTGGCCTTCGTCCTGCAGTCGCAGACAGACCGAACCGAGGCGCTTCTGAGCGGGATCGACGCGGCCGCGAAGGCCGAGCTGGCGAAGGCCACGGCGGCCCTCGAGCAGGGCAAGAAGGCGATCGCGCAGGGCGAGGTTGTCCTCGCCCAGGCGAGGGCGGCGCAGTATCACCTCCATCTCTCCGAGACGACGCTGGTGACACGGCTGGTGAACGAGACCATCCCTCTCTTCGCCAAGCAGATGAAGGAGGCGCTGGTCATTCGCGAGCGCCGGTGGAACCAGGACAAGGGCCGACAGCGCATGGCGCTGGCGGGCGTAGCAGTCCTTGCCGTGTTCCTCTGCGGTTTTGCCGTTCGCACGATGATCGATTGGGGCCGGCTTTCACTGGCGGATCGGTGTGCCGCTCACCTGATCGCGGAGCCGTCGCGCGTCGTTTGCGAGATCACCGGAAGCGCTGGCCAGTGACTGTCAAGGCGGGAATCTCATTCACAACGGACTGCTTCATTGTCGGCCTCCTTACGAGAGGAGGCGTCATGTCGAAGCAAGGCAGGCAAATTCCGTGGGTGCGCCGGAGCACGATCATGCTGCCGGCGAGTGTGGTGACAAGTCTGTGCCTGGGCGCGACCGACACAGCGACGGCTCAGCAGGCGCAGAGCCTAAGCGGTCCACCTGTTCAGGTGATCCCGTATGCGTCAGAGCCAGGGGTGCCAACGATCGTGATCAACCCTGGAACGCCCAACCCCTTTCCGGGAGATGGCGGGACGGGTAGCGGCGGAACCGGCAGTGGTGGCGGCAACACCGGTGACAGTTCAGCGCTGACCACACTCCTAGGCACCACCTGGGGGTCGCAGGCGGTTCAGAACGCCGAGCTGTTGGGCGTCAACCCATCTGCGCTGGCAGCGACCTGCGTGTTGGAGAGCGGCTGCAGCCAGCCGGCAGGTGGAGGTGGAGGAGCGCAGGGGATTTTCCAGATGTATCCGGCCGCATTTCAGGAGGGTCTTGCGACGGCGCTGGCCGCAAACCCCCAGTTGGCATCGCAGATCGTCCAGGGGTCTGCTGGGATGCTCGATCCGACCACGGAAGCGATTGCCGCGTCGGGCTATTTGATGCAGGCGAACCAAACTCTACAGTCTGCCGGGATCGCAAACCCTACGGTTTTGGACGCCAGGAGTTACTATGAATTCGGTCCAACATACGGGGTTCAGGTTGCCCAGGCGCCACCAGGCGCCACAATGGCGTCCCTACTCCCAGCCAGCTTCCTGTCGGCGAATGGAATAACGTCCACGGAGACCGTAGCGCAGTGGCAAGCGTCCGTGTCTTCAAAGATCGGAAACGCCTCAACTCAGTCGGTTCTAGGGTAGGAGATGTCTATGCGCTTGCAACCACTGCTTTTTGCATCGTTCTTGATCTCGTGTGGCACACAGTCATTCGCTGCGCAGCGGTACCCTGTCGCGCCGATACCGTCTCTAAGTTGCATGTCTCTGAAGGTCACGGATAAGCAGGCGATGGACCCGAGTTTCGTCGTTCCACTCTACGAGAAGCCCTCTTCGGCTTCACCCGTGGTCGGCCGGGCCTCTGCGCTTGTTCTAGCGAAAAATCCTCTGGTGTCTCGAGATGGCTTCATAGCCGTTGTTCTGTTCAACGGTGTGCCTGGCTGGATATCGGCCAAAGAGGTTGGGCCATGGCATACTATGGACGGGTCGCCTGGTCGGTGTGTCCCGTCACGAATGTCAGACGGCAGTATAGGCTTCGACATCAAGTAGGCTGCGTCTATACGCTGTAAGAGGAGCGAATGTAGTTGAGTAGATCCCCTCTACGATCGCCGCCGGGAAACGTTTGGCTGATCGCTGCTGCCGCGTTGTTTCTTGTTGGAGCGCTGGCCAACGGTGCAGCTGGCGCGCGGGAGTTGACTGAAATCGGGGTGATCGGTGCCGTGGTGGCCATCGCCTTCGTGGCCGCTTTCATGACCTGACTGCCACACGCGTACCGGCTTGCTTCGGGGCGTGGCCCGGTTGCGACCGACGCGGACCTCTTGGGGTCGGCGGCTGGCGCGGCCTGGCTTTGCAGCCGGATGCGTGCCCATCACGGCCCGAGCCTCTCGTGCTGAGCGCGTCTGGTGTGTACGCGATAGGAGGGCCGACCCGTGTGGGCCGGCCCCCGTCGCCTGCGGATCAGAAGGGCAAGTCTGCTTCGGTGATTGCGGGCGCGTCCCAGACGATGCAGGTCATGTCGGTGTCGCGATGGTAGGTTTCGACGTGGCGGATCGTGTAGCCTTGGGCGCTGAGGGCGGCGTTGTCGCTGTGCGCGTCGATGTCCGTGGCGACGGTGCCGTTCGAGAGGTGCGTCATGTCGATGTTCCCTTTCTGCATCAGCCCGATTGCTGATGAGCAGCGGGAATGCCGGGCTTCGTGACGGCTCAACCTCCGCGGAGGGAGGACCGGAGCCACGCGCAGCCACGCGCAGGCGCTTCTTCAGCGCCGAGCATGGCGAGCATGGCGAGGACCGGACTGGAGCGGCCGCGAAGCGGCGCCGAAGGCGGGGTTGAACCGGCGCGACCTTGCCCGGCATTAGACTGGAAGATCAGCAGGCGAGCTTTTTCAGGAG
>CAXUNH010000260.1:4090-4332 GCA_964252405.1 uncultured Acidobacteriaceae bacterium | reverse complement strand
TCCCGGAGCTACCAGCCGGTCCCGCGCACCCCGGAACTGGCACCGATCGCAAGCTATCGGCGATCCCATGGCATCGTCGCGGGCAACAGTGGGGTGTCGCTGGTCGACCTGGGCGAGGGCGTGGGGTGCTTCGAGCTGCATTCCAAGATGAATGCGTTGGGCGAGGAGACGTTAGATTTCCTGACCGAGCAGTTGCACCCCGACAGCAGCGCCGTACGCGAATTTGCGGGCTTTGTGATCGC
>CAXUNH010000260.1:0-4065 GCA_964252405.1 uncultured Acidobacteriaceae bacterium | reverse complement strand
GGGGATGGTGGAGTCGGCCCAATGGGATCTGGGGCGAAGCATGACCGAGCAGTTCCAGGCCATGACGCAGGCGATCAAGTTCTGCATCCGGCCCGTGGTGACGGCCGCGTCCGGACTGTGTCTCGGCGGTGGATGCGAGGTCGCCCTCCACTCGGCGTTCCGGCAGGCGCACCTTGAGCTCTACACCGGGCTGGTGGAGGCGGGCGTAGGGCTGATTCCCGGCGGGGGCGGATGCAAGGAGATGATGCTGCGCGCGACGGCCAAGGCCATGGCCGTCAAGCCTGACTCGCGCGGCGACTCCGCGGAGGTGGTCGAGACCCTGCGTACCGCGTTTGAGACGATTGCCATGGCCAAGGTCTCGACCTCGGCCCTGGACGCGCGCGACCTCGGGCTTCTAGAAACCTCGGACGCGATCAGCATGAACCGCGACCGGCTATTGCACGGTGCCAAGACACAGGCCGTGCGGCTGGGTGCGGGGGGCTACCTGCCCCCGCTGCCGCGGACCGACATCCCCGCCCCGGGCAGCAGTGTCTTCGCCACGTTGAAGTTGACCGTGTTCCTGATGCGGGAGGCGGAGTATATCAGTGAGCACGACGCCCGCATCGCCACGCATCTGGCCAGGATTTTGACCGGCGGCGATATCAATCCCGGCACAACGCTCACCGAGCAGCATCTGCTCGATCTGGAGCGCGAGGCGTTTCTATCTCTGTGCGGGGAAGCCAAAACGGCGGATCGGATCGAGTTCATGTTGAAGACGGGCAAACCGCTTCGCAATTAGGGCGAGTACAAAAAGGCGAGTAACTTGCCTCTTTCCGAGGGTGGGAAGAGATGGAAAAGCTGGAAGGATTGAGGATATGCCGGAAGCCGTTGTAGCCAGCGTTGTACGAACACCCGTCGGCAAAGCGCCCAAGGGAACCCTGCGCCACACGCGCCCGGACGATCTTGGCGCCATCGCGGTGAAGGAGGCTGTCGCTCGTGTGCCGGGGCTCGACCCCCGGGAGATCGAGGACGTCATTATCGGCTGTGCGATGCCGGAAGCGGAGCAGGGCGGCAACGTCGCCCGGCTGATCGCGTTGCGCGCGGGCCTGCCGATCGAGTCAGCGGCGATGACGGTAAACCGCTTCTGCGCCTCCGGCCTGCAGACCATTGCGCTCGCGGCCGAGCGCGTCCGCTCCGGCGGCGGTGACGCCTTTGTGGCCGGCGGGGCGGAGTCGATGTCGTTTCTTCCCTTCAGCGGCAATAAGGTCACGATCAACCCATGGTTGATCGACCACCATCCGGCCGCCTACATGTCCATGGGCCTGACCGCGGAGCGCGTGGCCAAGCACTACGGGATCACCCGGGAAGAGTCGGATCATTTTGCCTTGCGAAGTCACGAGAAGGCCCTGTGTGCGGTAGCGGAAGGGCGCTTCAACGAAGAGATCGTGCCGGTACCGGTGACGACGACCACGGTTCTTCCGGACGGGAGCACCGAGAACCGCGAGTCGCTGTTCAAGGCCGATGAAGGTCCGCGGGCGGACACATCCCTCGCGGCATTGGGCAAGTTGCGCGCGGTCTTTCACGCCAAGGGTGTGGTGACGGCGGGCAACAGCTCACAAACCTCCGACGGCGCGGCCGCGGCGGTCATCCTCTCCGAAGACAAGGCCAAGGCGATCGGGGCCAAGCCCCTGTTGCGCTTCGTGTCGTTTGCTTACTCGGGTTGTTTGCCCGAAGAGATGGGCATTGGGCCGATCTATGCCATCCCGAAGGCGCTGAAGATGGCCGGGCTTTCGCTGGACGACATTGACCTGATTGAACTCAATGAGGCCTTTGCCGCGCAGTCGCTGGCCGTGCTCAAAGTGCTCGGCATCGACCAGGACAAGGTGAACGTCAACGGCGGCGCCATCGCGCTTGGGCATCCCCTGGGCTGTTCCGGAACGAAGCTGACGGCGACGCTCGCTTCGGAGATGAAGCGCCGCAATGCGAGGTTCGGCATGGTGACCATGTGCGTGGGCGGCGGCCAGGGTGCCGCGGGCATCTTCGAAAACCTGCAGAACTAGGAATTCAAAGGAGAATGGCATGATCGCAGAGATGGAAACAGGCACGGTAAAGCGCGTGATGGGCGGCAGCTTCCTGCTGGAAGATCTTGCTCCACGGGACATCTTCACGCTGGAAGACCTTTCCCCCGAGCAGGTGCAGATCGCGGCCATGACGCAGCAGTTTGCGGAGGAAAAAATTGTCACGCAGGTCGAGGCGATCGAGAACAAGCAGTATGGGGTGAGCCGGCAACTAATGCGTGAGCTGGGTGATTTGGGCCTGCTTAGCGTTGATGTGCCGGAGGAGTATGGCGGGCTGGACCTCGAAAAGGTTACCTCGGCGCTGGTATCGCAGAACATCAGCGTGCTGGGCAGCTTTGCTGTCACCTTCAGCGCGCACGTCAGCATCGGGTCGTTGCCGCTGATCTGGTACGGCACCGCGGAGCAAAAGGAAAAGTACCTGCCCAAGCTGGCCAGCGGTGCGTGGATCGCGGCCTACGCACTTTCCGAGAGCTCTGCGGGCTCGGACGCAATGAATATCCGCGCCAAAGCGACGCTCAGCGAGGACGGGCAGCACTACTTGCTGAACGGCGAAAAGATGTGGATCTCTAACGCGGGTTTCGCTGACCTGTTTACCATCTTCGCCAAGATAGACGGGGAAAAGTTCTCTGCCTTTCTGGTTGAGAAAGGAACGGAAGGCCTCACGATTGGAGCGGAAGAGCATAAGCTGGGCATCCGTGGCTCGTCCACCTGTCCGCTAATCCTGAACAACTGCAAGGTGCCGGCAGGGAACCTTCTGGGGCAGGCAGGCAAGGGTCACCAGATCGCCTTCAACATTCTCAACGTGGGCCGTTATAAGCTCGCCGCCATCGCTGTCGGCGAGTGCCGGTTTGCGCTGCGAGACGGCATTCGCTATGCCAAGGACCGCATCGGCTTCAACAAGCCCGTAACGGAGTTTGGCTTGGTGCAGGAGAAGATCGCCGACTGCGCTTCCAGCATTTATGCGCTCGAAGCGGCGGTGTACCGGGTCATCGGCTCGATCGACGTAGCATTGGCGGAGCTGGATAAGCACTCCCCGCACTACACGCAGGAGGTGCAGAAGCGGATCGAAGAGTTTGCGATGGAGTGCTCCATCCTGAAGTTCTTCGGGTCCGAGGTGCTGGACCGTCTGGTCAGCCAGGTGCTTCAGCTGCACGGCGGCTATGGCTACGTGGAGGAATTTCCGGCGGAGCGCCACTACCGCGATTCGCGCATCAACATGATCTTCGAAGGCACCAACGAGATCAATCGCCTGATCACGACGGGCTGGCTGATGAAGCGCGCCGCCGCGGGCACGCTGCCCTTGAGCGCCACGATCCAGGAACTCATGGCAGACCTGTCGACCGGTTCTGGCTTGACCGTTTCGGGTACCGGCCCGATGAGCGATGTACGCGAGCTGGTCGCACGCGCGAAGAAGACAGCGCTCTTCTGCACGGGGCTTGCTTCGCAACGTTTCGCGCCGAAAGAACTGGCCGAGCAGCAGGAGATCATGGGAGCGCTTTCCGACATCTTCGCCGAGGTGCTCGTGCTCGAATCTGCCCTGTTGCGCACGGAAAAGATGGCCGGCGCCCACCCACTTGCGGAGACGCTTTGCCGCTACTATGCCGGCGCGCGTTCGCTGCACGTCATCCATCGCGCTGCCGAGCGTGTGCTGGGCGCCGTCGCCGAGGGAGCCGCACTGCAACAGCATGCCGCGACCCTGCGGGAGCTGTTGCAAACCCAACCTGCAAACACGGTAGCGCTGGGGCGAGAGATCTCCAGGGCCACCGTGAAGGCCGGCCAGTACACCTTGCAGGCGTAAGCGTAGCGGTGCGTGCCGGTTTGGACGCACCACTCGACGCATGGAGCAGCGAAGGCGCGACCTAGACCAGCCTGGCTTTGCCAAGCTGTTCTAGGTTGCGCCTTCACGTTGAGGTCTGCAGACCTCATGGCCTGCGCCGAAAAGGCCTCTCGAAGTTCTTCCTCGAGAGGCTTTTCGCGGTTTCGGCAAAACTGGCTATCCCAACAGCTG
>CAXUNH010000259.1:0-4364 GCA_964252405.1 uncultured Acidobacteriaceae bacterium | reverse complement strand
GGGGGATGGTGACGCCGTAGACGGGGAGGGTGGGGTCGATCTTGAGCTGGTCGCGGAGCTCGGGGGTGAGCGTGGCGGAGAGGTTGACCATAGCGGGGAGGCGCATGTCGGGCTTGTCGATGCCGTAGCGCTCGATGGCCTGGTCGTAGGTCATGTGGGGGAAGGCGTGGGCGGGGAGGTCGATGCCGGCGGCGTGGAAGGCGGCGCGGAGGAAGCCTTCGGCGACGGCGAAGACGGTTTCCTGCTGCGGAAAGGTCATCTCGAGGTCGATCTGGGTGAACTCGGGCTGGCGGTCGGCGCGGAGGTCTTCGTCGCGGAAGCAGCGGGCGATCTGGAAGTAGCGGTCGAAGCCGGAGATCATGAGGATCTGCTTGAAGATTTGGGGCGACTGCGGGAGCGCGTAGAACTGGCCGGGGTGGACACGGCTGGGGACGAGGTAGTCGCGGGCGCCTTCGGGAGTGGAGCGGGTCATGAACGGGGTTTCGACCTCCAGGAAGCCCCGCTCGACGAGGAAGTTGCGGACCGCCATGGCGACCTTGCTGCGCAGGAGGAAGTTGCGCTGCATTTCGGGGCGGCGGAGGTCGATGTAGCGGTATTTGAGGCGGGTTTCCTCGTTGGCGATGGCGTCTTCGGCGGGGCTGAAGGGTGGGGTTTTGGCGTCGTTGAGGAGGAGGAGGGTGCGGCCGACGAGTTCGATGTCGCCGGTGGGCATTTTGGGGTTGGCGAGGCCGGGGCCGCGGCGGCGGACGGTGCCGGTGACGGCGACGACGAACTCGGGGCGGGCGTCTTCGGCTTTGGCGTGGGCCTCGGGGGCGACGGACTTGTCGAGGACGACCTGGGTGATGCCGGAGCGGTCGCGGAGGTCGAGGAAGATGAGGTCGCCGTGGTCGCGGCGGCGATTGACCCAGCCCATGAGGGTGACGGGGGACGCGGTGTCGTCGGCGGCAACGTCTGAGGAACGGAGGGCGCCGCAGCCATGGGTGCGCTGGAGGCTGCCGAGAAAGTCTAGGGTCACGATGAGGCTATTGTAGGGGGTTTGGCACACGGTGCGAGCGCCGTGCGACTTACATGGGGGCATACAACTGGTGGCTCATGTCAGACCCAGGACATACGCTGTCCCAGAAATGTCTTGCGTCTTTCACCAGCGGGATGCAACATAGAGGTATCCGCTACGCTCGTAGGCGAGCAATATACGCCCCCGCAAGGGGGCTTTACTATTGCGTGAATGCCAGAGTTTAAAGTCGCGGTTCTGATCGACGGCGGGTTTCTGCGGGTGGTCAGCAAAAAGGCAAAGAAGACATACGACCCAGATTTCATCGAGAAGTTCGCTCATGCATGCGTGTCTGCAGATGAGGACCTTTTCCGGGTGTTGTACTACGACTGTGCTCTGTATGAGGGTACCGTCAAGTTGCCGGTCTCTGGGAACGGTCAGACATTCACAGCCAACGATGCCTGGCTGCATGCCTTGCGTACAAGGACCTGTTTGCCGTGCGCCGGGGTGTGCTGAAGTTTCGAGGGTTCAAGCCCAGAAAGATTCCGGTTGCAAGCACGCCTTTAACGGATGCGGACTTTGAGCCGATCTTCGAGCAGAAGGGTGTGGACATGCGCATTGGTCTGGACATCGCGGCGTACTCGGATACGCGGGCGGTTGAAAGGATCATCCTCGTCAGTGGCGATACGGACTGTGTTCCGGCCCTGAAGTATGGGAGGAGAGCCGGGTTACAGACGGTTCTGGTTGAGCCGACTGGGGCGAAGATTGCGCCGGAACTTATCGCGCATGCTGACTTCAAGCGAGTTGTAGCGCTTCCATAACATGCCTTCCACTTCACCCTTCCTGGCCCAGAGGACGAGGCCCGGGTAGCGACGGGTTTGGCTCGGCGGCGGCCTTGGGGCGGGGACCGAGCTGTTTGGCGATGAAGTCGACGAGGAGGGCGAGGAGACCGCCGATAGCGGTGTTGAGCAGGCGAATGTCGGCGGCGCTGCGTTCGGAGAAGCCGCCGAAGCCGAAGAGGAAGACGGTGTAGAGGGTAAGCACCGCGGAGAAGAGGGCGTAGTTCACGGCCTGGAGGGCGAAGCAGAGGCAGGCCGTAACGACGATCAGAATGAAGTACGTCCAGTGGTGAAAGCCCGGGAAGATTTTGGCGAGCAGAGCACAGAGGGCGGCGGCGACGACGGTGCCGACGGTGCGGGCGACGCCGCGGCTCAGGGTGTTGGCCCACTTCGGCTTGAGAACGAGCATGGCCGTCATCGGCGCCCAGTAGCCGTTGCGCAGGTGCAGGTGACGGTAGAGCGCGGTGCTGAGGCCGAGGGTAATGACGAGTTTGAGGACGTAGCCGGTGGTGTTGCCGTCCCAGCGGAGCTCATGACGGAGGCAGTCCAGGATCTGGAGGGCGCGGGTGTGGATCTGGCGGAAGAGAGGCAGCGGCGGGAGGTGGTTGCGGCGGGTATGGCGGCGGAGGAGGCGGAAGGCGGCGTAGAAGATCATCTGGAGCGTGCCGCCGGCGAGGACCATGGCCGTGCGTCCGACGGCGTAGTGGACGCCGTTGGCGAAGTAGCTGGCGATGACGACATAGACGCCGCACTGCTGACCGATCCAGCTGGCGGTGGGGTCCAGTCCGGAGAGGAGGCCGTAGTTGACCGCGGCCAGGACGCATAGGAGCAGAACCACGGGGGTCCATGCCGCGCCCAGGCTGCCGGCCAGGGTGGCGGAGGCGATGCCGAGGGTGAGGAGGGCCATGCTGAGGAGGGTGGAGGAGAGGGCTTCGTGAAAGACGGCAAAGCCCACGGTAAAGGCGGCGCCGGCGGCGATGGAGCCGGCGCTGCGATGCCCGGTCCATTGTCCGAGGAGCAGGGCGAGGGCCACGGCGACGGTGGATTCGAGGGCCGGGTAGGGCGAGCTCTTGTTCCAGGGAAACAGGGCCGTGTCTTCAGAGATATCGCGGAGGCGCAACATGGTTGAAGCGGTTCAGTGCGATGCTGAACGGATGCGGTTCTCCTGCGAATGGACTCGGACGCGGCCGGAGTTAGGCCTGTGCGGCTTCGGCGGCCATCATCTCATAGGCCTGAGATGCGGCGTCGCCGTTCAGTGCTGCCGCCGGGGTCTCGGCGATGGCCTCGACCGTGGCGGCGGAGATCGGCATTCCGGCGATGGCCTGCTGGATGGCGAGCGCCGGGGCGTCGAGACCGGCGACCTTGGCGACGGCGGCGGGAACGCGTTTGAGCTGAAAGCAGGAACGGCAGAAGACGGGCCGACCCTGGGTTGGCTTGAAGGGCACGGTGGTGTCGATGCCACAGGCCGAGCACTCGGTGCGGGTTTCGGTCCGCGACAGGGGCAGGGCCGCGGCGGCGGCGCCTTCCGCGGAGCGGCCGAGACCGGCGCGCTTGGCTTTACAGAGCTTGCAGCGTTTGGGGTCGTTCTTGAACTGCCGGTCGAAGAAGAAGAGCTGTTCGCCGGCGGTGAAAACGAACTCGTTGCTGCAATCGGAACACTTGAGTACGCGATCGATGAATTCCATAGCACCCTCTCCCAAACGTGCGGGACAAGGCGTGAGCCGCAGACGTGGCACTGGGCGGATCCGGTGGCGTCTGTGTATCAGGCCTGTGATGATGTACTGCCAAGGGCCCGGAACCACGGGGAACGTGGAGTTCTCTGTGGCACAAAGGAAAAGGAGAGGAGGCTCGTTTCCCGCCCCCTCTCCTGCTCTGCAGCTGCTAGCGAGGAAGCTTAATCCTGCTCCTTGCGAACCTTTTTGCGATTGCGCTTGCGTGCAAGGGCTTCCTTGACGCGACGCTTCTCGCCTGGCTTCAGGTAGAAAGAGTGGCGCTTGACCTCCTTGATGATGTCTTCGGTCTGCACTTTGCGCTTGAAACGGCGCAGTGCATTCTCAAGGGGCTCACCCTCCTGTACTCGAACCTCTGCCAAAAGAAACACCTCCAAACCTGCCAGCGTGGCCGTGTTCAAGGATACTGCCGATGCGTCGGTTTGCCGACACTTTTCTTCTGAAAAGTGAAATCCGGGGTCACATTACGTCCATCGCCGACACATAGACTGGGACCGGGGTGGAGGGGCTATGCTGCGGTCGTTTTCCGGACGTTTGCCGGTGGTGGGTGAAGGGTCGTATGTGGATGTATCGGCACAGGTTATTGGCGACGTGGAGATTGGCGCGGGAAGCAGTGTATGGATGAATGCCGTGCTTCGCGGAGATGTCCATTCCATCCGTGTGGGAGCACGTTCCAACGTGCAGGACAACGCCGTATTGCACGGCCAGCGTGGGGTTTGGCCGGTTGTGGTGGGGGATGGGGTGACGATCGGGCACGGGGCGATTGTGCATGGGTGTGCCCTGGAGGACGACGTGCTTTTTGGC
>CAXUNH010000258.1:0-4391 GCA_964252405.1 uncultured Acidobacteriaceae bacterium | reverse complement strand
CCCTCCAACTCACCATGTTCACCCCCCTAAGCCAACGCATCGTCGACCGCCTGGAAGTCTTAGACCTCGACAACCTCACCCCCCGCGAAGCCCTCACCCTCCTCGCCGAACTCCAAACCGAACTCCGCACCGCCTCGGTCTAGGCGAGCTGCGCGGACGCGCGCAAACAGACACCACCGGCAAAGCGCAACCCCCGTTGCCGCCCGGCAGCTTCCGCGTCCCCAGGCCGTTGCTGAATAGTTTTCGCATCTAGGACCAACGTAGTCCGAGTTTGGGCTACTATGGCTAGAGACATCGCATCGCGATTTGGACCAGGGGGCTTGAGGGAGCTCTATCGCTGATCCAGGCGCGGATCCAAGAGCGGATCCAGGAGCTTGACTATGGATAGGACGAATCGGTCTGGGCCGGTCTTTCACCCGGTACAGGGGCAATGCAGCACCTTCCCTCACTGCATCCCCACAGGCGCCTTCAACGACCGGCCTGAGCGTCCTCTGCCCCGCGACGTCCCGCGAGCGGACATCGGCCCCGCGGTCAAGAGCCGCTCCACGGCAGCTCCCAACGCGCCCTAAGCCAGGGCTCTGCGGACAGCGAAGGTAGACCAGCAAACCTCCGGATGCACGGCATCCGCGGGACGTGTGCGCCCACTTCGTAGGGCTGCACCCACCAGGGCGACGGGGGCGCGTGAGGGCGAGCCGGCCGGGTAACCAGGAAAGAGAGAGCATGAAACACAGAACAACGACCCGCGGTCGGGCCAACAGGCGCCGGACGCGATGGCTCAATCTCGCCGTCCTTGCCGCCTGTGCGAGCGGGTCGCACGCGGAAACGGCCGTTGCGGCCGGGGGTAGCCCTCCTGCCAAGCTGGCCGCCGAGCAGCCGCAACGCCGCTTCGGCATCGTTGCGGGCCCGCTGGACACCGCTCTGGCCGCCTACGCCAAGCAGAGCGGCGTGTCCTTGCAGATCGAGGTACCGGCCAAGGATCTGGCCACGTTGCAAAGTGCAGGTGTGCAGGGTGTCTTCTCCGCAGACAACGCGTTGCGGCAGTTGCTGGCGAACACCGGCCTGAGCTTTCACTTCACTGGACCGCAACACGCGGTGGTCGGCGTGCAAAGCGCGGAGACGGTGAACGTCACTGCGGGGAGCTTGTCGCAGACGACCAGCCTGACGCGCCTTCCCGAATCCTTGCTCGACACCCCGCAGACCGTGGAGGTCGTCCCGCAGGCCATTCTGATGGACGAAGGAAACCGCACCCTGACCGATGCCCTGCGGAACGTGCCCGGCATCAGCATCGCCGCGGGGGAGAGTGGTGCGCAGGGAGACAATCTCACCATTCGCGGGTTCACCGCGCGGAACGACATCTACCTCGACGGCATTCGCGACTTCGGCAGCTACTACCGCGACGACTTCAACCTGGATCAGGTGGAGGTGCTGGAAGGGCCGGCCGGCGTAGAGTTCGGGCGCGGGTCGACGGGCGGCATCATCAACCAGGAGAGCAAAGTCCCCGCCGCGGACCGGTTCCTCAACGTCAATGGCCTCCTGGGCACTGACCTGACACAGCGCATCACGGCGGACATCAACCAGCCCCTCACCGCTGTGCCCGATGATGCTGCCCTCCGCGTGAATGTGATGGCAACCGGGGGCGGGGTGGCCGGACGGCCCTTTGCGGCAAACAGGCGTTTTGGCATCGCTCCCTCGTTGAGCTTCGGGATGACAAAGCCGACGCGGTTCACTCTCAGCTACGAGCACTACCTCGAAAACGACACGCCGGATTACGGTCTCCCATGGTTCTTCAACCGACTCGCGCCGGGTGTGGACCGCCATGCGTATTTCGGATTTCCCGACGACAATTTTCTCCGCACCCACGATGACGTCGTCACCGTGCGGGCGAGTCATACGTTCCGCAATCGCGTGGACCTGCACACCCTTGGGCGGTTCGCGAACTACCCGCGCAATGCGGAGATCACAGAGCCGCAGATCTGCGCCAACGCCAGCCTGAGTGTGCCCGTCGGTGGCTGGGTCACGGCAATCCCGGCCTCGTCGGTGACCGGAAAGCCGTGCCCGTTTACGGTCGCGAACTTCAACCCGGCGACGGCTCTCGTCAACCGCAACCAGCTTCAGATCCGGAGCGTGGAGGGCGACCTGTGGGACAGCACGGAGCTAACGGCGCGCCTGGAGCTCCTCGGCATGCGGCATGATCTCGTGACCGGCGTCGAGGGTGGCCGCGAAATCTCCGATCCGGTTCGCACCAGCTACACGATCTCCGGCATCAACACTGTCCCGTTCACGACACTGCTGGACCCCAATACAGGGCAGCCGTTCGGGGGCACGGGGTACACCAGTTCGATCGCCCATACCACCTCGCGAAGCGTGGGCCTCTACGTCCTGGACACCGTGAAGCTGGGACACCTGTTCGAGCTGAGCGGCGGTGTGCGCTGGGACCGGTTCGGCACCGCCTATAACCTCTACCAGCCGACGCCGCCCGCCGGGGCTACGCTCACCGCGCCCGTCCCACCCACCTTTCGAGTGGATGAGCAGCCGACCTATCGCGCAGCCTTTGTGTACAAGCCAAACCTCCACGCGAGCGTGTACTTCGACTATGGAACCAGTTTCAACCCGGCAGCGGAGTCGCTCAGCTTAAGCCTCGGTTTGGCGAACGGCAGCGCCGCGCCCGAAGAGAACCAGAGCTACGAAGCCGGCACGAAGTGGAGCTTCCTTCAGGAGCGCCTGCGCCTTGAAGGTGCCGTCTTCCGCACAGAGAAGGACAACGCGCGAGAAACAGATCCAACCAACTCCAACAACATCGTCGCTGCGGGCAACCAGATGGTGGAAGGTGTCCAGGCGAGCGCGGTGGGGCAGTTGCCCCACGGGATGGACCTCATCGTTGGCTACGCCTTCCTCAACAGCAAGGTCATCTCTTCGAAGTTCTTCCCGGCCTCGGTCGGCTACCCGCTGGCCAACGTTCCGGCGAACACCTTCAACTTCTTCGTGACCCGCAGGATCACTCAAGGCTTCACCGCCGGCCTGGGCGGCAACTTCGTGGATGCCCGGACGGCGAGCTCCACCGTCCCGTATGTGCCCACGAGTTACGGCCCCTCGACGGCGTTTGTGACAGGGTCCGCTCCGTGCGGCCGCAGCACCACCACCTGCTACCAGGTCCTGTCCACGGCCACCAAACAGGTGCCGGGCTATTGGGTCTTCAACGCCATGGTGCGGCGTCCGCTCACGGAACATGTCGATCTGCAGGCCAATGTGTACAACCTGACCGACAACTTCTATATCGACCAGCCGCACCCCAGCCACCTGATCCCGGCTCCGGGACTGTCCGCGCTGCTCGGCGCAAACTTCCGGTTCCGCTAGGAACCCACAGGACAGAACCATGCTGATCACCATTGAGAAAGTACTGACCGCGGAGGGGGTGAAGACCGCACGACATCGGCTGGCCACCGCCGAGTGGGTCGACGGGCGCGTCACCGCCGGTTACCAGGCGCAGGAGGTCAAGCGTAACGCCCAGATTCCGGAGAACTCGCCGGTGTCTAAGGAGGTCGGCGAGATGGTGCTCGCCGGACTGGCGAGGTCGCCCCGGTTCCTGTCGGCGGCGCTGCCCCTCCGCGTCTTTCCGCCGATGTTCAACAGCTACGCCGGAGGACAGACCTTTGGGACGCATGTGGACACAGCCATCCGTCAACTCAGCTCCACCGGTCAACGCATCCGCACGGATCTAAGTGCGACGTTGTTTCTGACCGCTCCCGAGGAGTACGACGGCGGAGACCTGGTAGTGGAAGACAGCTACGGCGAGAAGCGGGTGAAGCTCGCCGCGGGAGACATGGTTCTCTACCCCGCGACCAGTCTGCACCGCGTCGAGCCCGTCACGCGTGGCAACCGCATCAGCTCCTTCTTCTGGATTCAGAGCATGATTCGACAGGATCCGCACAGAACGCTGCTGTTTGAGCTGGACTCGGCAATCCAACGACTCGCGTCCAGTGAGCAGGCCCAGGCGCCTGAGATCAAGGCGAGCTCTGTGCAACTGACCGGCGTGTATCACAACCTTCTGCGTCAATGGGCAGAGATGTAGCGGCCTGCCACCAGGTTCGGCGACCGGTAGCCGAAGAGTGCCCGCGTCACCCTCATGGCGTGGGCACTTCTCTTTGCGCGCGCTTGTGGCGTACCAGCACCCGCTGACACCGCGGTCCGAAGACCACCCCTGGTTGCACACAATTAACCCGGAACCCGCTACCCTCAAATCACCTGAACCTTCGCTCCTCGGCAAAATCTCGGGACGAGTCCTCCCGATCCGCCTAAACTGTTGACTTCAGAGACTTTACCCACAAAGCCTTTGGTTTGATGATTTTAGGGGATACCCCCTACCGCATCTGTAACAGAACAAAGACTTAAGC
>CAXUNH010000257.1:0-4432 GCA_964252405.1 uncultured Acidobacteriaceae bacterium | reverse complement strand
CCTCACATACCCTATCGGCAAAGGTTGGGCAAAACTTGAGTGGATCATGCCAAGCGGCGAAAAAATATGCCGCTGCACGTAGCTCGCGAAGTCCTCTCCGGAGACGCGCTGGACGATATACCCGATCAGAGCGATCCCGTAGTTCGAGTAGGCCAGCTTCGCCCCCGGTTTCGCATACCGGTGCGGCTGGTTGCGGATCAGAAAGCTCCGGGGATCCATCGGCAGCTTCCCACTCTTGTCCGAGCCGAAATCGTGCAGCTCCTCCTCAAAGCCAGCGGTGTGCGTGGCTAACTGCCGCAACGAGATCGGCGCCTCTCCGATACCTTTCGGCCCGGGCGCAATCCGGAAGTCCAGATATCGGTTCACGTCCGCATCCAGGTCCAGCCGCCCCGCCTCGACCTGCTGCATCATCGCCGTGTAGGTGAACGTTTTGGAGATGGATGCCAGCCGGAACGTCGTCGTAACCGGATCCACGGGCGTTTTCTTCTTCCAATCTGCGTACCCGTAGCCCTTCAAGACCAGCGGCTTCCCATTCATCGTGATCCCGATCGTCGCTCCTGCAATGTCATCGCGTTGCAGTTGCAACGGCAGAAATCCGTCAAGAAACGCGCTTACGTCTTCCGGGGTCAACTGCGGAGTCTGCTGCGGGTTGCTCGGCGGCAAGGGCAGGGGTTGCCGGGCGGCAGTTGATTGCGGGGTGTCCTGCATCGGCAACGCCGGAATTTGTCCCTCAAGTTTTTTACCCATTCCGCCGATAAGGACCATAGCGAGCGCAGGTCCGCAGAAACGGAGGATCCATCGTGGCACGTCTTGTCGTTTCACCATCGCTTTCGGGCGAGACTATCACCCAAACCAGTCTTCCTCCCACGACTTCCTCAGACCCGCGCTTAGGACCGAACGAAGGTAATCCCACCTTCGTGACCTCCCGACTCTCCTTCGAGGCATGGCACCACCCGTGGAAAACGCACATCCTGTAAACGCGATCACGAAGCGAACGAGCCTACCGCAGAGGTCTTCTCGGCTCTTACGGCAGGGGATCTACCCACCCTGCAAGGAAGACATGCACCCCACTTCAGCTAGTTTCGGCCAAACGATCTCCTACACGGACGGAGACCTCATTCTCTCGGAAGTCATTTCGGCGCTCACGTTTGCGCTCGACCTGACCGAGAACGCTGTCCCGGGACACTCGTTGCGCACCTGCCTGCTCGGCATGCGCCTCGCGGCGGCCATCCACCTGCCCCAGGACGAACTCACCCACCTCTATTACGCCCTCCTTCTGAAGGACATCGGCTGCGCAGACCATGTCACGCGTCTCTCTCAAATCATGGGGGACAACGAGCGCGGACTCTGGTCGCTGGGCGGCGCCGCCCAGGACCTCAGCGCGAACCCTCTCTTGCTCGCGCGCGTCTGGCATGAGGTTCTCCCCGGCGTCCCCTTGCCCGCCGACATCGGCCGCATGGCTGGCATGGAAGCCCGGCTCGGCACCCAGCCCTCCGGCTCCATCGAAAACGAATACCACCGCGGCGCCGAGACCATGCGGCACCTGAGCATGAGTGAGTCCACCATCGAAGCCGTGGCCAACCTCCACGAGCGTTGGGACGGCTCGGGCTCCCCGGCGCGCCGGCGCGGGGAACAGATCCCTCTTTTGGCGCGCATCTGCGCCGTCGCGCAAACCCTGGACGCCTTCGCCACCGAACATGGCCCCGAAACGGCCCTGCGCATGACCCGTGCGCGCCGGGGCACCTGGTTCGATCCCGATCTCGTGCGCGTTGCCCAGCAGCTGCACACCTCAGGCCGGCTTTGGCCCCAGTGCCAGCCCCGCGATGTCGAGGCGACCCGCGCCGAGGTGCTCCGGCTCGACCCGGGCGTCTCCTCGCCCCTCACCCCCGAACGCGTCGACCGCATCTGCGAAGCCTTCGGCAACGTCGTCGACGCGAAATCCCCCTTCACCTACCATCACTCCATCGGCGTCACCGAGGTCGCCGTTGCGATCGCGACTGAGCTCGGGCTTGCCCCCGAGCGTATCTCGCTCGTCCGCCGCGCTGCCTTCCTTCACGACATCGGCAAGCTGGCCGTCCCCAATGGCATTCTCGACAAGCGCGGGCGCCTGGAACCTCGCGAGTGGGCCGTCATCACCCGTCACCCCCGCATCTCCGGCTCCATCCTGCAGCGCGTCACCGCCTTCCGTGAACTGGCGACCCTCGCCGCCGAACACCACGAACGCCTCGACGGGTCCGGCTACCCCTTCGGGCTCCAGGCCGAACACCTCTCCATCGAATCCAGAACGATTGCCCTGGCCGACTGCTACTCCGCTATGGCGGAGAATCGCCCCTATCGCCGGGGACTCGAGACCCAGGAGATCCTTAAGGAGATCGGCAGAGACGTTCCTACGAAGTTCGACCCCGTTTGCTTCGCAGCGCTTAAGGCAGCCGTGGGGCGCTGGAATGGAAGCATGCCGATGCCGGACGCCATGACAGGCGCAAGCTCAGGGAGAGTGGGCTCGCCTTCGGCCCCGACCCTTTCGCTGGCTTTTTAGCCCCGCCTGCCTGCCTTGAAAAACTCGCGCGAGGTCACTTGATGTCGCGCCAGTTTTGCCCGACTCCTACCTCGGCAACGATCGGCACCCGGAACCTTGCCGCGTCTTCCATCTGCTGCTTGACCAGCGCCTGCATCTCCTCGGCCTCGTCAGGCAGCACGTCGAAGAGCAGCTCGTCATGCACCTGCAGCGTCATGTGCGACCTCAGGTTGCGGCGCCTCATCTCCCCGTCGATCCGGATCATCGCAATCTTGATCAGATCTGCCGCGGTCCCCTGCAACGGGGTATTCACCGCCGTCCGCTCCGCAAACCCGCGCTGATTCGGGTTGCGTGATTGGATATCCGGGATAGGCCGCACCCGCCCGAACGCCGTCTTGACGGCCTGCGTCCCGCGAACTTCCGCCAGGGTTCGTTCGATAAACTCGGCCACGCCCTTGTACCGCGCAAAGTAACGCTCGATGTACTCGCGCGCGGTCTTCTGATCGATGTTCAGGTTCGCCGCAAGCCCAAACGGCGAGATACCGTACACGATCCCAAAGTTCACCGCCTTGGCCCGCGCCCGCGTCTCCTTGTCCATCGTCGCCGGATCGACGTCAAACACCTCTGCCGCGGTCAGCGTATGGATGTCTTTGCCCGTGTTGTACGCATCCACCAGCAGCGGATCGCCCGAGAAATGCGCCATCAAACGCAGCTCAATCTGCGAGTAATCCGCACTCATCAACAGGTTCCCTGGCGCCGCGATAAAGGCCGCCCGGATCTCGCGCCCTACTGCTGTCCGGATCGGGATGTTCTGCAGGTTCGGATTGGTTGAGCTAAGCCGCCCCGTTGCCGTGCCCACCTGGTTGAACGTCGTATGCACCCGCCCCTGCGCATCCGCCAGCAGCGGCAGTTGATCGAGGTACGTCGACTTCAACTTCTGCAGTTGCCGGTGCTCCAACACCAGCATCGGCACCTCGTGGTGCTGCGCAAGGTCCTCCAGGATGTCCTGCGCGGTCGAGATCACCTTGCCCTTGCCATACTTCAACGGCTTCGGCAGAGCCATCTTGTTGAAGAGCACATCCCCCAACTGCTTGGGCGAGTTCAGGTTAAATCGATGCCCCGAACTGGCATACACCTTCTCCGCCAGGTTATCGATCTCCACCGCAAGCCGCGTGCCCATCTCCCCCAGCAGCGAAAGATCCACGCGCACACCCACCTGTTCCATCCGCAACAACACCGGCACCAGGGGCAGATCGATCCCGCGGTACACCTCCATCAAGGTGGAATCAGGGCCCAGGATACAGGGCCCCGAGTCGAGCGGACGCGCAGCATCAGCACTGCTCGCTCCTCCCGTTTTTGTCTTTCCCTGTGTCCTGGGCCCTGCACCCTGGGCTCTGTCGCTGAACAGCATCTCCGTCGTCAACGCCCCGCCCAACCCCGGTTCATCCTTCGGAATCGCATGCTCCACAACGGAGGCCTCATCCAACTGTCTCCGCAACTCCAGCGCCAGCCGCGCCACCGCCGCCGCAGCCTCCGCCAATCGCTTCGGATCGGAGGGGTTCTCCTTTGTCGGCTGATGCAGCAACGCCCGGCTCGTCGTCCGCGCCGCGATGTCCACCAGCGTGTGCGACCCATGCGTTGGATTCACCAGATAGCTCTCCAACATCACGTCGAAGACCTCACCGGCCAGCGCCACCCCATGCGGCTCCAAAGCCCGCAGAACCGCCTTGAGATCATGCACAACCTTCGGCAGCGACGCATCTTCCAGCGCCTCCCGCAACCCCGCCGCATCTAGCCCTACCTCAATCCCCAACCCCGCCTGCACCGCCAATCCAATTCGGCAAGCCACATCCTCCTCAGCGGAAGCACTGTCCTCTCGACCGGAGGCGCGAAGCGCCGCAGTGGAGAGATCTGCAG
>CAXUNH010000256.1:0-4445 GCA_964252405.1 uncultured Acidobacteriaceae bacterium | reverse complement strand
GGTCACCGGTTGCGACCGTAGGCGGAGACAATGAGACACTGGATCACCTCCTTTCGACTGTTGGACAGGGAGCCGGAAGATAGGAGGTTCATGATCGCTTTGGAAGCCTCTTGTTTCTGTTCAGCTTTTTGGCCGCTGTGCCTGATGGGCTGCGCTCAACCATACCGGCGCAATCAGCTTGCCGCCCGACTATTCCCGACCTGACCCGGCTTTTCCCGGCCTTTGTAGCACGGGTGTAGCAGCGTCGAACCCCTGTTTTCCTGCCGAGTAAATAGGGGATGCGCTACCGTGAAATCATGTCCGAAGACGAGCAGAAAGCCATGGCCCGCAAGGCGAAACGGGTCGCAGACGCGCACCACAGAACCAGCCAAGCCGCACATCGCTATCAGGAGAAGCTGGCTCGGGTGAAGGACGATGAAGCAAGGGCGGCCACCCTTCGGCCCGGACCGAAAAAAGTTCGGTGCTTACGCTCTGCGCGAGATCGACAAGCCGACGCGCGCAGGGTGTATTCCAACGCGCTCGCAGCGGCGCATAGCGCGGCTCAGTCGTCTTAAGGTCTGCCGATCTCGACCATGCGGACACGCATGGGACGTGTTAGCGTGCCATTCTGGGGAGAACGCCATGGCCGAGCTTGATGACGCTCGACACGCCCTCGTCGCTGGTGACACAGTGCGCTGGGCTTTTGGCGATCAGGTGAAGCATCCTGATGGTCACATCACAATATTGGATGAGAAGGGAAGATTGAAGCGAACAATCACCCGGCCAACCCTTGAATCTCTCGTGCGAGAAGGTGTTCTTGTTGAGCTTCCCCGGACCGAATCTGATGTCATAAACTTCATCGTAAGCAAACAGTAAGATGCGCTATGCAGCCTTCGTTTTAGTGAGGATTTTCTTTGTCATCTTATTAGGATTAGCGGGCTGTTTCGCCGCCGAAACCGCCGCGTGGAACTTTGGTGCATGGCTGACCAATGATCTACATAGCCCTTCGGCATTTGTAAGTCACACGTTGGCCCTGCTTGGGGCAGCAGGGTGTATGGCAATCCTGTTCGTCACTAACCGGTATGCAAGACTTGGTTTATGGATAGTTGTTCCACTCATGTTATACGCAGCAATCGTGCTTGGGTTTTGGAATGGATTTGGCAGCGGCTTCTCCAGCTTCAGATTAGAGGCGATCAAGCATGGGGAGGCTAACCTGTATACACTGGATCACATGGATGCCCACAACGCCAGTCTGACCTGCGGTGATGCGCGCGTCACCATCGCACCAGACGCCCACACCAAGTGTGCAACGTTGCTTGGAACTCGCTCGCCGCACTGATCGATCTCGCAAGGGCACGCCCCAGTGAGATGCCGAGGAGGCTCGATTTGCTGTCTCACACGAATGGCTATTGATTTCTGAGACGCTTCGTCTAAGAACGTCCTAGATGTGTATGAGGCACAAATGACGGGCGATCATGGTGGCGCCATCGTTGGATACGCGCGCACCTCGACAACAGATCAGGAGGCCGGTCTGACCGCCCAGATCGCGGAGCTTGAGGCCGCCGGATGCTCCCGCGTCTTCGCCGAGCAGGTGTCCAGCGTGGACGCTCGCCGCCCTCAGCTTGAAGCCGCGCTCGACTGGGTTCGTGAGGGCGACACCTTTGTAGTCGCCAAGCCCGACCGCTTGGCGCGCAGCGTCGCCGACCTGCTGCGGATCGTCGGTGACCTGAAGCGTCGCAAGGTGGGACTTCGCATCCTGTCGATGGGCGTTGACACGAACTCGCCCACCGGCGTGCTGATCCTTCAGGTGCTCGGTGCCGTGGCGGAGTTTGAACGCGCCATCATGTTGGAGCGTCAGCGTCATGGCATTGCGCAGGCGAAGGCGCAGGGCAAATACAAGGGCCGATCTCCCACGGCGATGTCTAAGTCCTTAGAGGTCAAGCGGCTCCGAAGCGCCGGAAAGAAGGTCTCGGAGATTGTCGTAGAGTGCGGTATCAGTCGTGCCAGTGTGTATCGCATTCTTGAAGATGAGCTTTAGGCACAGTGATCCATTGCGAGACTTTCTCTCGCTGTTGTAGAAACAACTCGCTCGGCCCTCCCGGTTTCAGGCATCCTACTGCCGGGACCAGTTGTCGAGCTATGATTTTCGCTTGAACTTATCGCTCCAAAGTTCAAGTGAGCACACGGACAGGTCATGATTAAGGTCCGTTTCCTTGGTTGCGTATTCGAGGGCGCCACTGTCGTTGAACGGCACCGACCAGCAGGTGCCGCTTGGGACAACATCTGCCCAGCACTGCTCCATATATGATGCGTAGTTCGGTGCCGGACATCTCGCGCCACTATCATCCGGCACCATGACCAAGCCATGATAGTGCGGATAGCTCGTCAACTTCTCCGGCACGAAGAAGAACAGTGTTCTTTGAGGATGGCCGAACTCGTAGAAACGAGAGCCAAGCCGCCGACTGTCGAGTTGGTAGGAGAAGTCGTTAAGCGCGCGCTTAGCAGCACGAGCCGAGACATTCCCTCTCCAGTTGAACGTGAGCGTAGTGAAGAACGAGGTGGTCCGACTGAAAAGGTCGGACCACCCTCTAATGAGTGTTTGCTTTGTAATCGACATGTGGGCATTGTCTCACGAGCGGAATGCTCGTGGCGATATTTACTTCTATGCGGCCCGAAGTGCTTGGAACGCTTGATCCGCAGCTTCGGCCGCGTCCGCCAATCGCTCTTCTCTAAGTCGGCGGTAGTAGGCGAGTGTGGTTCGCGTGTCGGTGTGGCCGACGTTCTCCGCGACTTCTTCCAGTGTTGCTGACCGCGAGTCGAGCGCGTGATTGATGTAAGCTGACCGCAGATTGTAGGGCGTGAAAGGCAAACCTGACAGTGCGGCTATCTTCGCCGTGTAGTGCGTCAACTGATGGACGTGCTCGCGTCGCTGGTTTGACTGCGTTCGTCTCTGCGGGAAGACGTAAGGCCCTGTATATCCAGTTCGACCTCTAAGATCACGAGCCTTTTCAATCACCGCACAGGCCCCAGCACCAAGCACAATCCGCTTAGGTCTGCCGGTTCGCTCCCACGTCTTGTGCCTTTCTTTGATGATCCGCGTCCGCTGACGACCACCGAGATCGATGTGCTCAATCTCATCCCACCTGAGCGTCGTGATCTCTGAAGGACGGGCACCGGTCAGCATCAACAGTTCGATGACCATGACTCCGACATCGCCCACGCTGGGATCAGCATAGGCAGCGGCGAGCCCCCGGTTCATCTTCGCCCAGTCCTCCGGCACCCACGCGACGGCGTAGCTACCTGACATATGGTCGTCGAAGATGCGGAGGTCGGAACGGAGCTTGGCCGCCGGGTTCTTGAAATCGGCGCACAGCGTCAGGTCACGCTCTGCTTTGTTGAACGCCGCCGTCAAGTTCCGCAGCAAGTTGGCCGCGCTTCCTCGCCGCTGGGCGTAGTGAGCGTCGATCCAGTCGCGCAGGAGAGCGCGGCTGAAATCGCGCACCAGAGTGTCTCCGTGTGCGCCAAGGATGTCCTTGTAGAGGTTCCGGACGTTGCGCCCGGTGTCCTCCCGAAGCCCCCCAACGTGATGGTCGAGCACCTCCCGCACGGTTGGCGCCGTAGCAGGCTTGAACGCCGCGTGCTTGGGGTCTCGCCCCTCCGCCCGGAGGCGATCATACGAGTTCGCGGTCTGGCGAGCTTCGGCGTAGGTGATCTCTGGCCACTTGCCGATGATGATGCGCTCGGGGGCTGCTCGTTTGGCGAAGCGGTAGTGATACCGCCAAACCTTGCTCCCTGCGCGAGAGACCCAGATCGCAAGCCCACCCCCAGCGTCGGTCAGCGTCATGGCAACTTTGTCCTCGGGGCACTTCAGGCTGCGGACGTAGGGGTCGCTGAGCTTACGGGCAGGCACATGCGCCTCCCGAGCCGGAAGAGCGCGCGGCTCTGGTGCGCGGCGGCTCCGACTGGCGACCCGACTCCGCGACCCATCGGTCCAGTTCGGTGATCGCGTATCGGGCGAGGCCGCCCCTTTGTGCTCCCGTAGAACGGGAGAAACAGGGTCCAGCGCCAAGCGACGCAAGGTTTGCGAGAGTTTTCGGGGAGAGGCGGAGATATGCCGCAGCCTCTCGTCTGGTAAGGTAAGGAGATGGAATAGGCACTGAGAAATGGTCCAAGAGGTCTATGCCTTGAACCTTACCGAACACCGGCAGCGGTCGTCCATTTTCCCGAGCGCGCACGCGGGAGATAGTTATATCGACTTCCACAAGGGGTAGTCGGTAGTATCGATGGCCCCGCCATCTGGACAGCGATACTACGACCGAACTTTTCGCGCGTAGCAACGATGTAGCAGCGCAGAACCGCCGGAGCCCAAGAACCTGTTGCGGATCAAGGGGTCGCTGGCCGGAGGCGATCCGACACTGGATCACCTCCTTTCAGCTGTTTGGCGGGAAACGGGACCCTAGGCGCTG
>CAXUNH010000255.1:0-4505 GCA_964252405.1 uncultured Acidobacteriaceae bacterium | reverse complement strand
CAGCTCAGCATAACCCCCCTGCATGTGCTTCCTCCGTTAGCACTCCGCTTGGTTCGTTATGGGTAAACTGGACCTGGGTTTGGCCGCCGCTGCGACCGGCAACACCCCGCTTGCCGCAATGCCACCCATCTCTCCTCACCCACCCCGCGACATCCAGGAACCCCGCAAGCCGGAACTCCGCACCGGGTCAGCGCCCGACGATCCGGCCACGGCCGCCCAAAACGAGGCGCTCGCCGGCACCGAGCTCCCCTTCCTCGAACCGCGCCCGTCGATTCTGAAGCGCCTCGCCTACACCCTGGGCGTGGACCGCGCCGTGGCTTTCACCGTGCTCGCGCGTGGCTGGTCCTCGCTCGCCGGCATCGGCACGCTTGTCCTGATCGCCCGGTTTCTCAGCCCGGCCGAACAGGGCTACTACTACACCTTTTACTCCCTTGTGGCCCTGCAGATCGTCTTTGAGCTGGGCTTCAGCGTCGTCATTCTGCAGACCGCCTCGCATGAGGCAGCCCATCTTGAGATCGCAGACGACGGCGCCATCACCGGACCCGGCCCGGCCCACGCGCGCCTGGCGGACGTGCTGCAGAAGTCGGTGCGTTGGTATACGGCGGGCGCGGTGCTCATGGCGGCCACGCTGGTCCCCGTAGGCCTCGCCTTCTTCCGCCATGCGGACCGCGGCCGGGGCGCCGGCGCCATTGTTCACTACGTCCTGCCCTGGATCCTGGTCGTCGTCGCCTCGGCCTGCACCTTCCAGATCGACCCGCTCTTCTCTTTTCTGGAGGGCTGCGGCTACGTTCCAGAGGTCGCCCGCACGCGTCTTCGCCAATCCCTCGCCGGCACATTGCTCGGCTGGAGCGCCTTTCTGCTCCACAAAGGCCTGTTCGCCCCGGGCTGCTTCATCCTCGGTCAGGCGCTCGCCGGCGGCTGGTTCCTCGCCGCCAAACGCGGTCTGCTGCTTCCTCTGCTGCGGCATGCCTCCGGCGCTTTTCGCATCGACTGGCGCCGCGAGGTCTGGCCTTTTCAGTGGCGCATCGCCGTTTCGTGGTTGGCCGGCTATATCACTTCGCAGCTCTTCAATCCCATCCTCATGAATTTCCGGGGACCCGTGGAAGCAGGACAGATGGGCATGAGTCTGAGCGTCTGCGGCACCCTGTCCTCAATGGCAGTCGCGTGGATGAACACCAAGGCCGCTCCCTTCGGCCGGCTGATCGCCCGCAAGGAGTACGCCGCTCTGGACCGTGCCTTCTTTCGCGCCCTCTGGCAGTCGGCGGCCGCCGCGGTCGTCGGCTGCGGCTCCGTGTGGATCGCCATCGTCTTTCTGGGGCGCCTCGGGACCCGCTCGCATGGCGTGCTGCTCGCCAACCGGCTGCTCGCGCCCGTGCCGCTGGCCATGCTGCTCTTCGGTACGCTGGGCAACATTATCGTCTTTGCCGAGGCGCTCTACCTGCGCGCCCATAAGCAGGAAAAGTTCATGGTCAACTCCATCCTCGGTGCCGTGTATGCCGCGCCGGTCGCGTACTTCCTCGGCCGCTGGCGGAATCCCCACGGGGGTGCGTGGGGCATCGCCGCGGCGTATGCTGTGGGAACGTTGTTCATTGGGCTCGGTTACGGCACCTATACGTTTCTGCGCTGGCGGAGGATCTGGCATGCCGCCTGAGTTGGAACTGCTCGAGCGCGCAGCACCGCCCGCCAAAGCCCTGGCGCGTCCGCTGCTCACCATCGCCATTCCCACCTTCAATCGCGCCGATCAACTCCGGGCCTTGCTCTCCGCACTGGAGCCCCAGGTCGCCGGCAAGGCAGACGTCGAAGTCTTCGTCTCTGACAACGCCAGCACCGATAGCACCCCTGCCGCGGTCGCCGAAGCCGCGGTCCGCTATGCCCGCCTGGGCGCTCGCCTGCGCACACATCGCCAGGCCACCAATATCGGATCCGACGCCAACTTCGCCTTCTGCTTCCGCCACGCCGAAGGTCACTTCTTCTGGATGTGCGGCGACGATGACCTGATCGTACCGAACGCGGTGGACGAGGTCCTCGCTCTGTTGCGCACCCCCGACGGCCACCCTGCGGAACTGGATTTGATCTACGCCACAAGCTACGGCTACCGCGAAGATCCCCGTGCCGAGCGCTGCGAAGACCCCCTTGGCCGCCGCGTCCATACCGTTCGCGACGCGCGCACCTTCGCCTTCATCGTAAACATCATGTTCACCTTCATCAGCGGGATCGTCGTGAATCGCGACCGCCTGCGGAAACTCTCCCATGAGAGCCCGGAGAGCTTCATCGGCACCAACCTGGTCCAACTCTCCTGGAGCCTTCCGCTGCTGCTGGACCATCGCCGGTCCGCTGTGCTGTGGACCCGCCCCGTGGCCGCCCGGGTCGGCAACGCACACGGATACTCCTTGGGCCGGGTGTTTGGAAGGCAGCTGGCCACGGTTGTACGCCGCCTGCTCCCCAACCGTCCCGACCTTTCGGGCCCCATCCTCAACGTGGCGCTGCGCCGCTGGCTCCCCTCCGTCGCCGTCGAGTTTCGCTCGGAGGCCAGCGGTCGCTTGCGGCTCGAAGAAGCTCACCAGGAGCTCCGCGCCGCCTACGGCAACAACCCCCGGTACTGGCTGTTCACCTACCCCGCCCTGAAGCTGCCACTGCCCGCAGCAAAGCTCTACACGGGGGCCACCGCCGCCGCCAGCAAGCTGATGTACATGGCCCAGGTGCCTGGATTCTGGCGCAAGCAAACCTAGCTGGGACAACAGACCCCCGCTTCGCGGCTTCTGTGTGCTATCCTACTTGCGTACCCACTTGGGTACAGCGCGCCGCGAGCAGACCGGGCATCCTTCTCCAAAAGGGCACCCGTTATCTGGCCAGAGACCGCAGCGTTGACTACCGCCCACCGGGCGAGCCGCATCAAGTGTCTTTCACGCGGCCCCGCACGTTGGTTGCTCTGGCTTTGAGGCGATCCAAACGGGATCAGCCTCGCCGTGCAGCAGCAGTGCCTTGTTCTGTCCTGAATGATCGAACCCTCCGCAGTGCTGAACTCTGAATCTCCGCGACCGCACCCCAGCGTCTGTACCGCCGTGCGCGTCCAAGCGGAGCTTTCCCCCGACCGCGTTCTCGCAAAAGGAAACTCTTGACCCCCACTTCTTCCATTACCAACGCCCCGAAAAAGCAGCAGCACAACAACAAAGGGCGCAATCGTTCCAATCAACAACCCAAGCACAACGCCAGGCCTGCGATCCGGCAATCGGCACCGGATACCTCCAAGCTCACGCTCGAATCCATCCTGAATCCCGAGCCGCTCGCGCCCGCGCGTCACATCACGCAGGCCGAAGCTTCCGCGCTGCACTTCACCGACTTCGCCATTTCGGCCGAGTTGAAGCAGCGCCTTGCCGCCGCCGGCTTTGTCACCCCCACGCCCGTGCAGGCCGGAGCCATCCCGCCCGCGCTGGAAGGCGACGATATCCTTGCCACTGCCTCCACCGGCACCGGCAAGACGCTGAGCTTCCTCGTACCCATGGTCGAGCGCCTGAACGAAATCTCCGAGCCTTCCATCCGCGGCAAGAAAAACCCCATTCTCGCCCTCATCCTGCTGCCCACCCGTGAACTCGCCATGCAGGTGCTGGAGCACTATTACAAGCTGAGCCCACAGCTCAAGAACGACGCCGTTCTGGTCTGCGGTGGACTCAGTGAAGGACCTCAGCTTGACGCCCTCCAGCGCGGTCCCCGCGTTGTGGTCGCAACCCCCGGCCGCCTCGAGGACTACCTCGATCGCCGTCAAGTCAAGCTCGGCGAAGTCGACATGCTCGTCCTCGACGAAGTCGACCGCATGCTGGACATGGGTTTCCTGCCTGCCATCCGGCGCATCGTCGGCGCGCTCCCCAAGGATCGCCAGACCATGTGCTACTCGGCCACGCTGGACGCCAACATCCGCAACATCGTGCGCGACTACGTCACCGACCCCGTCCGCGTCGAGATCGGCCAGACCTCGAAGCCGTCCGACCGCGTCACCCTGCGCGTCATCACGCTCATGCAGGACCAGAAGCTCTCGCAACTTGATCGCCTGCTCACCACGGACGGAGGCAGCTACCTTGTCTTCAGCCGCACCAAGCACGGCGCCGATCGTATCGGCAAGAAGCTGGAGAAGCTCGGCCACAAGACCGAAGTCATCCACGGCGACCGGTCGCAGTCGCAGCGCAGCAGCGCTCTCAAGCGCTTTGCCGATAGCAAGTCCCGCATCCTCGTCGCAACCGACGTCGCCGCGCGCGGCCTGGACATCTCGCATATCGCGCACGTCATCAACTACGACCTGCCGAACGCCTCAGATGATTTCATCCACCGCATCGGTCGCACCGGACGTGCCGGCGCGAAGGGTGTCGCCACAACCTTCGTCACCCCGCTCGAGAAGCGCGACGCCAAGAAGCTCGAAAAGGAACTTAAGATTCAGTTCGAATGGCGAGAAGCCGACAAGGACCTCGCCAAGGAAGAGCGCAACACGCCCATCGACCTAGGCAAACAGGGTG
>CAXUNH010000254.1:0-4527 GCA_964252405.1 uncultured Acidobacteriaceae bacterium | reverse complement strand
GTCGAGGCCGAGACCTGGCAGCCCTGGTCGCCCGAGACCTTCGCCGCGGCCCGCGGTTCCGGCGACCCGGTGTTCGTCGACTTCACCGCGGCCTGGTGCCTGAGCTGCAAGGTCAACGAAGCCGCCGTTCTGCACACTGCCGATGTCGAGTCGAAGCTCGCCAAAGGCCACTTCCGCCTGCTGAAAGCGGACTGGACGCAGTACGACCCACGCATCACCGCGGAGCTCGCCGAAGTGAACCGCAGCGGCGTCCCCACGTACGTCATCTACCCGGGCGGCAAGAACAGCAACGCCGACGTGCTGCCCGAGTTGCTGACCAAGGACCTCGTCACAAAGGCCATCGACCGCGACCTGCTGCTCAGCACAGCCCAAAGCACCAGGTAGCTGCCTTCCGAACCCAGAGAAAACACCGGTGCTGACGTAAGCCGATGAGCAGCGAACACTGGGTCCCGAACACTGAGCACCGAACACCTGGATAGCCTTCCATTTGTTTTCGTGAGTTACAGCCAGACCGCTAAACCGCCTACCACCCTCCAGCACCGAACACCCACCACGCCCCGCCCACCATCACGCCCAGAGGATGCGCTCAAAGATCTCCCGCAGCCGTGCCCCACGCGCCGGTTGCACCATTGCGACATACGCCACCGCCCCCGCCAGGAACGCACGAAAATTCGCGTGCCCTTCCCGGTTCTGGCTCGCCGGTCCATGTCGCACACAGTTCACCAACGTTGCCTTCAAGGAATCCACGGCAGACCGCGGCAGACTGGGACGAACGTTCACCGTAATCCCCGCCAGCTGCTGCCGTTGCGACTGCCGCATCACCTTTGTTTTGCGATGCTGCACACGGAAGCCCTCCTCATCCGCAATCGCCGCAACGCGCAAGGCCAGACGACCGAAAGCTCCCGCACCGGAGAACGCAAGATCATCCGCATACCGCGTGTAGGTGCACCCACTGGCCTCCGCCAGCGCTGCAAGCCGGCGGTCCAGCCGAAACGCACAGAGATTCGCCACCGCAGGCGAGGTCGGTGCGCCCTGCGGCAGGTGAGGACGCGCATAGAGCAGGCGCGCCCGCTCCCACTCGTCAGTGCCGACCTCCTCCGGCCGCGCTCGCCAGAAGCCGCGCGGAACCGTCGCCGTACAAAGCGCACCCAGCAGATCCGCAACGTGTTCCGGATACCCCAGCGTTCGCCAAAGAGCTTGCACCCGCGGTCCAGAGATCGCCGGAAAGAAGTCCTGCAGATCCAGCCGCAACACAGCGTCCTTGCCGGCATGCGGCGCGGCAAAGCTCACCACCGATCGCCCTTTGCAGAAGCCGTGCACCGCCGGATGCAGCGGCACCAAGGCAAGTATCTCGCGCGCAATCTGACGCTGCATGTGCTTCAGGTGCTGCTTCGGCGCCTCAAGCAGACGAACGGCACCGTCCCGCTTCACCACCACACGCCGGCTGTAGTGCTGCAGTCGCGGTTCCCCGGAACGGTTGTTTCTGTCCCCGGTGTCGGCCATCCACTGCAGAAACGGGACGTCCACCCGCAACCAGTCCGCCAGGTCGCCCACCGTGGCAAGCCGGGGCAAAGCCTCTGCCCCTGGCCACCGCCGCATGCAGGGCGCGGCCAAGAGCGGCGGCGGATGCAAGGCATGCTTTTCCAGCAGTTCGCGCAGTAGATCATCCCCACGCAGTTGCCCCGCGATCACCCTGGCCCTGGGCTGCGGTCGCAGGGCGGTCCATGCCAGCGTGCGTCCTGCAAGGCGTTGCACCGGTCCGGCCGGAGGCACAGGATGCAGCGCCGCCTCAAGCACCGCGCGATGCGCTGCTACGGTCTGCTCGGCATACAGAAGAGCACGCGCCAGGACCAGGGCATCATTCCGGTTGCGCGCAGAGGGATGCAGCGGACGCTCCAACGAGTCTGACTTTGCGTGAGCATGTCTGCACAGCGTGCAGCGGCGCTCATGCGGTGCGTTGCGGGTTCAAACAGTATGCCCCGGGGTAGCCCCGGAGAGGCCTTTAGGCCGGCTTGGAGCGCCCGCTTGCCCGCCCATCATACCAAGCGCGTTTGTCTGTCGCTCTGCCGCTACGGCCGCGCTTCGTACACGATGTTGAACGGCGTCTCCGCGGCCCGCCGGAACCGGCTGAACCCGGCACCGGTCACCACCTCACGAATGCGCGCTTCCCCAGCCTGTGCACCCAGGCACAGCGCGACCTCCTGCGACCGCGAACACGGCGTACATAACAGCGTCGAGAAGCCGTAGTAGACCCTGCCCACAGGGTTCAGGTTGTCTTTCAGATCGTCATGGGCGAACGGTTCCACGATCATCCATGTGCCATCGTCCGCAAGAGAATGCCGTATGTGCCGCGCCGCGCCGGCCGGATCGCCCATATCATGCAGGCAGTCGAATAAGGTCACCAGGTCATAGTGCTCGCCGGGAAACTCCTTGGCCTTGCTCAACTGGAACACTGCGCGCTCGGCAAGCCCCTGCTCCTTCGCCGTCTGCTGCGCGCCTTTGACCGACTCGTCATGGTAGTCGAAGCCGAAGAAGCGCGAATTTAGGAACGCATTGGCCATCAACAGCGTGGACGCGCCGCGACCGCAGCCCACATCCGCGACCAGCGCACCACGCTGCAGCTTCGCTTCCACCCCGTCCAGCGCAGGAATCCACGCGCTCAACAGGTTGGCTGCATACCCCGGCCTGAAAAACCGCTCGCATTTACAGAAGACGTCCTCGTTCTGCTCATTCCATCCCAGGCCGGCGCCGGTGCGGAAGCACTCCGCAATCCGGGGCACCGCGTCCAGAGCCCCCAACGCGAGCTGGAACGCTCCCGGCAGATAGGCCGGACTGTCCTCATCGGCGAGCGTGAAGGCCTGCTCCGGCGAGAGGCTGAAACGCCCGCTCGCCTCATCGTACTGAACGTAGCCGCCCGCGGCTTGCGAGGCCAGCCACTCGCGCAGGTAGCGTTCGTCTGTACGCGTGGCTTGGGCCAACTCCGTGGGCGACATCGCTCCCTTCGCAAGGGCTTGGTACAGGCCCAGTCGATCGCCGATCACCACCATGCCGGCATGAACCGCTGCCCCAAGGTCGCCAACAAAGCGGCCCAGAAACACGTTCAGCTTGTCGATATCCAGTGCAGGCACCTGCGTATCGTCCATGTAGGCTTCCCTTCGAGAAGGCGTCAGATTCAGGCAGTGAGGCAGAGGGCTACCGCGAACACGCGGCGAGATACCTCCGTACGCCTGCAGCTAACGCTGCGCTGCGCTTTGCGTTAAGTCAAGCGAACCGTGTCGGTCTTAGGCCGCACGCGCTCCCTCCGTCACTTTGCTCGCCTCAGCGCCGCGATCTTGTCCATGCGTTGCGCCAGCAGCCGCTCGCGGCCCTCGTTCGTCGGCTGGTAGTAACGCCGGTCGGCCAGCGAAGGCGGCAGGCACTCCATGGCCGCGACCTTGCCTTCGGCGTCGTGCGCGTACTGGTAGCCCTTCCCATAGTCGAGCTCCTTCATCAGCTTCGTCGGTGCGTTGCGCAGGTGCAGCGGCACCGGCTCGGCGGGCCGCGCTTCGATGTCCGCGAGCACCTCGTTGTAGGCCGTGTAGACTGCGTTGGACTTCGGCGCGAGCGCCAGGTAGACCACCGCCTGCGCCAGCGCGAGATCGCCCTCAGGCGAGCCCAGGAAATGCAGCGCATCCCGCGCCGACAGGCACAGATGCAAGGCTTCCGGCGCAGCCAGCCCGATGTCCTCCACCGCCATGCGCACCACGCGCCGTGCGACATACATCGGGTCCTCACCGGCACGCAGCATGCGCCCCAGCCAGTACAACGACGCGTCCGCATCCGAGTTCCGCACGCTTTTATGCAACGCCGAGATCAGGTCATAGTGCTGCTCGCCCTTTTTGTCATACAGCAGCACACGTTGCTGCAACGCCTCGGCCGCAAGCTCCCGGGTGATGGTGCGTTCGCCGCGTCCAAGCGCTAACTGCGCGGCCACCTCCAGCGCATTCAGCGCACTCCGCGCATCGCCCGAGGAGTAGCTCGCAATCGCTTCTAACGCGGCCGGCTCGGCATCCACCTCCAAGGCCCCAAGACCGCGCTCCGCATCGCGCAACGCGCGCTCCAGCAGGGACAACACGTCGCTCCCCTCCAGCGCACGCAGCGTGTACACCCGGCAACGGCTCAGCAGCGCAGCGTTGATCTCAAAGCTCGGGTTCTCTGTCGTCGCGCCGATCAGCCGAATCGATCCACGCTCCACATAGGGCAGAAACGCATCCTGCTGCGCCTTGTTGAAGCGATGAATCTCGTCGATGAACAAGACGGTACGCGAGCCGAAGCTGGCCGCCTTCTCGGCGTCCACCATCACCTGCTTGATCTCTTTGATCCCGCTCAGCACCGCAGAGAACTCGATAAAGCTCGCTTGCGTCGACCGCGCGATAATCTTCGCCAGCGTCGTCTTGCCGACCCCCGGCGGCCCCCAGAAGATCAACGACGCCGCATCGTCGCGTTCGATCTGCAATCGCAACGGCTTCCCCGCCCCCAGCAGATGCC
>CAXUNH010000253.1:0-4537 GCA_964252405.1 uncultured Acidobacteriaceae bacterium | reverse complement strand
CCGGCGGCGGCTCCTGCTCGGGCGGTTCCTCCTCCCCCATGCCTTCTGCTTCCAGGGCCTCCGCGCGCAATGCCCGGTTGACGACCGAGCGTGCCCGCAGCTCCTCGGGCAGCAACGGCTCGACCACTTCGGGGTACTCTTCGGCCAGTCGCAGCACGTCCAGCGTGTCCTTGAGCGACTTGCTTTCTCTCCGGCTCGGATCGCCCAACGCCCACAGCTTGCCCTGCACCAGGTCCGGGATCGACGCCACCGGCAGGTCACGCCCGAACACCGTCCGCAGCACCGCCCGATCCACAAAACTCTGGTAGCGTTCGGGCCGCGTGAACTGCACCATCAGCTTGTGCGTGCTCTTCTCGTCGCGCTTGAGCCGCCGCTGGGCGTTGATCGAAAACGAAAATGCCTTGATGCGCCAGTCCGCCGCGCGCAGGTCCGCGAGCACCGGCTCCAAGTCGGCAGCCACCACCACCAAATCGCAGTCGGCGGTGTACACGGGCACCACGTAGGCATTGATGGCCATGCCTCCGATCAAACACCAGCCCGCCCCGTGTCGCTGCAAGGTATCAGCCACGAAAAACAGATCGCTGGTTCCTTCCATAATCACCCCATCGTATAGCTCGATTTCTGTCATGGCTTCGCCTGAAGAGTTTAACCCGGGCCCCGAAGGAAGCCCACCACATTTCTCAGCCGGCGGTCTGCTCCAAGTTTCCTTGGCTCTGTCAGGCCGGGGTTTGAGGTGGAAGCCGTCCTTGGAGGGAGTCACGATCCTCGGGCTTGAGCAAGCCGCAAAAGCCATCCTACGCGGCAGTTTGTGAAGCTTGCGCTCCTTCCTGGCCGATGGCGTCGCTGGCGGTGGCAGCGAGCCGGCAACCGCCTCTTCCCCGGACGATCTGCCGCCGGTGCCATCTCCGCATCCACTCGCCACCGCGCGGCTGGCTCACGCGCGGTCAGGACCCGTCGCCTTTTCGAGCGGCTTCGGCGGCGACGAAGCGGGAGGAGCCCGGGAGCGTTCGCACCTGGTTGCCGGGCTTCCGGGCCGCTTTTCTTGCTGGAGAGACTGGAGGCTTTGCTTCTTCCAGTTCCGGGTTCGTGGACAAAGCAGGTGGCGCCTGCGGCGGAGCCACAACCCTTCGAGAAGATGGGCGGCCCGCAGGGACCGAGGCTCTCATCAAGAACGGAGGCTCCACGCTGGGCGCGGGCCACCGAGCACCCGGCGGAAACTTGGCGTGCTGGTGGTGGCCGGCATCCTCCGGCCGAGGGAACGGCACCCGCACGCGGGACGGCTCGGCGTAAGGATCCTCGTCCATGACCGGCAGGGTGGCTGCCCGCGCGTTGCGTGCGCGCCCCCAACGGTTGCACAACGCGTTGTAAGCCGCCGCCGCCACCACAGGATGCTCCACGCCCTTGGCGTACATCCAGACTTCGTGCCCAGGCAGGGCACTGTGGGCATCGGCCAAGGCGGCGAGGTCGGCGAGGATCTCCTCGGGCGTCGGCTGGGCCTGGACGCGGAGGGCCGTGTGGGTGGCCAGCTTCTCCAGGAAGCGCACGCAAAATTCGATCAAACGGATACACAGCTCCATGCTGATGCCTTGCAGGCTGGTTCTTCTGCGCGGGATGACCTCCCAGAAGTTCCCGCCGTGCAAACGGCCGGGCAGCCGCTGGAGCAGGGCTTCCCAACGGAAAGGCCGCTGGTTGCAACTGAAAGCGTGATCGTAAGCACGTGCCTTCACGTAGGCGCGCAGACTCAGGCGGCGGTGGCCGGGCGGGGCGTAGGAGTGCGGGAGCTGCGGAGTGTAGCGGCGTTTTGCTTCGGGTGACATAGGATGAACCTGCGGCGCTCCGCGGCCGGCGGCTGCCGAGCCGGATGGCTCCGTGGCCCCTTGGCCGGCGGGTGGGTTTTGCTGGCGAATCATGGGGTTTGCTGCGCGGAAAGCATCAGCTCATTGGAGCCGAGGACGACGACCGCGCCTTCGAGCCGGCGGCTGCGAAGGCCCAGCGGCAGATCATGCTCGGGATTGCCGGGCTCCATGCCGACGATCAGCTCGCCCGGCAGGGTGGCACCCATATCGTCCTTGCCGGAGTAGTAAACCGGGTTGATCACCAGGTCACTCGGCGGCACGGGTGTGTACATGGCCGCAATGGCGGGCGTGTCACTGCCGTCCGCCTTGGGAGCCAGTGGCAAGGGCACCGCCGCCGCCAACTTGGCGCTGAAAACGTACCGGTAGCCCGGGGCCGAGGGCAGCCGAAGCTCGAACTGCGCCTGGCGCGGGTCTTTTTCGGGGGCTGGCAGGAAACGCACCTCGGCGGGCAGGGTGACGTTGCGCCAGCGGATCTGGCCACGGTAAAGCGTGCCCGGCCGGGTTGCCTGGGCGAGGTCGTCCTGGTAGCGGCGCTCGATGGCCGCTTTCCGCTCCTTGGCCGGAGAGATGGCGGCGTTCGCCGCCGCCAGGAACCGTTCAACGTCCGGACTGCCCTGAACCACGACGTTGCCCCGGAAGGAGGAGCGCGGCACGCCGAGGCGCGGCAGCGGCAGATCCAGGAGCGAGAACTGCCAGTGGTCGACCACCCACTCGGCAGCCACTTTGGCGTAGACCGGGGCGAGCGTGCGCTCCTTGGCTTGCATGACGGTCAGTAGATACGGCAGCGGGTCCATGGGGGCCTTGACCGCCAAACCGGGGTAAAGCGGCGCGTAGGGCGAGCGCGCGTAGGCGTCGCTCCAACGGATCAGCTCGTCGAGTGCGTCCGTCACCTCCCGGAAGGCCCGCGCATCCCGGACCGGGGCCGGCCCGAGCAGATCCTCGGTGGGGGCGAGAGCAAGCCGCACGTTCACTGCCCAAGCGTTGCTGCCAACCAACGGGTTGAGCAGCGGGGCAGGCGGATCACTCTTTAGCTCCACCAGCCGAACCGTGGGCGGAAGCACGCGGCGCAGGAAGACGCTCACATCCGCCGTGCCGAGGCGGTGGACCGCGCCTTCCTCGCTCTGAGAAGTCGTTTCGTTTGCAGTCGGAGGGCGGTTGCCCGGGTTCGAGGAAGGCGAAGGTTTGCAGCACGTTAAATCGACCAAGACAGCGCACAGGAGCAACCTGGCGGCCCATAAATGAGGGTTGGTTAGCATCATGGCAGGAGCCGAGGGAACGGGTGGCGACCTCCAGCTACTTGGTGATGATCTTGCCCGTGGCGAACACGTAGAAGTAGCGCACCCCGTTCGTGTCGTAGCGGCCGGGCCGGGCCGGGTCAGGGAAGTAGTAAACGGTTGATTTCAGTCCGAAGTCGTAGAGGTATGGGAACGAGAAACTCGGGCTGGTGTAGAAGAAGCCCCCGCTCTCGAAATCGTAGAGGTACACACCCCCCCTGCCGTCCTGCGCGTCGAAGACGTACTCGTAGCCCATGTCGAAGTGGAAGAGGTAGTGGGTGTCAGGTAGAAACGTGTAGTAGCCGAAAACATTGCCGTTGGGAAAGGTGAGGTATTCCACTGCGCTGCCTACCGAGACTTGGCCGGCGAAGAACGCAGGCGGCTGGCCCGTGCCGGCCTGCGCCGGGTCAAACGCCGTGACATCATAGGAGAAGCTGGTGGCGGCCCCGTTGACCAAGACGTTGCTGACGATGACGTGGAAGCTCGGCTCCTGCTGCTCGACCGGCACGCCGGACCGGGGGTTGTCGGCGGAGAGCGCCACGCCCTGCGGCGTCCACACCAGCGTGTTCTCACCGTAGCCATTGGTGACGGTGGCCAGCGTGACGGCCAGCGTCTTGCCGCTCTCGGTCAGGCCGACGCTGGCCTGGGTGAAGTCTGCGTCCGGGTAGGAGAACGACCAGCGTGGGAAGACCAGCGTGTAGGGCACGTAGCCCGGCGGCGGCCACGCGACGAAACTATCGCGCGTGGCGGGGCGGGGTGCGTAGTAGTTGCCGTCCAGCACCCAGAGCGCGTTGGCGGCGTCTCCAGGCAAGCCGAAGGAGGAACCGTCCACGTCGCCGCTGCCCATCGTGGTGGTTTGAGGATAAAGAATCCAACGACGGTGGCCAGCCGCCGCGTTGTTGTCGCCGGGGTCTTCGACGTAGCCAGTGATGGCAGCCGGGCCGTTGATGCCGAGGTAAAGGTTTGAGTTGCCGGCAGCCTCGGCACCGGCGGCCGTGTAGTCGATCCACGAGGCGGGTGGATGATGGTTGAGTTGGCCGTTGGCACTCATCATCAAGGCCGCTTGCTGATCCTCGGCGTTGTAGGCGTCCGAGAGGGTGATGGTCGCGGGGACGCCGGCCAGCGCGCGAAAATAGTTGATGCGAAGGGCGATAGCGTCGCGGAACGCCTGCGAGGTGGTGCCCGGAACATCCTGGGCAAGATTGCCCGTCCAACCGCTGGGCACGTTCTCGGAAGATTGGTAGATAGCCTGGTAGAAGGCGAGTGACTGCGGCCGGGTGGAGATGTCGACGGACAGCCCGGTGCTTGTGCTGCTATCTTTGGTGACGACGGCGGTTTGCGCCTTGACAACGTGCGGCGGCGCGGTGGGCGCGGGGCAGGGCCCCCCCCACAACGCCCCCGCGGGCC
>CAXUNH010000252.1:0-4565 GCA_964252405.1 uncultured Acidobacteriaceae bacterium | reverse complement strand
CACCCACCCGCTACCGCGTGCAACACCTCACCGAAGCCCTCCTGGCCTCTCACGGGCAAGACACCGCCGCATCCGTCGGCCTCGTCGCTCAGTTCCAGTCTTGGCAAGCCTCCATTCCCGCCGCCAAACAACAGATCGACGCCACCCCACTCCTGGCCAACATTCGCAACCGCCCGGAGCAGCTCGATCAACTCACCACCATCGGGCAGGAAGCCGTGAGTTTCCTCACGCAACACAAACATTCACCGTCAGACTGGCAAGCCCACGCCACCGCAGCCATCGACGCCGCCCAACAACCCGGCGGCATCGTCCGCTTCACCTTCCTCCCCGCCCTGAAACAGCTGGTGGAGGCAGCCAGTACCCGCTAGCCGTTCTCATGGAGCGCGCACACTCGTAAAGAAAGCAGCTCCCTCACGGCTTCAGCGCATACAGCACCAGGTTGCGCCCAGACACAACCGCAAGCGTTCCACCATCCGGCGCAAGCGCAAAGCCATCGCTGTACGGCGAGGTCTCAGGGAGGGGCACCCTCGCGATCACGGTCCCGTCCTGCGCTCCGGCCACCGTCACCGCCTGGCTCTGAATCGCGCTCAGCCGAAACAACAGCCCACGCCCATACGCCTCGGTCCCCCGGGTCGACAACATCGCCATCCTGGGAGCATCCGCGGCCCCCGCAAACGACAACGGCATGGCCCGGCGGTCCGAAGCCTGCTCCACCACCGGCGAGCCATCCTCCCGCACCGCGAACGTGTGCATCCCGTCCCCGGAGACGTCGCACACGCCTACCGTCAGCAGGTCCGGAGCCACGTCACTTAAGACCGGCAGGCAGCTCGAGCGAAGGCTCCCAAGCTGTTTCTCGCTGCCCCCCTCCCAGGCCTTCGCCGCCAAAAACCACTCCGGATCCTGCCCCTTCCGCAGCTCAACCAGGCCATCATTCAAAAGAACAGGCGTGGGTACACGATTGCTGGATTTGCCCAGGGTCCTGATCCGGCGCAAACGCCCATCCAGCAGCGACCAGAGCACCTCCTCCTGCGGTCCGTGCGCGTCCGTCTCCACCAGCAGTCGGTGATCCGCGCCCGAGTGTAGCTCGCGCAGCTCCCCCAGCAACACGTGCTCCCCATCCGGGGACACCCGCAGGGAAGCAAGCGGCGCCTGCAGCGGCACCGTCGCGATCTCCGCGAGCCCCGGCCCATACAGCCGCAAGTTCTGGCCCTCATGCACAAGCAGATTGCGCCCGGCGGGCCAGAGGTAGCTATGGTGGTCGTCCACGATCCAATCCAGCACGCGCTCCGCGGAGAGAGTCTTCACATCCAGCAGAACCGCCCGGATCGAGCGCCGTTCGTCGGTCGGACGCTCCGTGCCCGTGCGCCTGACCAGCGCATGCGTGGGAAACGTCACCAGCACCTCGTTCTCGCCGAGAAAATGAACGGTCGTGCTCGACTCCAGCCCGGAAACCTCGCGATCGTACTCAGCACGGAAGCCGAAACCCGTAAGGCCAACGCTGACGCCAGGCTGCTGCAACCCGAACCCCGCCGGCGTCCAAACCGCCGGCGACGTGCTGCAAACGCCGGGGCGACACGCCCGCACAAACGGGTGGACGGAAGCCGCTGTTGGGGGCAAAGCGCGCCCGGCAACAAGCGACACAGTCTTCAGCGGATCCCGCCCGTCCCGCGCCTTCTGCAGCACAAACACCGCCCCCTCCGGCAGACGAAGCTGACCTTTGGTGACCGCAACCGTCGATACCGTGCTACGCCCGCTTGGCAGCGCCAGCCTGACCCGAGGCAGGCGCCATACCTCGCCCAACGTCACGGTCGCCGGCAGCTTGTTCACGGTGAGCGCCACCGACGTCACAACCTGCGCGGTCCCTCGCATCGCGTCGGAAGGATCGAACGTCTGGGGGTTTGCGGGCGGCTGCGGCGTACCCCCCAGACTGCCAAACCCGGGGAACTGTTCCAGTCTCGTCTCAATCTTCGGCGGCGCAAGCAGGCCGGTCACCACCAGGTCCTCAGGCTGCTCATCGCCGCAAGGCGCTGTCACTTGGAAGCTGATCTCTTCCGTATGACCGTTCGGGATCGCCGCCACCTTCTGGACGACCGCGTGTACCAGAGCGCCGGACGCGAGATGACACTCCCCGCTCGCCCAGGGTGCACGAAGCTTGAGAACGAAGATGGATCCCGCGTGCAGGCGGTCAGCGAGCAGTTCTTGAGGCAACTCCGCTTCCATCACCGCGTTCTGCGCCACAGCACAAGGACGCCAGGCAAAAGCAAGGACGGCAAGCAGTACCCTCGCCAGGATGCGTAGGGAGGCAGGAGGCATAAGAATGATCGACGCCAACTAAGTCTTGCTCTCCGCAAGCGCCGTGTCAAACCTCACCCGCAACTGCAAACCGAAACTCCGCCCCCGAGTTCCCCACCCGGTCCCCAACGCCGCCCAACCATCCGGCGGCATCGTCCACTTCACCTCCCTCCCCGCGCTGAAGCAGCTCCTGGAGGCAGCCCAGTACCCGCCATGTGGCGGAATCACAAGGCAGTCCGGATCACGACCGCGGCGGTGTGCGCGACGTCTCTTCATCGCTGACGCGAACGTCAGTTGTCGCTAGCATTCGACTGAGCAGACTGCCACCTATTTACATCCTTCTATGCCCGTAGAGGCTGCACCCTCCCCTCTCTGCATCTTCTCAAGCACCCTTTGTTGCTCTGCAAGTGGGACCACACACCACAAGGCGCGCTCCGCATCGGTCACGGTCGAGCGATCGTAGGGCTCCATCGTCCACGTATGGCCTCCGTCGGTGGTGAAAAACTGCGTTCCAAAGATCTGGGGCTGCTTGATCGAGTGCAGATACCGGTCCAGAGTCGCGGCCATCATCCACTTGCCGTTGCCTCCCAGCGCGACCGAGGTCGAACTCAGCAGGTGGGCCAGCATCAGGTCGCTCGGTTCAACCGAGTGCTGGAAGATCATTGAGGCGAAGTTGTAGTCGGCCGCAGTCTTCAATCTTCCCGCTGCAAGAAGTCCCCGAATCGCTCCATGCCGGGCGTTGTCACGCGCATCGACCGCTTTCCAGTCAATCTCTTTCGGCGGCTTTACCTGACCCTTGCCAAACATATCGTTTCCCCGATCCCACTGGTCTTCCACAACCAGCTTCAGCACCTCGGGGTCCACGTTCTTTAGTGGCGGGATGGTCGGCCCAGCAGTGCTCGCGTTCGCCACACTGCCCGCCGCTGCGCCACCCTGGCCGTGGCAGCCGAGGTTCAACCCTATGACAAAACCAATGCAAGTGAGACCTGAGATGCGCATGGCCAAGATGCTACAGGCAGATGGTTGCATACATGAGGCGCAGGGTTCGCCTGAAGAAAAAGGACCCAACCTTCAAGCCGCACCTCCGCGATGGGTCGCATGATCCTCAGTGTGGAACGATCACGGCTGCGGTCTTCTATTCTTAACTCTCGACAGATGTTCACCAGCGCACATCCTGATCCCCACGCCATCCCGCTCTTCATGTCGGAGATCGAAGCCATGGGCGGCGCCGAGCGCTCCGTCCTGGCCCTGGGCTGCTGGCTGCACGGGCACGGCAAGCCGGTCACCCTCCTCACTTACTATGACCGGGTCGGGCTCGCCCAACACGCTGACTTTCCGCTCCCCACCGTCGCCCTCAACCCAGCGAACAACGTCCGCGCCAAGGTCGCCGCGCTGCGCCGGCACTTCCGCAACCAACCCCCAACGACACCGCCTCCCCTGACCTCCGGCTACCAGCCCGCGCTGCACTGCGCGCTCGCCCGCACCGGCCGTTTTCATTGCCTCATGCACGACACCCCCAGCCTCTTCGGGGGCGACGGGCAAAGCCTCCAACAACGCCTCCGCTTCGCCGTCTCCAACTGGGGGATCGGCCGCGCCATGCGCCGGGACGGCGGCGTCATGGTCGTCACCAGCGAGTTCCTTCAGGCGGAGTGCCGGAAGGACTTCCATCTCCACGCGGAGATCGCCCGCATGGGCGGACTCGCGCATCAGCACGCCTTCCACCCGCGCCCCGTCACTCCCCTCCATCCCGCAGAAGCGGCCAACGCGCAGCGCCAACTCAAAGGGCCAACCTCAGCCAACGCGAAGCGCCTCAACCTGCTTTCCGTCTCCCGCATCGAACGCAACAAACGCATCGACTGGATGCTCGAAGCCCTCGCCACCCTCGAGCAAGGCCCCACCCCACTCTCCTACCGCGCCGACTGGCACCTGGACATCGCCGGCAAAGGCTCGCAGCTCGAAGCCATGACCACTCGCGCCGGACATCTAGGGCTACAACACCGCGTCCGCTTCCATGGCTTCGTTCCCGACGACCAGCTCGAAGCTCTCTACGCGGGCGCCCACCTCTTCCTTATGCCTGCCGTGCAGGGCTACGGAATCCCCGCCATCGAGGCCCTGGAACGCGGCATCCCCGTGCTCCTCCACCGCGACTCCGGGGTCAGCGACATCCTGCTCGACACGCCCTGGGCCACCGTTCTCACGGACGGCAAAGAGGAACTCGCCCCCAAACTCGCCAGCATGATCGACTGGCTCCTCACCAACGACCACCTATCCAC
>CAXUNH010000251.1:0-4599 GCA_964252405.1 uncultured Acidobacteriaceae bacterium | reverse complement strand
GTCACCTCGGCCGACCGGCTGCACCGGGACTGGACCGATGACGGCCTGGCCAGCTACGCCGGCCGCCTGCTCGCCGGGCTCGGCCGCACCTGCGGCCTGGTCACCGTGTTGGACGGCCACCCGGCGACGCTCGGCTGGCTCGGCTCCGTGCACGGCCACCGCACCCGCGCCCTGGGCGTCACCCGCTTCGGCCAGACCGGCACCATCGCGGACCTCTATCAAGCCGCCGGGATCGACGCGCAATCCATCATCCGCGCCGTGCACGAGGTGGCCCCAGGCCGCCCGATGCGGTACTTGCGCGCGGTGTGACATGCCCCCCTCCGGCGACGGCGGGAGCGGCGGCCTTCGTGGCGTTCCGCGACGGATGCAGCCGGCCGCGCTGCAGCAGATCGAGGAAGTGGCGGGCCGCCGGCGTCAACACCAGGTCGGCTCGCTTGATCAGCACGACCGGCGGCGCCGCAAGCTCCTCCCGGACCGGCACGGTCGTGAGCAGGCCCTGAACCAAGGTCGATTGGGTCCATTGCACCGGCACCATCGCCATCAGGTCGCTGTTCAACAGGCACGTCACCATGGTCAGCGCCGACTGGCTGCGCAGGGCGGTCCGCGGTGGCGGCAACCGATGATATTCGAAGATCGCGCCAAGCTCGTCCTCGTCGGTCAGGGTGATGGAATTGGTTGCCCAGCCCACCCCGGCCAGCGCCGCCAGCTCCGTTGCGTACTGCAAGGGGTGGCCAGCGCGGCACAGCACGGTGCGTCGGTTCTCACTGAACACCTCGCGCGTCAGCTCCGGCGCCACTTTCTGGCCGGGATCGACCCCGAGATAGAAATCCACGCTGCCAGTGCGCAAACCGTGCTCCAGCGTTGGATAGAACCCCTCGATGATGTGCAGCTTGGCATCGGGGAAGCGCCGGATGAACGGCCGGATCGCGGGCGGCAGCAACGCGAGATGTGTCGCAATGGACAGCCCGGCGGTCACCGTCCCGGTCGTGGAGCCGCCGGATTGATCCACCTCCTCGCGGGCTCGGCGCATCTCCTGGATGATGGCCGTGGCCCGGCGCAGGAACATCTGCCCGATCGGTGTCGCCACCACCCCACGCGACCGACGCTCGAACAACGACGCGCCGAGTTCGCGCTCCAGTTCCGCCAGGCTTCGCGTCAATGCGGGCTGGCCGATCGCGAGCGTTTTCGCGGCAGCCCGGATACTGCCTTGCTCCCCGATGGCGACAACCTCGCGCAACTGGCTTAGCTTCACGCTTTCCTCGCCCACCGATGACTTGATCGCATCATTGGCGTGACGATCGCATCTTTTGAGTGATCGCTCAACCTGAGATGGTCGACTGCCTTGGGACTGACCGAAATCCTTGTGCTACCGACCATCCCTGCCTTGGAGGCCTGCCCCTTGTCCGCTTCGCCAAGCAACGCGCCCTGGCCGAACGAGGCTGGCAACTCGACTTCGTCGATCGCCCCGGCTTGGCCCACTTGTCGGGCGGCGCGGGCCTTAAGATCGTCTCGGATATCTGTGCGCCCCCGGGATCGCCGATGGCAGCCTCGTTCATCTGCTGCAGGACTGGAGTCTGCCGCCGGTCGAGATCCGGCAGCCCGCGCCGGGGCTGCCAAGCTACGGGCCAAGCGGCCTGCGACCTCGCCAGAGACAGCGGCAGGTCCATCCCAACGCGCGGTGGAAGCGAATAGTGCCGAGCCGCATGTGAGTCCGGCTGACGCGCGAAGCACGTGCATAAGCGGTGTCGGGCTCTAACTTGTTGTCTCTCAGGTCTTCGCAGAATCGATGGATCGCGATCTCCCCGGCTGCCAAGCCCCCAATAGTCATGTCACGTTTCGAACCAACCTCTAGACTAAGTCTGAAAGAATTGGCGGAAGTGGGAGATGACGAGCTCGGGCTGTTCCTCGGGTATCAAGTGGCCACACGGGAGGGCTTCGCCAACCACGGGCCCGTCAGCCTTTGAACGCCAGGTGGCAAGCACATCCCATAACTGGCCAACCGTCCCCTTTGCACCCCAGAGAGCTAGCAGGGGCGCGCGGATCTTGTGCCCGGCCTTGTCGTCGGCCCGGTCCATGTCGAGGTCGATGCCCGCCGCAGCCCGGTAGTCCTCGCAGACCGCGCGAATCGTCCCCTGGCAGCAATACGTGCGGATATACTCCGCCATCGCTTCCGGCGTGACCGCGCCCGGCGTCTTGCCCTGCACGGCGAGGTGGTCGCGCAGATAGAAGCCGGGATCCAGGCTGATCAGGTGCTCCGGCATCGGCGCAGGTTGGATCTGCAGGAACCACCACACGTAGCGCGTCGCGAACTCCTTGTTCGTGTCGTCGTACATCGTCAGCGTCGGCGCGACATCCAGGACGGCGGCCTTCTGCACCGCCTCGGGGTGATCCAGGCACAGGCGATGCACCACACGGCCGCCACGGTCATGGCCCGCCACCATGAATGACGCATGGCCGAGTTGCCTCATGACATCGACCATGTCCTGCGCCATGGCACGGAACGAGTAGTTGCTGCTTTGTGGGCTGTAGTCTGGCTTAGCTGAATCGCCGTAGCCGCGCAGGTCGGGCAGAACGACCTGGTATCCGGCGTCCACCAGGGCAGATGCCACCTTGTGCCAGGTGACGTGCGTCTCGGGATGGCCGTGGATGAGGAGCAGCGGCTGCCCGTTGCCCTTGCTGAGCGTGTGGATGGTGGCACCGCTGGTCTCGATATCCTGTTGGCGGAAGCCGGGGAACAGCATCTCGCTCACATCAGGCGGTTGTGCGGGCGGCAGGTCGGGCAGGTCTGCACCGACCGCGGGCGCCGGCCACGGGCTTGGCAGCTCGTGCGCCAGGTTTTCGGGGGTCGGCGCGGGCGACGTCTGCGCCCGTACCGAGCCGGTCAAAGCCGAAGCGAGCGTTGTTATCCCGAGAGCAGCCGTCGTTCGCCGCCCGATCCCTGATGCCATGATCGATGCCTCCTTTGTCCGGGTCATCCGTCTAAGTCTTTACCTGCGCGCGCGGTTCGCTGGACATAGACTGATCCTTTCGTTGCCTGCTTGCTGGAGCATCGATGGCCCATGCTTTAGGAACGGGCGGCATGCGTATCATTGGACCTTATCGCCAGCGTGCTTCGGCAGTCATCTCGAGCACCCTGATCACGGCCGTTGGCGGAGCGCTCGATTCGTGGGTGTACCTCGCGCACGGACACGTGTTTGCGAACGCGCAAACCGGGAACGTCGTGCTCATGATGATCGCGACGGCGGGTGGGAACTTCGCACAAGCGGGCAGTCACCTCATCTCCCTTGCAGCCTTCATTGCCGGGGTGTTCATCTCGCGGCAGGCAGGAAGCGTGCTCAAACGCATGAGCCTCGATTCCCGCGACATCCGGCTCGCCGTGGAGGCCGTGCTGCTGGTCGCGCTCGGGTTTGCCGCGAGCCGCCTGTCTGATCTTGCCGTGACAGCGTGCGTGGGCTTCGTCGCAGGTTTGCAGATCACCAGCCTGTCCCACATCGGCGCCTGGTCTTTCAACACCGGCATGACCACGGGAAACCTGCGCGGGGCGGTGAGTGCGTTGAGCAAGGCCCTCACCGGCGCGCAGGAGGAGCGGGCGCATGCGCTGGTGATGGGAGCGTTGTGCGTCGCATTCGCCACCGGCGCGCTCATCGGCGCCTGGCTGACGCCCCGCCTGGGGAACCTGACGCTGTTGCCGATTGCTGCCCTTGTCGCTGCCACGCTGGCCGCAGCGCCGCGAGGGCTGGACCCGATCCCGGACTGGCAAAACCTGCGATGATGCAGCGACGCGTTTGTGGCTTGCAAACACCCAAATTGAATTGCCAAGGTATTGAGAATCCATTCGGGTGCGCCAAGCAGCCGACGTTTCTGCTCCGGCCACGGTGACGTTGTGGGCCAAATCATCGTCCGTCTCCTGGACGGACCCTAACTTCAGATCGGGGGCATTTCAGGGGGCAAGGTCAGGTTGGACATGGCGTCAGCCCTTCATAACGGCGGCGCGGTAGTCCGGGACGTTCCAGTAGAACGGCCTGAACTCAACGATCCGCTCGCCTTGGACTGTCACCACCTGCGTCATGGGTGCGTCCACGACCACGCCGGTGCTGCGTGAGCGGGTGACCAGCCGGCAGATGGCGACCACGGTGTCGCCCTCGGCGAACAGCTGGCGGTCCTTGACCTCGAGCTGGTCGAACGCCTCGCTCATCTGGCGCGCCCAGTCCTCATAGCCCGCATGGCCGTGGAACTCTCCACCCCAGGGCAGGTCGGGCGACTGGTGCAGCACCACCTCAGGATCGAGGGTGGCGGCCAATGGGGCGAAGCTCTCACCCCCGCTGGCGCCGCCGGCGTTCATGTAGGCGCCCTCGGCCTCATAGAAGCGCTTCAGCACGGCGATCGGCCCGGGCTCCGAGGTCCCATCCGACGCCGCGCCGCCGCCTCCCAATGTGGGCGCGACATAGTCGGCCCGCAGCGGCTGAAAGACCTTCATTTCCCGCGGCGCACGCAGCAGGTCCGGCAGCCGCGCCTCGTAACGGGCGCGATAGGGCCGCTTCATTTGGACGGAGAAGAAGTCCTCCCGGTCCCGCCAGGTCTCGTGCAGCATGAACAGGC
>CAXUNH010000250.1:0-4637 GCA_964252405.1 uncultured Acidobacteriaceae bacterium | reverse complement strand
CCTGGTGGGCGGGGCGCGGATGAGTGAGCGTCCGGAGGACGGGGTGTGCGACAAGTTCGGGCGGACGTGGGACGTGGACAATCTTTTCGTGATGGATGGGAGCGTGATGCCGACGCAAGGGTCGGCGAATCCGGGGTTGACCATCCAGGCGCTGGCGGCGCGGACGGCGGATTATTTGATCTCTCAGCATGAGGCGGTGTTTGCGGGGGGCAAGCGGGATCTGACGGCACCGCCGGTGCGGAAGAAGTTGTGCCCGCCGGGCACCTTTCTGCATGGGGCGCCGCACCTGCGATAGGCGGATACGACAGAGAGGGTTCACGGGCGTCCTTACGGATTCTTTACGGGTTCGTTAGGCCCTCTTTACAAGGACCGTTAAGATAGTGCACGGTGCGCTTTGCGCCCCCAGGACACGTTGGCAAAACCCATGTCTCTTTTCGATGTTCTTCTTGGCAAACCGCTTCGGACCAGTGATGCAGCACATGAACACATTGGGGTAGCGGCCGGCATCCCGATCTTCGGGCTTGATGGATTGACCAGCGCGGCCTACGGGCCCGAGGCGGCGATGTCACTTCTGGTGCCGCTGGGGCTGATTGGGGTGCAGCAGCATTTGTTGCCGATTTTCGCCGCCATTCTGATTCTGCTGACGATTCTCTATTTCAGCTACCGGCAGACGATCGAGGCTTACCCCACCGGCGGCGGCTCTTTCACGGTCGCCAGTGAGAATCTGGGCGACGGCGCCGGTTTGCTGGCGGCTGCCGCCCTGATGATCGACTACATCCTGACTGCTGCCGTGGGGATCTCCGCCGGCGTAACGGCCCTGGTGAGCGCGCTTCCCAAGCTGCATCCTCACCAACTGGCGCTTTGCCTGCTGGTGCTGACGATCATCGTGATTGTGAACCTGCGGGGTGTGAAGGAAACGGGGCTTGTGTTCATGCTGCCTACGTTCCTGTTTGTGGGCACGCTGGCGATCACCATTGTGGTCGGTGTGTTGCGGGCCCTGGGGGCGCACGGCGCGCCTGTCGCGGTGACCCCGCCCCCGCCGCCTGTGGCGACCACGGAACATCTTGTAGGCTTCGCGCTGGTGTGGCTTTTGCTCAAGGCGTTCTCCAACGGATGCGCCGCGATGACGGGTGTGGAGGCCGTCAGCAACGGCGTAACGGCGTTCAAGGAGCCTCGCTCGCACAAGGCCAACCAGACGCTGACGGTCATCATTGCGATTTTGATCATGCTGCTGGCGGGGTTGGCGTATATCGCGAAGGCGTACCACATCACGGCGATGGATCCGAGTGACCCGCAGTACCAGAGCGTGCTGTCCATTCAGGTGGCGGCGGTGTTCGGGCGGCGCTGGTTTTACTTTCTGACGATGGGCAGTGTATTGGCCGCGCTGAGTTTCAGCGCGAACACGGCGTTTGCGGACTTTCCGCGTATGGCGCGGGCGATTGCCGTCAAAGACTTTCTCCCCCACGTGTTCATTCTGCGTGGCCGCCGGCTGCTGTTTTCGCATGGGATCTATGCGCTGACAGGGTTCACGGCGCTGATCCTGATCATCTTCGACGGTGTAACGGACCGGTTGATTCCGTTGTATGCGATCGGCGCCTTTCTTGCCTTTACGCTGAGCCAGGCCGGGATGGTGAAGCACTGGATGAAGACGGCGGATGCGCCGCACCGGCAACTGAAGCTCTTCCTGAACGGTCTGGGCGCGTTGGCGACGGGCATCACGCTGGTTGTGGTGCTGGTGACGAAGTTCACGTCTGGCGCGTGGATCACCGTGCTGCTGGTGCCGGCGATCATTCTCACGATGCACAGCATCAAGCGGCACTATTCGCGGGTGCAGTTGGAGACAGCCGATCCTTCCCCGTTGCGGCTTACGGGACTGGAACAGCCGTTGGTGGTGGTGCCGGTGGCACGGTGGGACAAGATCAGCGAGAAGGCCTTGCGGTTTGCGCTGGTGATGAGCCACGAGGTGAAGGTGGTGAACGTCGAGAGCGACAGCGAGCCGCTGGACCGCGATGTCTGGGAGCGGATGGTGATGCAGCCGATTCGCGAGCATGGCATGCCGGAGCCGGAGCTGGTGAGTGTGAGCTCGAACTTCCGGACGATTCTGGGGCCTTTGATGGATTACATCCTGCAGCTTGAGGACGACAATCCGGGGCGCAAAGTGGCGATTCTGTTGCCGGAGCTTGTGGTGCGGCACTGGTGGGAGAACTTGCTGCACAATCAGCGGGTGCAGCTGCTGAAGCTGCTGCTATTGCTACGGGGGAATCAGCGAATCGTGGTGGTGAACATCCCCTGGTACCTGTAAGGACAGGGATCAGGCAACAGGTGCGAGGCCGTCCTTGGGGACGGCTTTCGTGTTGGGGGCGAGGGAGCGGAGCCGGGCGACGGCTGCGGGGATGATCGTGAGGGCGCGGCCGATCTCGGCTTCGGTGGTGAGGCGGGAGAGCGAGAGGCGGAGACTGCTGCGGGCCTGGGCGGGGGTGAGGCCCATGGCGAGGAGGACGTGGGAGGGTTCCGTGGCGCCGGATTGGCAGGCGGCGCCGAAGCTCGCGCTGATTCCCTGAAGGTCAAGCGCGATGAGGAGGCGTTCGGCGTCTACACCGTGCACTTGCAGGTTGGTGGTGTTGCTCATGCGGGGTGCTCCCGCGGCGTTGAGGACCGCGTGCGGGATCGCGGCGAGCAGACCCCCTTCCAGCCGGTCGCGCAGGGCTGCCATGCGTGCAGGACCGCCGGAAGCCAACCACGTGCAGGCAAGTTCTGCCGCGGCGCCGAGGCCTACGATGCCGGGAACGTTTTCTGTGCCGGCGCGGCGCTGCCGCTCGTGCGGACCGCCGTGAAAGAGGGGTGTGAGCTCAACGCCCTTGCGGACGAAGAGTGCGCCGGTGCCCTGGGGCGCGTACATCTTGTGGCCGGAGAGGGTAAGGAGGTTGACGTTCTTGAACTCGCCGGCGAGATCCAGTGGGAGTTTGCCGGCGGCCTGGACTGCGTCCGTGTGAAACAGCGCGCCGTGTGCCTTGGTGATGCGTGCGAGCTTGCCGATTGGTTGGACCGCGCCGGTCTCGTTGTTGGCAAGCATGAGGCTGACCAGGCGGGTGTGCGGCCGCAGGTGCTGTTGCAGGTCGTCCGCAGGGAGGACGCCGTTGCGGTCGGGCTTGAGATAGGTGACCTCGACGCCCCGGCGCTCGAGGGCTTCGGCGGCGTGGAGGACGGCGTGGTGTTCGATCGTGGACGTGATGAGGTGTGCGGGCTCACGCCGGTCGAGCAGAGGCTGGAAGATGCCCGTAAGCGCGAGGTTGTCGCCCTCGGTGCCTCCCGAAGTGAAGATGATCTCCTTCGCTGAACAGTTCAGGAGGCGAGCGAGCGAGGTGCGGGCCCGCTCGACGGCGGCGCGGGTGATCTGGCCGCCTCCGTGTGCGGAGCTGGGGTTGCCGAAATGCTCGGTGAAGAAAGGCGTGAGGGCGGCAAGGACCTCGGGCAGCACGGGCGTGGTCGCGTTGGCGTCGAGATAGATGCGCATGGGTTAAGGGTACGCTGGTGGTGGTTGTTGGTTGTTGGTTGTTGGTGGCTGGTGGGTGGTTGTTGGTACTGGTGGGTGGTGGGTGGTGGACCGTTTGGGCGTGCTCAGGGATGGGTGCGGAGGGCTGGCGGGTTGGGGATCGTCTTGTGGGTCAAACGGTGTGGGCTTGGAGTGTTTGGGTCACGCGGTGCTAGGCTGGTGATCGTTGTAGATCGAGTGCGAGTGAGGTGTGTATGCGTGTGAGACTTGTGCTGGCGTGTTTGCTGGCTTGTTGTCCGGGGATGGCGGTAGCCCAGATGGGCATGCAGGAGGAGAAGGTAGCCGTTGGGTCGGCGGTGGACCCGGCCCATGCGCAGCAGGCGCTGCTGGGGATGTTCGAGCAGGAGGTGATCGCGGCGGCGAAGGCCATGCCGGCGGACAAGTTCGACTTTGCGCCCGGGCCCTCGAACTTTGCTTCAGGCTCCACAGCCACGTTCAGCGGCGTGCGGACCTTTGGGCAGCAATGCACCCACATTGCGCAGGCGAACTACTACTTCTTCATGTCGTTTGGCGGGCCGAAGCCGACCGTCGAGGCGAAGTCCCTGGGAGCGCTGAAGACCAAGGGTGAGATTATCGCCGCGCTCCAGGCATCGTTTGCGTATGCGCACCAGGCAATCGCGACGATCACGCCGGCGAACGCTTTCCAGGGGATCGAAGGCGTGGACGGCATGCACACGCGCGCGACGGTGGCCAGCTTTGCCGTGGCGCATGGGTTTGACCACTATGGGCAGATGGTGGAGTACCTGCGGATGAATGGCGTGGTGCCGCCGGGATCGAAGTAGTTGCTGGTTGTTGGTTGTTGGTTATTGGTGGTTGGTTGTTGTTGGTGGTGGTGGTTGGCGGTTCGCGAGCAAAACAGCGGTTCCTTGTTTGGGGAATACAAACAAGAGAGGGAAAGCGAAGGCCCCACGGTGATTGTGGGGCCTTTTGTGGGGGTGCACTCGCCACCAGCCCGCCGGCGCCCGCCACTCTAACGCTGGTTCTGCGGAATGTAGGGCGCGGGGTAGGTGGGGCCGGTGTAGTCCGCGCGGGGGCGGATGAGGCGGTTGTCGTCGTGTTGTTCAAGGACGTGGGCGCACCAGCC
>CAXUNH010000249.1:0-4658 GCA_964252405.1 uncultured Acidobacteriaceae bacterium | reverse complement strand
CACTTCCGAGGGAAGCACCACGCGCGGGGCGTGCCACAGATACTTGGGCCCAAACATCGCCGTTAAGGCGATAGCCATCCAGATGAAAACGGACAGGTAGACCGACTCGCGAAACCGGGCACGGGCGCGCTCGTCTTCCAGGGTGTCCAGCAGATGGACGAGCTCGTGTTCTTCGAGTTCTCCGTAGCGGCCGGTACGGATTTTGAGGGGATGCAGCCGGGCGGTGGACGGTACCGAGACGGGCGGGACGAAGGAGACCGGGGCAGCCGGGTCGCTGGAGCGACTGGGGACGGGTTCGACTTCGCTTTCGCCTGGGTCCGAGGAGGTCGGCTGCAGTTGGCGATCTTCGGTCGGCGTGGGGGAGGATGGGGACATTGCTTGCTGAGTCTGTGACGAGTGAGCCGGAACGAAGGTTGCGGCGCACGAGGCACTCTCTGCTGCCCCGGACTCCATTCTCTCACCGAGCGAAGGCCGTGGACGGTACGAAAACGGTGCGGCTCGGATATGCTGGGCAGCGTGTCCCAAGGCATGCTTCACGACCGGACTGCCGCTGTGCTCACCGCGAGCGATCGTTGCTTTGCGGGTACACAGGTCGACCGTTCCGGACCGGGTGTGGCCGCGCTGCTGGAAGCCGAGGGAGCCAGAGTGCTGGACGCGATTGTGTCGCCGGACGATCTGCCGGTGTTGACCGGGCATCTGCGTTCCCTGGCGACCGCGGGGGTTGCTCTGATCGTGACGACCGGCGGAACCGGGCTGGCTCCGCGAGATAACACGCCCGAGGCCACGGTGACGGTGTGCGAACGCATGGTGCCAGGGCTGGCGGAGTTCCTGCGCCGCGAAGGCGCGAGGGAGACACCCTACGCCGTGCTGGGCCGGGGAGTTTGTGGGATTGCTGGAAGTTCGCTGATCGTCAATCTGCCGGGGAGCCCGGCGGGCGCGGTGAGTGGCCTACGGGCGTTACTGCCGCTACTGCCCCATGCGCTTGACCTGGTGGCCGGTCACACCGACCATGGGCGCTGAAGCAGGGGACGATTGCGGGTACGCCAGGGCCTGCGTTCGTGGTGAGGCGTAAAATCGAGGTTCGTGATACTCGGTCCTTTTGCAGTCCTGCATAAAGCCTCGGTTGCCCTGATGGCTGTGATGAAGCCGCTCGGCGTTTGGGGCGTGGGTGGGCTGGCGCTTATTGATTCGGCGTTGATCCCGATTCCTGTCTCGATGGACGGCGTCGTGATTGGTTACGTGGCCAACAACCACCAGAAGTTCCTTCTGTATTGTGTTGTGGCGGCGGCGGCCTCCGCGTTCGGCGCCCTGGTTCCCTTCTTTGTCGGGCGCGCCGGTGGGGAGCTGTTCCTGCTCAAACGCATCAATCGAGAGCGCTACGAACGGATACGGGACCGGTTCGAAAAGCAGGAGTTTTTCGCGATTCTTATTCCGGCGATGCTGCCCCCGCCGACTCCGCTCAAGCTGTTTGAGTTTGCTGCAGGTGTCTTCGAGATGAGAGCCCTGCCCTTTGGGGTGGCGATCTTTCTCGGCAAACTCACGCAGTTCGTTGTGTGCTCGCTGTTGACGATCTGGTTCGGGCCGGCGCTGGTGCATAGCCTGCGCCGCGCAATGCACCAGCACCTTGGCCTGGTGATCGGGACCGCATTATTTGCGATCCTGCTCCTGGTGTTCTTTGTGGTGCGGAAGGTCTTCGACCGTAGGCGGGGTTTACCGCTGCCCATGGAAGAAGGGGGCCTCTGAGCAGAGAGCTCGTTAGAGGAGCGGTCTTTGTGCGGAGGCACCCTCGAGGACCTTTACCAGTTGCGCCGCAACGACGGGCAGACCGAACAGAACGCCGGACGTGAGCGCCGTCGAGACGAGGTCATTGCCATAGAACGGCAGGCCCGCGCCGTAGCAGGCCAGAAGACCGGCGCTGCTATGCGGATACATGGCGCTTCCCAGCCAGACGACGAAGTTACTGAGAAGAAAGAAGCCCGTTGCGGACGCCAGCACGGCTGCTCCTACGCGCAGAACCGTGACGCGCTGCAGGAGACCGCGGCCGATCAGACAAACCGCTGCGTACCAGACCCAGGTGACGAGATAACTGCGGACATGAAACGGATAGCCGTAGACGACGCGCGTAAGGTAAACGTCAGTCAGCGCCATGACCAGCGCCGCGGCGAGCGCGTGCCAGCGCGAACGGCGCGACCCGAAGAAGAGCAGACCGCCCCCAACCGCGGTGACGTTGAGTCCTGTGCCATGAAGGACGTGCGGCACCAGGCGGCTGAGTGCCGCCAAGATCAAAACCAGGTAGGGGATCATGTTCGTCCTCGGGAGCTCCGGGCGCGGAGGCCACGTACGCCTCTGCTTGAGGCGGTATGAGTATTGTACGGGAAGCTTCCCGTCCTGCATGGTGCGAGTCGGACCGATGAACGAAAAGGGCGTCGTTTGTCGTTTGCTTAGCGTCCGGAGCGTCCATCCACGCTTTGTTCCAGAACGTGACCCGCGCTGTCGAGAACAATCTCCCCGGTGAGCGGCGTCTTCCCGCCAATGCGGAGAAAGGTGTTGGAGCCCAGGAAGCGGAGGTCCTGGAAGGAGATTGCCGTTGTCCGGTCACGCGAGATGGATGCCACGGAGGCATCGAGAGTAGACGTGCTCAGCCACGGCATGGAGGACCAATCGAGATACACACGGCCGAGATGGGTGGCCTTGGCTGTCGTCAAGGCCGGGCTTGGGGCGGGTTTGGTCAGGATCTGCCCGGGAACCAGCGTTCCTGTGCGGGTGTCTGCGGTGCCCAGCCGATATGCCGGGCCGAAGTCGGTCGCAGTGTACCAACGAAAGATGCTGAAGGGATCTGGCGCGGCGAGTGTTCTCTGCGCGACCAGCAAAGGCCGGGAGGGCTCGGGCGGTGCAGCCCTGTTCGGAGTCACTGGGGAGGGGAGTGCTTCAGGGGAGTCGGTTGTCCCCGTAGGCTCCTGGGCGGGCGACCGTAGGGTCTGCGCGTCGGCCAGGGTGACCGCTTTGCTGTGCTCGTAGCCGCGGATGGCCCAGAGCGCGATGACGGCGACCAGAGCGGCGCGCGCCCAGCCTGCGCCCCCGAAGGGCTTTCTGCGTGTGCCCACCTCACTCGCGATCAGACGGAAGAGAGCTGGAAGCAGCAGACCGGAGAGCAGAGACAGGAAGATGATCGGGTCGAAGATGAAGACGATGGAGGCGGCATACCACTGCGAACGAAAGGGGAGAAACGGGCGCAGGCCGTAGTTGTTGCTGTAGTCCAGCAACAGGTGGCTGAGAAGGGCGAGCAGGAGGAAGGCGTAAAGCAGGCTCCACCGCACGGGTGCCTGCGTGAGCGGGGCGGCGGGGGACTGCCCAGCGGACCGGAAGCGATGTTGTCGCCACCGGTGGAAAAGCAACACGAGAAGCAGGAGGAGTGCGGCCTCGAAGGGAACGCCCACGAAGCTATGAGTGATGCCGCGGTGGTGTTCGAAGCCGGTGACGGGGCCGCGGAAGCTCCAGAGTGTGTCGATGTCGGGAAACTCTGCTGCGATCGCCATGCCCAGGGTGGCGTACGCCGTCTTGCGGTTCAGGCCCGCACGCGCGAGACACGCACCGGTAAGGACGTGGGTTACCGGCTCCAAGAAGGCATCCTGCGCCTTACGCTAGAGCGCCAGAGACGGATGGCGGACTCCTGCAAACTCGGGTGCCGGAGGCAGGTGTTTCTTCTGGGTCCAGGAAGGCTCGGAAGGTTCGACCTCGGTCTGGGCCAACTCGTGCGAGGTGGCCGCGGTGAGCATCTCGATCTCCGCGGGGGCCAGCATGTTGGGGCTGAAGCCTGCGACGGCCACGTGGCCTGGCGCGTCGCCGAGGATCTCGGAGATGCGATTCCAGAAGAAGAAGGGAGAGGTGGTGGGGAGCAGGATCATCTTGCGCGCCGGTTCTGGCGCGGCGAAGTAGATGCCCCAGATTGCGAGCGAGACCGAGAAGCCGACGGAGGAGAAGAGGTAGACGGGCGAATATAGCGATTGCCCGTTGGAGGTTACCATCCAGGCTGCCTGCACCAGTTCGACCGTAGCCATCACGCCCAGGCCGAGGCTCACGCCGAACAGGTGGCTCCGGAATGTGAGGCCGAGTGGGCGAACCGCAAAGCAGACAAAGACCAGGAGGCAGATCGTAAGCACGGAAACGCCCTGCTGGAGATGACCGAAGACTTCGCCGAAGGCCACGAGGCTCGAAAAGACACCCGGACCAGCTACAAGCGCGAACGCCACCAAGCCTGAAACGACGGCGACCCAGCGGAAGATGATCTTCCCGGCCTGATGCAGTCCTGACAGCGGACGCATGGCCTCGGCAAAGACGGAGTAGATCACTACGATCCGGACAAGGCAGGAGAACGCGCCACAGATCCAGGTAGAGTAAAACAGCATCGGGTAGGCGACGCCAATGCTCAGGTGCAGCGCTTTCCTGAAGAACAGAAGCATCAGGGATACGCAGCTTTCCACGGCCATCACCGCGAGCAGCATCGTGAGTTGTGGAAAGACCCGGTAGGCTCTGCGGAGGATGATTGTGACCAGAACCGCCACACTAATCCCGATCTGCAAAAACAGAGATACTTCCAGCAGAGCCTTCGTATTCATTTGGCCTTCCTCGGACCTCAGCGTACATCCGAGGGGGGCGCG
>CAXUNH010000248.1:0-4658 GCA_964252405.1 uncultured Acidobacteriaceae bacterium | reverse complement strand
CGTGGAGGAAGCGCTCGTAGCCCTGGCGGAAGGCTTCGCGGTACTCGGCAAACGCGGGTGGGGGGACGGGCGGATTGCGGAAGCGGGGATGGTGGTCGAAGACGGGCGGCCGATTGGCGGCGACGTCGTGGCGAGCGGCTTCAAAGCCGTCGTGCATGCCCTGCTGGAAGACGGCCGAGCTGTTGATGGGCGGCGGAGGCGGGGCGTAGTAGACGGGCTGCGGGTGCGAACAGCCGGCGAGCAGTAGGACGGGGGTAAACAGAGCTGAAGCAAAGGGTGCAAGGGCCGCGCGTGTCATGGGCGTTCTCCTGAGGTCTTTCGGTTGCGCCTCAGGTAGATGGAACCGGAGTTGGGGAGAAAGTTTCTCCCGTGATGATGGACTACCAGCCAATCGCGAATCATAAGCGGTCATGGTAGACAAGACAGGAGAAACAACCTTGCAAGCCTTCGTCCGCATGCTCCACGAGGCGCATGGAGCCTCTGAGGCAGTGGACGGCTTTGATTCGCGAAGCGAGGACTCTGTGTCCCTGGCGAAGTGGAAGGAGTTGCAGGCTCGAGAGCGCGAAGCGTTCCGCGCCCTGCATGAGCTTTGCCGTCGAGTTCCGGTTGAAGACCTGATGGACCATGACGACTTATAGCGATGTAACACCACGCGATGGTGCCCGCAAGGCGTGATTAAGCCTTGATGTCGGGCAACCGGTATGTATTTCGGTCACGAGGAGGCCACCCGCCCGGCCCATGCGGAAAGGGACTGGGCCTGGAGCGGCCAGGTTGCACCATGGCAGACATGGACAGAGCAGCCGAGATGCAAGTCGAGTTCATCGGGAAAAAATACGAGGCACTGCGGGGAGAACTGGTGGAACTGATCGCCCGATGCACGTGCTTTGGAGCGCTACATCGCCGCTGGATGTGCCGCCACGTGGGCCTGGGTCGCCATCCATCCTGAGACGCCTCGGCTGACGCTGCTTCTGCCGCTTGGCCTTGCGGTTCTGGGCTTCGTCCGCGACCGTAGTTATGGTCTGGAGATGGTCGCCATGGGCACGTACCTGAAGTCCGCTGAAAGTTTCTTCCTTCAGCCGATCGAAGGCAGGCCCATTCCGCCCAAAAGCTGGGAACACACGCACGAGGACATGCCCGTCTCCGGTGAGCCACCCTTTGTGCTGTGGGCGGTTCTGTTTGTGGTGGGACTGATCGCTTTCTTCGCGCTGCAGGCAAAGAAGATCTCCGCGCCGACCCCACCAATCTCCGTGGTCTGCTCCTTCCCGCCAGCGGCGCTGGGACACCGGTGGTTGCGAAACCGCCAGTGTCTTCCTCAGAGTAGCCATCGCTTCAGGCGCGGCGGCACGTTCACGACCTCCTGTGGACCGTGAGCAAGGATGGGGAGCTTCGGGCATGCGTGGCCCCCGTTCACTCGCCGGAGGTTCTGTTGGTGATCGGGCTACCCGCCCACACGTCGGAAACAGTCAGCAGCAAAGTATGGGCGAGCGATAGATGCAAGTAGACTGCGAATACTTTGCCCGTAATTGGGGCTTTGTGCCCCGGTTGAGGAAGGCATTCAGTCGTTTCGCTGCGCTTCACTCCGGCCTTCGGCAGAGCGGTAGGGTGCTTTGGGGAGCGGTTGAAGGCACGGCTGAAGCCGTGCCCTTTCACCTCTAACTCTGGCTAGAGTTGGGCGGGAGCAGGATTCCAACTCGGAGACGAGGAGGTGTACGTGTTCGGGCATCAGCACGTAGCCGTGGACGTCGAAGTGGTGCTTCGCGCGGCAGGCTTCCAGGTTTTCTTCGAAGCAGATACGGGCGGGGTCGTTGTCAAGGAATGAGAGGCGGCGATAACAGCTGAAGGTGATGAAGTGGAGATGGCGCTCCTGCCGATATCGCTTGAGGCGGGGCGGCATGGTTCATCGTAGGACGATGCCGGGAGTGGGTGGATGGGACTTTGGTGGGATGACGGCCCACTCATGCGCGATGAGGCCCGCGCATAAATGGGGCACCCGTCGGTTGAGGTCATGAGTGGGCCACCCGCCGGACGCGGTTAGAGCGGCGTTGGGTTGGCCTGCGTTTTACTGCTTGTCGTGCACCCTCACGTAGGAGTACGGCTTCCCGTCCGGGGCTGTGCCGGAGGTGGTTGTGGTTCGGGACTTGCCGTCGGGGGCGACGGTTACATGCCCGGTGTAGACGACTTTGACGGCCTCTTGCTGGTGAAGATGACATTGTGGTCGTCCACGAGAATGTAGGAGCGGCTGTCGATGGTTGGATCGCCCGTCATTGGGTTAGTCTTTGCCGTCGAACTTGCCGACCCACACGGTGTGGATGGGCTGGCCAGGGTCGGTCGTGCCGTCGTTGGTGATTTTGATGGTATCGCCCTGGGTCTCGTAGACAAGGGTGGAGGTAGCCAGCGTTCCGGTTGGCATATGGGACTTCCCCTGGTTCAACGTCCAGGTTCCCATGAGAGGAGCTTGCGCGAGTGACGGGATGGCACCCGACAGCGCGAGCGCGCAGTTGAGGATGAGGGTTCTTGCCTTCATGGTCCGATTCCTTGATGTTTGGGGTGACATCAGGGCCCGGTTGCTATGTGCGCAGCACTATACACCGGGGCGGAAGCAATCGCAGCTTCCCGCGGCAGGCTTTCAGGATTTCTTCGAAGCAGATGCGGGCGGGGTTGTCGTCAAGGAATGGGAGGCGGCGATAACAGCTGAAGGTGATGAAGTGGAGATGGCCCTCGTGCTGGTATCGCTTGGGGCGCGGCGGCATGCGTCATGGTAGAGGCGATGCCGGGAGTGGGTGGATGGGACTTTGATGGGATGACGGCCCGCCATGGGCATGGGTGGGCCATAGTTCTTACACGTTGGAATCAGGAGCTAGCCGATGCTGCCCTAATGCAAGCCTGCTCTCTTCTAGTGACGGAGGAATCGGCTGACTCGGTTTGCAGATGAACTCGCGAATGGAGAACGGAGAGTTCGGGACAAGGAAGTTCGCCGTCGTTGACGCGGTAACGATTGCGGCCATGTCGCCGGTGACGCTGATTACGTCTTCTCCCTCTGCTATCAGACCCGCGTCACAGGCTTGGAGAACTGCCTGTACACAGAGGGGGGTGCTACGGCCAAACCGGCTGAGAATGGTCTTTATCATTGCCATCTGAGAATCTACGGGCGTTGAACCATCGAATCCATCGAATGGAAGCCGTGAACTGACCACTTCCACTTTCATTGCCCGTAAGTAAGCCAACACCTGCTCAGAAAGCGTGTACGGGCTCCCATCGGGAAGCTTAACTGAAGGCGGAAAAGTAACCGCGATGATGTTCGGCCGATTCGTCTTGAATGCCCGAATCGCAAGTACCGGCCCTTCGCCAAATGCAGTCAGAAAGACAACCTTTAGCGCGGAGATTTCCTGGCGTTTGCATCGGGCACGCTGAACGAGGCGCAGAACATCCTTCAGGTTCTCCCTTCCATCTTGGTGAAAGTAGGCTATAGCCGATGAGGTATATGTCTTTATAGCCATGGCATCTCTCCGCCTTCAAGGTGCAATCCGATCAGATGGATCATGTCCACCATCGTGAAATGGGACAAGCTGAATCCCCTGAGCCTCGGATCGCCCTCCTCATACGTCAGGTCATTCGGCAGATCAAGGTGGAGCCTACCGTTCTGCTGGTCTCCACCGTTGAATACGGGACGCCCGTGAGCATCAACTCGAAAGAGAACCTCAGCTGAGTGTTCACGCCGAAAATCCCAGTTCAGAACGCGCTCAATCAGATTCGCATCATGCTTTGTGTAGATTTCCCTGAAGCGAAGCACATGGCCGTTTTGCAATTTCAACTCGCCTTCCCACCGGCCGAAGTCCAGCTGGAAAGCTGGCAAAGGCATAAATGCGTTTGTCTCAAGGTACTTAGAGCAACGGACAAACCTTTCTGCTGCCGTGAAGTAGATTCGAGCGTCCGAAAGCAAATCCTTTCTGTCTTGAATCTGAAGGGGGAGGGCCATTTAGTTGGATGTTAGCAAAGGAAAAGGCCCGATTGCTCGGGCCTTTTCCGTCCTTAGCTGCTCCGCACAGAGGTGGGCTTGCCATTATGGTCAGACCATCCTCAAGCTGATCCGAGAACTTCTCACAAAGCATCTTCCATTCTGCATAATCGAGCCTTTCTTGGGGCTCCATCGCGACGAGCTCTTGATGGGTGATCTTTCCCAAGAAAATGTACCACTCCATCTGATAGACGCGTTCAAATTCACGGATTCGCTCGATGAATACCTCGTCGCCCGCAAATGGACGAGCGTCATTTAGAAGAGACCCAGTTCTGACCTGCTCCATCAACTCGCTAATGAGCATATTGCCTCCTCTCCCATAGAGGCCCACTTGAACACATGAACATGCGTTCGACCACTATACCTTTCGATGCGCCGCTTTCTAAAGCCGCTTTGTGTATATCGGCAGCATACGCACTTTCATTATACGTATACTGATCTATTTGGTTGCACTTTGGTTCAGACCAATCACTCTACGGTAACGCTCTTCGCCAGATTCCTCGGCTGGTCGACATCGCAGCCCCTACGGACGGCTATGTGGTAGGCGAGGAGTTGTAGGGGGACTACTTCTAGGAGGGGTAGGAGGAGTTCGGGGGCGGCTGGGATTTCTATTACGTGTTCTACGAGTTGGTGGATGTGGGTG
>CAXUNH010000247.1:0-4694 GCA_964252405.1 uncultured Acidobacteriaceae bacterium | reverse complement strand
TTCCTGCAGGGTGCGCTGCAAACCGCAGCGGGTGTCGCCGCCGGCGAGATGGTGTTCCAGGGCATGGAAGATCTCTTCCACGGCTTTGGCGGCCACCAGGCAGGCGGCTACGGCTTCGGTGGCGGGAGTGGCGGCGAGACCATCATCAACAACTACAACGACGACGATCGCGGCGGAGACCGAGACCGGGACCGGGACGTCAGCGACCGCGGGCGCGATGACTCCGGCTTCTACAACCCGTCCGACGACGCCAGCCGCAGCACCTTCGGCGACACCGCCCAGGGCTCGTCCGGCCTCGGCGGCTTCGAGGCAAACAGCGCAGATTTCGCCGACACCGGCACCAGGGACGACGACCTCAGCTTCGATAACAACGCCAGCGACGACTCCACGTTCGACGACAGCTCCAACGACGATTTCTCGAGTTCCGACGACAACAGCTAGCGATCCGATGCGGTTCCCTTTCCGGCAGGGAGCCCTCGTTCGTCAGGCCCGGCTCTTCTGGAAGGCGTTCTCGGTTAGACACGGCCCGGTTTGCGCCGGGCCGTTTTGCGCCGGTTTCGTCCATGGCTTCATCCTTGAAGCCGCATGAGCGCGAGCTTCGACCCCGCAAAAGGGCCGCAAGCACCAGGACTTCAACCAGGCCCAATCCGCCGCACTGCAGCCCCGCCCGCAATGGCTCCGCCCAGCAACGATTCCCCACGTCCTCGTGGTCTCAGCTATACGGCAGGCACTCCCGGAAGGCGCAATCGGGCTATCCCTTCCTGGCCCCAGCCTTTAACCCCAACTCCGCCATCACCCGCTGCAGATCCTTCCAAGCCTCCGCCTTTTGCCGCGGATCCCGCAACAAAAACGCCGGATGGAACGTCACTGTGACCTTTGCCCCCCGGCAGGAAAGCCACTGTCCCCGCAAGGACGCCAACGACTGCCGTACGCCCAGCAGATACGTGGCCGCCGTAGCTCCTAGCGCCACAATCACCTTTGGCCGCACAATGTCGATCTGCTTCAGCAAAAACTGCGAGCAGGTCGTCGCCTCAACGAACTCCGGGGTTCGGTTCCCCGGCGGCCGGCACTTCACCACGTTGGCGATGAACACCTGCTCCCGCTGTAAGCCCATCGCGCCGATCATATTGTTGAGCAACTGCCCCGCCTTGCCGACAAACGGTCGCCCGCTGGCGTCCTCATCCGCCCCTGGCCCCTCGCCCACAAACATCAACTCCGCGTTGGGGTCGCCTTCCCCAAAGACGATCGTATGCCGCCCCGCGTACGCCAGCGGACATCGGGTGCAGTCCCCGATCTCCGCCCCCAGTTGCACCAGCGCTCCCGCACGTTCGGCAGCCGGAACAGCGGCGGCTGGCTGAGGAAACAAGCTCTCCAGGGGGTTCGGCTTCGGCATAGGGGCTGCAAGCTCCGGAGGGAGCAACGGAGCTCCCGCCGAGCGCAGGGGCTCGTCAGGGTGTAATGAACGCGTCCCCTCACCTTCCTGATTGAAATAGGATCGCGCCGGCTCCGGCGAAGGCACCGCCCCTCTGAAGGCGGGATCTCGCTGCCCCGAACCCGTGAGCGGCCCCGACACAGCCTGCCCCGGAGACACGCCCCCCAGCAGGTGACCCGCGGCCGGCGCAGTTGCAGGTCGTGACGACCTTGCGACTCCGCCACCCGGGCCGCTGGGCTTTACAGGTGCCAGGGGTGCCGCAGAAGCGCTCGTGTTACTGCGAAGCCGCGCAACGACGTCGTCGGCCAGCAGCACACCGGGCGACTCACGCCGGTACAGGTCGTAGATCCCCATGTCGCGCAGGTATTCCACCCACGCGCTCAATCCCGGGTCCCCGGACAACAGAGTGTCGGAGGTGCCCTGACCCTTTTCCGGTGAAACGCCCATCCAACTCCCGCAGCTACATCGACGCGGGTGGGGCCGGTGGCCGCTTGCCCGTCAGGGTAAAGGTTACCTGACCGCCACGAATCTCGTCCTGCGCAACCTTGCAGGCCTTGGTGGATTTGGAAACGCCCAAGGGCGGCGCCCCATTCTGCAACTGGCGAGCCCGGCGAGCCGCGCCCTTTACAAGACTGTATTTATTCAACGACGGATCGTACGGACCGCTACCAATCATGGGAGACCTCGGATCGTGCGTGAAACTGGTGTGGAGCAATCTTACCCGGAAATCTCGCTGCGCGGGCAACTTTGGCTGCAACTTCTGCATCAGGAGCCTGGCTAATGTGTTCCAGCCAGCTCCACCGCGAAGCTCTCCAGCGCCGCCCGCAGATGCTCGGACTTCGTCTCCGTCAAGCACCGCTGCGCAAGTCGCTGCTCCACGGGCCCACCTTCACCCCGCTCCGTCAGCACAATCGCTCGCATCTCGGATGTCGCATCCAGCAACACATCGTTCACCAACGCATACTGGTACCGGTCGAGATTCAACAACTCCAGCCGCGCCTCCGACAAGCGGCGCTCAATGACGCTCTCCTGCGTAACGCCCTCACCCTGACTCCGCAAGCGCAACCGCTTTTCCAGCTCCTGGGGGTTGGGCGGCAGCACAAAGATCGACACCGCGTTCGGCATCCGCTGCATCACCTGCAGAGCGCCCTGCACGTCGATGTCCAGCAACAGATCCCGCCCCTGCTCCGCCGCCCGCGCCAACCCCGACACCGGCGTCCCATAAAAGTTGCCGAACACCTCAGCCCACTCCAGGAACTCCCCACGCCCCACCATCGCCAGGAACTCGTCCCGCGTCGTGAAGTGGTACTCCTGCCCATCCTGCTCCGACCCCCGCGGCGCCCGGGTCGTATAGCTGATCGAAAACTCCAGCCCCTCAACCAGCCGCCGCACCTCGCTCACCAGGGTCGACTTCCCCGATCCGCTCGGCGCCGAAATGAGAAACAGTATGCCTGCCATAGCTCGTTGTTGAGGCTTAGTGTACTCGCCCGCCTCAGTCTCGCCGTGCAAATCCCGTACTTCCCATAGCACTTTCTAGGCAGTACCTTCCACCACCCCAGCCAGCACCTCGGCCGCCCTCACCGGCGCGTCGTCCCCAAACTGCAGCGCATACAACCGCGCATACGTCCCGCCCTGCCGCAGCAGTTGCTGGTGCGATCCCTGCTCGGTCACCAGCCCGCCCTCCAACACCACGATCCGGTCCGCACGCCGCACGGTGCTCAGCCGGTGCGCGATCACTAGCACCGTCCGCCCCTGCATCAGGTTCGCCAGCGCCGCCTGCACCGCCGCCTCGCTCTCCGTATCCAACGCCGACGTCGCCTCATCCAGCACCAGGATCGGCGCATCCTTCACCAGCGCCCGCGCAATCGCCAACCGCTGCCGCTCGCCGCCCGAAAGCCGCGTTCCGCGCTCCCCAATCACCGTGTCATACCCCTCCGGCAAGCGCAGGATGAAGTCATGCGCGAGCGCGGCCTTTGCCGCTGACTCGATCTGCGTCATCGGCACATCCGGCCGGCCATATGCAATGTTGTTCCGCACCGTGTCGTTAAACAACACCGTCTCCTGCGTCACCTTCCCAATCTGCTCGCGCAAGCTCGCCACGGTCACATCGCGCACATCCTGCCCGTCCACCAGAATCGCCCCACCCGTCACGTCATAAAAGCGCGGCAACAGGTTCGCCAGCGTGGACTTCCCTGCCCCACTTGGCCCCACCAGCGCCACCACCTCACCGCGCCCAATCGTCAGCGAGATCCCCCGCAACACCTCCCGCCGCTCACCCTCCCGTTCATAAGCAAACCGCACATCCCGGAACTCGATCGCACGCGAGAACCCAGGCAGCACCGCGGCCCGTTTCCGCTCCGGCACCTCATCCTGCTCGTCAATAAATCGAAAGATCTCCTGGCTGGCTCCCGTCGCTTGCTGAAAGCTGTTGTAGTACTGCGGCATCTTGCGCACCGGGTCATACAACATCAACACCGCCGCCAGAAACGCAATAAAGTTCCCCGGCGTCCCCCCATGGTGCACAATCCACTCCCGGCCCAGGTACAACAGCAACGCAATCGCCACCGCCCCCAACGCATCCATCAGCGGCGAGGAGATCGAAGACACCGCCACCGCCCGCATGTTCGCGCTCAACAACCGCCGCGCCGCCCGCCGAAACCGGTCCAACTCCCACAACTCCATCCCAAACGCCTTCACGATCCCATTCCCCGTAATGGTCTCGTGCACAATGTTTTGGATCTCCGCCAGATTGTCCTGCCCCTTGCGCGTCGTCGTGCGCACCCGCCGCCCAATGCGCCGCGCCGAGCTCACAATCACCGGCACAAACAAGAGCAGCACCCACGCCAGCTTGCCGCCCACCAGCACCACCGCGCCGATCATAAAAATCAACGTAAACAGCTGCTGCAACGAGTCGCTCAACACCGTCGACATCGCCGTCTGCACCCGCTCCACATCATTGATCAGCGTCGACACCAGCGTCCCCGTCGAGTGCCGCTGAAAGAACCCCGCCGACCGCCGCAACAACGCCTGGTACAAGTCATTGCGCAGGTCCGTAATCATCCCAAACCCCGCCTTGTTCGCCAGCAGCGTCCCCGTGTAATCGCACAGCGACTTCACCACCGCCGACGCCAGCAGCGCCATCGCCACCACCGTCCACGCATTGTGGAAGTACCTCGGCAACCACCGCTGCAGATCGAAGTGCAACGCCGTATGCGGCACCGTAAACACCAGCACCTTATCCGGCGACGCCACCGGACTCAAC
>CAXUNH010000246.1:0-4720 GCA_964252405.1 uncultured Acidobacteriaceae bacterium | reverse complement strand
TCCCCGTCCACGCCCGCAGCAGTTTGGGTCCCGCCTCCCTCAACCGGCCCCAAGACCCGGGAGCCCTGCCACACACCCTTCGGCACCACGACCTGGGGCCGTTGTCCGGCCAGGAGGTCCTTTCCGATCACCAGCCGCTCAGTCCTTCCTTCGGGCCAAAGCTGCAGCATCTCCACCGCCGCACCCGCATAGTGGTGAAACACCTCATCAGACCCCAACCGATGCATCTCGCTGAAGTCGCCCAGCTCCAGCAGGTAGTAGATCGCCGAATGGAGCCGCCGCGGCCCGTCATAGTAAGCCGGCTCAGTACACTCCGCAAACACGGAAGGGGACAGAATCGCCCCCGATGCATAGATCCGCCGAAACCACCCACCCTCGCGCGGGTGCCGCTCGAGCCCAAGCACCTGCTTCACTTCCTCTGCCGTCATATTGCCACCCCAAAAACCACCACCAGCCACTAGCCACTAGCCACGCTCAAGCTATGCTGAACCCAAGCCTCCACACAACCCCGCCCACCTCACGGAGCCCCTTTGCGCCGACGCCTGGAACTGTATTTCCACTTCGCCGACCACGGAACCGACTGGCGCACCGAAATCCTTGCCGGCCTGACGACCTTCGTCACCATGGCCTACATCATCTTCGTCAATCCCTCCATCCTCTCCGAAACCGGGATGCCGATCGCCGCCATCACCGTCGCCACCTGCCTCTGCGCGGCCTTCGGCTCCATCCTCATGGGCGCCCTCGCCAACTACCCCCTCGCGCTCGCGCCGGGCATGGGCCTCAACGCCTACTTCACCTACACGGTCGTGAAAGGCATGGGCGTTCCCTGGCAAACCGCCCTCGGCGCCGTCTTTCTTTCCGGAATCATCTTCCTCCTGCTCACCCTGGGCGGCATCCGCCAGCGCCTCCTCGCGGCCATCCCCTACCAGCTCCACGCCGCCGTCGCCGGGGGCATCGGACTCTTCATCGCCTTCATCGGCCTGCGCAACGCCGGGCTCATCGTCCCCAGCCCCGCCACCACCGTCACCCTCGGCAACCTGCACTCGCCCCCCGTGCTGCTGGCCGTCTTCGGCATTGCGCTCATCGCCATCCTCCAGGCACTGCACATTCGCGCGGCGATGCTGATCGGCGTACTCGGCACCCTCGTCGCGGGCATCGTGTTCCGCCAGGTTCATTGGCAGCCCGCCACCCTCAACCCGCTCGCCATCCGGGCCACCGCCTTCCACCTCGACCTGCGCGGCGCGCTCCGCCTCAACGCCCTCGAGATCATCTTCGTCTTCCTCTTCGTCGACCTCTTCGACAATATCGGCACCCTCGTCGCCGTCACCGAGCGCGCCGGCCTCATCGCCCCCGACGGCACCATTCCCCGCCTCGACCGCATCTTCTTCGCCGACGCAGCCTCCACGGTCGTCGGTTCGCTCGCCGGCACCTCCACCGTCACCAGCTACATCGAGAGCGCGTCCGGCGTCGCCGCCGGCGGCCGTACTGGCGTCACCGCCATCATCACCGGCCTATGCTTCCTGGTCTCAACCTTCATCGCCCCGGTCGTCGGTGCCATCCCCAGCTTCGCCACCGCGCCCGCACTCATCCTCGTCGGCGCCCTCATGGTCGCCTCCGCCGCCCGCATCGACTGGGAGGAACCCCGCGTCGCCATCCCCGCCTTCCTCACCCTGCTGACCATCCCGCTCACCTACTCCATCGCCACCGGCCTCAGCTTCGGCATCATCAGCTTCGCCGCCCTCGAGCTCGCCACCGGCCGCGCCCGCAAGGAGCACTGGATGCTCTACCTGCTCGCTGTCTTGTTCATCGCCCGCTTCATCTGGCTCCGCAGCGCCTGACCACCAACGTCCCCCAAACCGGTTACCAGAGAACTCTTGACAGCAATCAAACCCTGCCCGAACCTATCCTCAGTAGCTGCGGTGTGGGTCGTCTCCGCATCGTATGCAAGAGCCCTCCGGATGGTGTAGCCCACCCGAAGGGGTTGTAAATTAAAGGTGCCTCAACAGCACCTCCACGGTTTTCAGGATCAAGAGGAGGAGAACTTCTCCTGGGACTTGAACTGAATACCGCCTAAAGCGAACCCGAAAGGGCTGCATTAGATTTACCTCCTTTACAAAGAATCGCCTCGGGGTTGCCGCCCCGAGGCGTTTCGCTTTTGGGGGCGAAACTCATTTCCTCTCAGGCAACTGCCCTGTCCAGCGAGCCACACTTCGTAAAGGCCCGGTTAGTCTTCCACCATCCGCCCCACGCACAACACTCCACATTCCGGCCATTACCGCCAACGCGCAGCGCCACCGGCGAAGCCGCCAAGGCAAAGCTACTAACGGCAAAGCCGCTAATCCGCATCACACAGACGGCAGCGCGCTCCACACCCCGCGCGCCAAGGAGTCAACACATGGATCGCAGCGCACAGGCCATCTGGCAGGGCGGCCTCAAGGACGGCAAAGGCATTCTCAACACGCAAAGCGGCGTGCTCCACGAGACCCAGTACAGCTTCCACACCCGCTTTGAAAACGGCGAAGGCACCAACCCCGAAGAGCTCATCGCCGCCGCCCACGCCGGCTGCTTCACCATGGCCCTCTCAGGTCAGCTCAGCTCCGTCGACAAGCCGCCGCAACAGCTCGACACCACCGCCGTCGTCACCATGGAGAAGACCGACGACGGTCCCACCATCACCAAAATTCACCTCAAGACCCGCGCCCGCGTCCCCGGGATTGAAAAGCAGCAGTTCGACGAACTCGCCACCAAGGCCAAGGAAGGCTGCCCCATCTCCCGCCTCCTCAAAGCCGCCGAAATCACCCTCGACGCCCAACTAATCTGACCCGGGACCCTGCACAATCGGTCACACGAAAGGCGCCCTCCGGGGCGTCTTTTTACACAACGCGCAACACAGTCCTTAACTCGGATCGCAAGGGCGTGTCGAACGACCGTCTCCGTGGGTCCAAGATCATCCATCGCAAAGCGCCTGATGGTGATCCGAAGCTTTCGGCACGAGACGTTACCGAGCGGAACATCCGCCGCAACGCCTTGTGAACTGCCGAAAGCCGACTTCGCGGAACCTACGCTCGCCGGCAAGGCCACAAATCGCACGCTTCCGCGAAGTCATGACATTGAAGCCGAATCATACGTAGGGACAAACGCCGTTAGCGGAAGTTGCCCGGCGCACTTACAGATCTAACGCCACGATTGCAGCCAGTTCTGTCCCAGAAATGCCGGCACCGGCAACACCAACCATCCCGTGACCCTTAATGCGCGTGGGCATGCTCGTGATCATGGCTATGCCCACCCGGGCCGTGATGATGGTGCGAATGCCCGTCGATCACCTCCGGCGTCGGCGGCGAGCAGCATCCATCCGTCACCTCGCACCCCGTCACCTCGAGCTGTATCGTCGTATGCCGGATGCCAAAGTGGTCCTGGAGCTGATGATTTACCCGCTCCAGCAGCGCCTCGCTTTCGCTCACCGCCATCTCGCCCACCTGCACATGGCACGCCAGCGCATGGCTCTGCGCCGTTAGGCTCCACACGTGCAGGTCGTGCACATCCACCACACCCGCAATGCCGCGCATCGCGGCACGGATCTCGTCCATGCGCACGGTGCGCGGGGTTCCTTCCAGAAGGATATGCAACGTCTCGCGCACGATCCCCCATGAACTCAGAAGAATCATCCCGGCGATGATGGAGCTCAACAACGGGTCGATCCACTGCTGATGGGTCACCGCAATCAGGAACCCGCCCACAATCACCGCGGCCGTCGAGATCGTGTCCCCCAACATGTGCACAAACACACTGCGGATATTGACATCGCCTGAAAACCGCCACAGCAGCGCCGCGATCGCCCCATTCATCACCACGCCCGCGGCCGCGACCATCATCATCAGCAGAGGCTCCACCGCGACCGGGTGCAGAAACCGCAACACCGCATCCGCAGCGATCCAGAGCGCAAGCACAAGCAGGCTCAGGGCGTTCACAAATCCAGCCAGAACTCCGGCACGCTGGTACCCGAAGGTCCGCTCATCCGTCGCCGGCCGCCCCTGCAGCCACACCGCGGCAAAGCTCAGCCCCAACGCGGCAAAGTCCGACACGTTATGCCCGGCTTCCGAGATCAGCGCCAGCGAGTGCGCGCGCATGCCGAAGGCAAAGGTCGCCAGAATGTACAAGAACGTCAGCAACAGCGAAAACTGCAAAATCCGCTCAATCGCTGCATTTGGCTTGGCATGCACGTGCATAGCCTTATTCTAGTCTTCAATGCCCCAAGAGGCTCTGCCTCTCTTGCGTCAAACGCCTTCGTTTGCACGTCCCAACATGGAGCACTCCGCGTTCCTGCCGCATCCAATCTTCCGAGTCCCAAGGAGTCCCAGCCCGCATGAAGGTCGTTGCCACCGGCGCGCACGCCCACCAACTCACCCGTCTGGGCTTCATGAACTGTTACCTCGTCCGCGAATCCGACAGCTACACCCTGATTGACACCACCATCGGCGGCGCGGCGCAGGGGATCCTCCACGCTGCCCGCGCCACCGGCTCTGAACCCATCGCGCGCATCGCCCTCACCCACGCCCACAGCGACCATATCGGTTCCGTGGACGCGCTCGTTGCCGGCCTGGGCAAAGTCGACGTCGCGATCTCCAGGCGCGACGCCCCCCTGGCCGGGAAGCCCCCCATGAAGTCCCTCGAACCCGGAGAACCCCAGGGCAAGGTCAAAGGCGGCTTCCCGGGCATGAAC
>CAXUNH010000245.1:580-4741 GCA_964252405.1 uncultured Acidobacteriaceae bacterium | reverse complement strand
GTCGTGGAGGCCGTCGCGGGATTGGACGACGGCACCGACGAACCAGGGCTTGCCACCCCCGGCGATTCCATCCCGCCCGATCCGGGCAATCCCGACGGAGCGGGCGATGCCGACACCGATGACGACAGCCTTGGCTAAGCTCGACCGCCACACCGGCATCTATCCCGGCACGTTCGACCCGGTGACCAACGGCCACATGGACATCATCCAGCGGGCCGCGCGCATCCTCGACCGCCTGGTCGTGGGAGTCGCCGCCAATGACGGCAAGGGCCCGATCTTCCCGATCGAGGAACGCATGGAACTGGTCCGCGCCGAGACGGACGTGATCGCCATGCAAACCGGCACGGCCATCGAGGTCACCAGCTTCAGCGGCCTGCTGGTGGAGTTCGCCCGCTCGAATGGCGCAACCGTGATCATCCGCGGCCTGCGCGCGGTGAGCGACTTCGACTACGAGTTCCAGATGGCCGGCATGAACTACCGGCTGGACCCGGCGATCGAGACGGTGTTCCTGACCGCCAGCGAGCACCACCAGTTCATCTCGTCGCGCTTCGTCAAGGAGATCGCCCGGCTGGGCGGCGACATCTCCTCCTTCGTGCCCGCGCTGACGCTGGAGCGTACGCTGCAACGTGTGCGGGCCAAAGCCTGACCCCTCCGTCCGAGGGTGACTACGGAGTACTCCCATGGACCGCCGAGTTTTCCTCCAGTTGACCGCGATCGGAGCTTTGATGAGCGACGCCGTTTCTTCCTCCGCCGACGCCCAAGGGACGCCAGCCGGTGCCCTGGACCCGCAGAACACCGTCTACATGGACGTGAAATACGGCCGCGTGGTCATCCGTCTCCGGCCGGACCTGGCGCCCAAGCATGTCGAGCGCGTCAAGCTGCTGTGCCACGAGCATTTCTACGACGGCACGCCGTTCCACCGGGTGATCGACGGCTTCATGGCGCAGGGCGGCGACCCCACCGGCACCGGCACCGGTGGCAGCAAGTATCCTGACCTGCCGGCCGAGTTCAGCACCACCGCCCATTTCCTGCGCGGCACGGTGGGTGCGGCGCGCACGCAGAACCCGAACACGGCCAACAGCCAGTTCTACATCTGCTTCGCCCCGGCGCCGTTCCTCGACGGGCAGTACACCATCTGGGGGCAGGTGGTTTCGGGGATGGAATTCGTCGACGACCTGAAGAAGGGCTCGGGCAGCAGCGGTTCGGTGAGCAACCCCGACAAGATCATCAAGATGCGCCTCATGGCAGAGGAGAACACCTGACCTAGATTGACGATGGCAGCGCCGGCGTTTAGGCGCTGCCACGTGGGCCTGTAGCTCAGCTGGTAGAGCACGAGACTTTTAATCTTGGGGTCGTGGGTTCGAACCCCACCGGGCCCACCAAATTCCCCAAGCGGAACATCAGGTTACGAGGATGAGCGGACTGAGTTCGCCTAAATATCGAGAGATGCGGACCTTCTGCGGACCTTCTACGCTGGCACACTGGGTGATCCGCTGCGGAGTACTTGTCGTTGCTGCTAGTGTCACCACCACGGTTGTTTTTGGTTGCGCTCAGATCATTGCCACCGCTGAGAAGTGGCAAACCCTGATCGCGGGCGTGCTTGCCATTGCCGCAGCCGGCGTAGGGGGCTGGTTCGTTTACCAGCAGACGCTTCAGCAAGACGCCCATGAGCGCGAGCGGTGTAGGGGGAGATTTGCTGCTGCACGAGCAATGCTGCCTTTAACTCTGACCAGCATATGCGAGTATTCGGTTTCGTGCGGCATGCAGGTGAAAGGTGTTATGGATGCCTGGCAATCTCAACAACAGTTCCCACACGGCTATGCCTTCGACATCCCAAGTGTGCCCGTTGAGATAACAGATAACCTGCGGCTTTTCATTGCGGCTTCCGACGACATAGTTGGTCAGTATGCAGCAAGGATCATCGTCATGATGCAAATCCAAGCTGCTCGGTGCAGGGATCTGGCTCGCGAACTCCGATGGTCGGGACCGACACGGATGATCTACGCGCGGCACAGTTTAGCGCGCCTCGCTGCCGACTTCGCGGAGCTTTGTGTTGTAAGCGAAGCGTTCTCCCCGTTCGCGCGGAAAAGGTCTGAGACGCCACCGGCAGATCAGCCCTTCACCGGTCTTAGGCTGACCGTCGCACTGGAGTCGTTCGGCCTGGATCCGAACGCTCACCAAGAGGCCTTCGTGGCCGCGGACGACAGCGCGGACGGAAAGTCCGGCCTTTGGAACAGCCTTGTCCGGCCGGGCGTCTTGATGTAGCCGCGGGTCCGCACGAGGTCCGCAGCCCCAAGGTCCTGCGCGACTTGCGCAAGCCGCCGCACCCCTTGACGGGGGACGGGTATGGCGTGCGATGGTGCTTGTGGGCGTGACAACCCGGACTTGAGATAGACCAGCGGCACCCTTGCAGGGGTAACGAGGTCAAAACCGCCCCTTGTACGCTTGCAGGCGAATGAGGGGCATAGCGTGCCTTGGCGGGCAGCTACCCTGGCACAATGGCCGGGGGCAGTGCGTGTGTCTATGCCCAATGCTGGACACGCAATGTCCAACCCCGCAAGGGGCAAAAGCGCGCTGGCCTGTCTCTCGAGCAGGTTGTCACCCCCCGGCTGCCAGGCCGTTCCTGGCATCGGCCGTGACAAGCCGCATCGAGGACTTCAGCATGATCCACTCGAACATCGGGCAGGTAGCATCACCGAGCCTTCACCAGTCCTGCATCTCGTCCAGCCCAGCCCTGGGAGGGCTCGGGGAGATGATCACCTTCCACCTGCCCGCCAGTCCAAACACCCCCGCGACCAACTCTGTCTCGACCACTACCAAGGCAGTCCCGACCACCACACCGGGGCTGCCAAATTCCTCCCGCCGGCAGCTGCTGGCGGGTTCCGGCTTAGCCGCCGGACTGGCCGCCATCGGCCTAGCCCCCTCCGCGATACCATTGACCGGTGCTGACCTGGCCGGCCACCCCGACGCCGCGTTGATCCGTACGGCCGCCGAACACGCGGTCAACATCGCCGCCTTTAACACCAGCACGAACAATGTGGAGAACGAGGACGACCCACTCTGGCACCTCCTTCATGCGCACGAGCGACGCGCTTGACAGGGCCGAGCCGCACACACTGGCCGGCATGCTCGCCAAAGCCCACGCGGCGATCGCCGAGGCCGCCGGCTCCTACGGCGCCGGGGACGCGCATCACACAGCCGGGCGCTGGGCGTGGCACCTGGTGCAAGACTTGGTGCGTCTGTCCCGGGAGGGCAGGGCATGACGGCCACCTTCCGCGCCATGGCGTCTGCCACCGACCACCGCGACGCCGATCTGCTCGACCTCATCGAACAGATGCAGCAACTCACCGCGACCGCCCGCAGATTGCACGAGATGGCCATACGCCACAGACCCGCTAGCCGGGCGCATCGCCGGCTGTGGAGAGAAGCCCTCGCCAGCTCCGACGACTGCGACCGGCTGGAGCGCGCGATCTGCGCCACCAAGGCGCGTACGCCGCTCGGCGCCATCGCCAAGGGCAATCTTTGGCTGGAGCTGTATGGCGACCGCTTCGGCTCGATAATGGACCTGCCGCGAGCTGCGATCATTGAGATGATGGCGATGCTTGATCATGCTGCCACCACACCGGCGGTACCCCGCACGGCATGACGAACCCAGGCCTGCCGGGCAACATACCCGGCAGGCCGAACACCGCCCAAGCCGCAGCGCGGCTGATGCATCACCGGATTGGTCGCCATGGCCGGAAAGACTACCGGCACAACAAACGGCTGACCTGCGCGGGAACAGGGTGCGATGGCGGCCCTGTTCCCAAGCCGGCTGCCAACGCCGTATGCCTCTGTTCATGCAACCCAGATCACCCATGCCCGACGGTCGACGCGAGGCGCCCGGCCGAGCGAGCAGCCTGCAACTATTGCCCTGGATTGCGTGCTGCCTCTTCGCGCTGATGGCCGTCGCACGCAGGACCAGGAGCGGTCAGATCCTCGCGGACGAGGAGACAGAGATCGAAGTCGGCGCCGTTGAGGGCGAACTGCGCTACTGGCGGGCCAAGGAAGCTGTTCGCCAAGGAGAGGGGCGCCTAAATGCCCAGGCCGGCATCCGCACCGCGCTGGAAGCCCGTGCCACCGCCTTGACGGGCTGGGCAGCCGTCAGCCTTCTCGCCGCGC
>CAXUNH010000245.1:0-570 GCA_964252405.1 uncultured Acidobacteriaceae bacterium | reverse complement strand
GACTGGCGCCGTGTTCACCGTGCAGGCGCCGGCCGGGCGGCTGGGAGCGGGGATTGCCGGCGCGGTGTTGTTCGTCGCCGCCGGCATCGGCATCCACGCCGTCCGCCCAAGGGCGTGGAGCATGGTCGGCTATGATCCTCTGGTGATCACGGGCGACCCTCTTGGCTCGGAGCTCGAGGTGCTGGAGTCCCTCGCAGCAGGCCTCAGCGAGGGCGTACAGGCCAATAACCTGCGCCTGAGCACGATGGGCCGGATGCTGCGTTGGGCCGGCTTGCTGCTGATCCTAGCTCCCGTCGCCGGGTCGCTCGCCTACCAAGCACAGCCCAAAGTTACCGGGTGGTACGGGGCGGCGCTCCAGCGGTCCCCGTAGGCGCGGGCTTGGCAGGCGGTGGTGGAGGAGCGGGACGTTTGGCCATGGCCTCTTATAGCATGGCTCCACCTCGAGATCGAGACCAGCGGCGGCGTGACGCGCCACATCCTTGCCCATATCCCAACCTGCCGCGCCAGCGCCGCGTAGCCCGGCGTGCCAGCCCTGGCCAAGAAGTCAACCGGCGAGGATCCGGACAGCAC
>CAXUNH010000244.1:0-4742 GCA_964252405.1 uncultured Acidobacteriaceae bacterium | reverse complement strand
GAACGGGCATCTTGGGCGCCTGCTCGGGCGTTTCCAGATCACCGCAGTCGATCTGAAAACGGCGGAGAGCCTCAAGGGGTCCCATCGGCCGGCGCATCGGATAGTGATGCACGGGGTGTTGAGGGCCAACCAGCACGGTCAGGCGGTACTTGGCCGCACGCAAGCGACGGGCAGCGCGCTGCTGCAGGATTCCCTGCTTGTATTCGGCAATCCAGCGGCTGCAATCAGAGGCATAGAGCACGGGCGCGACACAACTCATCGTTGTGCAAAGAACAACGGCCGCTGCAATCCAACGCACGGTCTTCTGCCGGGAAGATCTGTGCCTACGCGCTGTTTGCGGCATCTTGGACCCCTTACCGTGCACTTCCCAAAGTATAGGACAGTGAAGCGCCTTTCCACGGATACAGACGGCGCAACTGGGTACAACTTTAGCGTACTTAAGGGCTTATGAATACACAAAATGGTCACAGGCAGCGATTACTTAGGTCCGGAACTCCTCCAGGGATAGTCCTCTAGAAGCTGAAGGCCAGGCCGCCCAGCACGCCGCGAGGCACCTGCGCCAGGAACAAGGTGTGACCGTCAGGGCTTAGCAGGGGTTCGTACCCCTGCGCCAACAAATTCGTCGCCTCGACGACTGCATTCAGGCCCTTCAAACGGTGACCGCTCCAAAGCCGCTGCTTCAGCCGCACGGCGAGGTAGGCATCGCCCGGAGCGGCGTCAAACTGGTCGACCTGCGTGAGGGACCCTTCCGGCTGCCAGCGATAACGCACGTCCAGGGCCGTCCCTGATCGCTTCGCCCGCAGACTCAGCGATCCCGTGACGGCGCCCGTGGTACGGGGGTGCACCGAGGAAGAGAGCGACGCCAGATCCTGCGGCCTCGCGTCCGTCTCCAAAGCTTTTCCCAGGTCGCCTTCTACGCATAGCGAAACAACAGGAGACAATACCTGGGTCCATGCGACCCGCAGGCCGTTGCTCGACAGACCTTGCAGCGCGAGTCGAAGGGTTCCGGTGCTTGGGTCAGTGATCACAGGCAAGCCCGCGAGATCCTGGTCGGCGGTCACCCCGCCACCCTCCACACTCTCGACAGGTAAGGCGTCGTGGTAGACGGCAAGACTGAGAACATGACTCTTCTCGGCGTCCGTTGCCACGAGCTCCTGATGAAGGCCCCTGGTCATCAAGGGATGCCCTTCGGCGTCACTCAGCCCGGCATCAGGCAGCGCCGCCCCGTCCAGATCTTCTGTCCGCTGGAGACTACGGTCCATTGCCATGCGGTATTCGAGGGCGATCTCGGAAGACGGACGAAATGCCACCCGGAGGTAAGGAGCCGAGTCAAAGCGCGTCCCGAGGAGCTTCTCGGCGGTGAAAAGCGTACCGGCATCCACGACAAAGGTGTCGCCGAGAACGATCTTGTCCGTCGCAGCAGACCGCAGCAGCTGGAGCCCGCCGCCTCCCAGAGTCTGGAGCTCCGGATGCGACTCGACGCTCACGAACAGGCGCGTACTTCCGCCAAGGGGGCGCTGACGTTCCACACCTGCCGCCAACACGAAAGACGCTCCCGCCCCGGTCGCCGGGCTGTCCCGCAGGTTGGCCCGCATGACGGAAACGTCCCCGTCGACCCCGGCGTGGTCCATGGTGATGACCTGGTGTGCCCCGCCCTGTCCAAAACTGCCGTCCCCTGCAAGCAGAACCACTTGCCCTTCGGAGAACACGGGCTGCCTCCGATCGGCACTGGAGGAGACTGCGCTCCCAGAAGCGGGCTGGGAATCGTCCGCAAGCCGCAGAAGCGGACGGTTTGCCGTGGACCGGAGAGTCCACTGCCAATCGTCGGCCGGCTCGGCCCCCGTGCGCCTTTCGGTGGGGAGCCATGCACCCGCCTGGAAAAGCGCCGTGAGCGTGAGGTCCGCAACCGCCCGGGCCCCTGCCCGGAGGCGAAGGTTCCCGCGCACGACAGGCACGAGAAACGCCGCGGACGCGCGCAACTGATAACTTCCCGGCAGAACCGCGTTGAGCGAGTAACGTCCATGATCGTCGGTGAACGCGCGCGCCACGATCGAAGCGTCCGGGCCGAGCAGCTCGACCAGAGCCCCCATTTGCGGGGTTCCGTGCGCGTCCCGCACCACGCCGCTTACGACCGAGTCCGGGGCACCCCACGCGCAGGCCGGGGCGATGCTCAAGGTGAGCATCAACAGAGCAAGCCTTGCTACGACGTGCCTCACCGCGCTGGTTACCCTCTTTCGCGCGCCTACTGCTCTCCGAAAGGTGCCTCTTGCCGAGGCGCATGTTGTACTGTGGCCGTAGCCTGTCCTGTCCGCATCGGCCATACCGCAAGGCTATGAGGCTGCAACAGCGTCAGCCCCTCATTACTGTTCGACGATGAAGGGAGCGCTCTCCGCGATGGCCTGCTTCGAGACACCGTCATTCACTTTGATCACTACCTGGTACCGGCCCGGTTCCAGGCTGCCCAGGGGCATGGTCTTTTCCAGCGTAAGCTGGTCCGCGTTCGGGTTGAGTTTGGCCGCAGACTCCTGCGACTGCAGGATCTGCTTATTGGTCCCAGAATCCAAGATCTGGTACTCGATCGTGGCATCGTTCCGCTTGTTGTCGCCGATACCCAGATTGTAGACCTGCATCCAGAAGTTCAGGTTCTGAGCGCGGTGGAACACGACCGGCGTAGAGATCGTGGACGGCACTCGCGGAATCACCTTTGTGTTTCCAATCACGAAATTCCCTGTCCCAACGTCCTTGGACGGCACACGCTCCATGCGGTCCGCCAGAATAAGAGACGAGTGGCCCAGCCGATCGTCATCAAACTTCGGCACGTCGACGCTGCGCCGCCAGGTTCCCAGGTGATCCGGATTGTTCACGTCCTTGATCGCGATCTCAAGCTTGTACCGGCCCGGGGCCAGGGCCAAAGCTTTCCAGTACACGGAATTTCCGACCTTTGTACGGTCCAGGAGATCGGTCGGGGTCTCGACTTTAACCGTGTCCTCAAAGGTCTGGACCACATGATGGTTGATGTTGCTCACCCGAGCCAGAATGTTCACCACGCCGGAGGAGTCGCCATCCTTGCTCTTATAGGTGACGTCCGCGTTGCGGATCTGCAGCGTCACCGGAACGAGCACGGTGTCGTTGGTCAGCTTCACATAGTCCGTCCGCACGTCGAACAGGAACGGCGGTCCGCTCAGCACCTTGCCCGAGCTCAGGAACTGATCCAGGTCGGCGAACTTCACCGGCGGTGGCGCCATCAGCTTGGCAAAGGTATCCAGCCGGTCAAACTGCTTGCTCTGCTGGGAAGAGGACATCGGTCCGGGCCCAAGCTGTTCCAGGCCACCGGTAAAGCGGTCTGACTGCTTGGCCATCCCCATGCCCTCGTACAGGGTCTGACCCGCGCCCGGCGTGTGCTTCAGGGCGTCCTTTTCGGAGCGATCAATGGTGGCATGGTAGTCGCCGCACATGCAGGTGTCGACAAACTCGATGTCGATGTTGTCGCCCACACCCGCCAGATAGCGGTAATGCCACGTTTCAAACGGGAAGGTCGAGGTTTTGCCGCCGCCCTCTTCCATGGGCCGCTCGTAAGAGCCGCCGGAGGGGTGCGAGTCGATGCTGTCCGGCTTGCCGAACGCGATATAGATGTGACCGCGATCGGTCATCCAGCCAGGCTTGCCGGCCGCGAAGTGCTCGTTGGCGTAGGCAATGCGCGCATAGTGCTCGTCGCGGAACTCATTCTCCGGGCTGTCCGGATTCGGGTTGCGGCGCTGCCAGAACATCTCAATGAACTGCTCGCGCTCTTCTTCATTGGACAGATTCTTGAACGCCTTTGCCTCTTCGTCGGTGATGATCCAGCGAACGTCTTCGTTCAGCCACTTCTTGTCTTCGGGGCTGAGCTCGTTGCGCACCGCTTTGCGGCGCTGTGCCTCCTCGTGGTCGCCGAGCCGCCGCTTCAACGGGTCGGGACGCTCCTCGACGGGGCTGCCCTTGGTCACAGTGCCGGGATCCACAGTCCCCCCACTCTGGGCATGGAGCCGCGGCGGGGCAAAACCGAGACTGAGCACTGCAAACGAGAGAGCGAAGAGCGAACGAAGGCGCATGGGGCCGAACTCCTGACAGAGGACGCGATCAGTATACGGCGTACAAACGGGCATCCTCAACCTTTTCTCCGTGGGACCGGCCCAGTGTTGGTATCCTGTTGCCAGGCGCTCCGTCCAAATCTCAAGACTGGGGAACCTGCGCCGCAACCGCAGCGTATGGTGTTCAGTCCTCACCATCGCTGGAGAGGTCCAGCCCCTACACACCATGAGCAAAAAGAAGACCATCCTGATTCTCCTCGGCCTTCTGGTCGTCGTCGGTATCGTTGTCGGCACGGTGGTGCAGAGCCGTGGCAATGTCACACCGGTGACCACCGCCAAGGTAAGCCATGCAGAACTCACGGCCACGGTCAGCGGCACCGGCCAGATCAAGCCCAAGACCTACGTCAACGTCGGGGCCACCTCGTTTGGACGCATCACCCATCTTTTTGTTAAAGAGGGCGATCATGTCAAGCGCGGAACGGTTCTCGCTACAGTGGAGAACGTACAGCCCTCCGCCACGGTGGCCGCCCAGTCGGCCACGATCGCCAGCAGCCGCACGGATGTGAACTCCTATGTCGCCGCCGAAAACACGGCCCGCGCCAACGTGGACGCTGCCAAAGCCGACCTCGAGCAGAAGCAGCTCGACTATGGTCGCGCTCAGCAGCTCTTTAACGA
>CAXUNH010000243.1:0-4763 GCA_964252405.1 uncultured Acidobacteriaceae bacterium | reverse complement strand
GGATCTAACCGTCCTGCGCCGAGGGGCATCTGCCGCAGATGGTGTCATTCACACGGCTTTTTACCATAAACTCTCGCACATGCCGCTGATGACACGTCTTCGAGTCTTAATGGGCGGAGCGCCTAAAGGCATCTTCAAGCGATTTATGGAAGCTGGGGTCGCCGCTGATCGTAAGGCTATAGTGGCCATCGGCGAAACATTGCAAAAGGGTAGCGCATTCGTTGCGACATTCGGCACCATGGGAATGAAATACGGGCAGCTCGCGACCGAGGATGAACCCTACAACCATGATCCCGCCGCCTTCGGTATCTTGCGAGCCAGCACGGAGGACGTTCTTAAGAGCTTCGTCTCCCGCGGCGTCCGCACCTCCGCCATCAGGCTTGCTCCCGTTGTTCACGGACCAAGAGCCTTCGGCCTTGTTTCCCTGACCATTCCAACCGCCCGCAAGAAGAAGGAGTCCGCCTACGTTGGAGACGGCCGGAACCGTTGGCCGGCGGTTCACTACCTGGATGCTGCTCGGCTCTTCCGCCTGGCGCTGGAGAATGGCCCTGCGGGAAGCAGCTATCACGGCGTCGCCGAAGAAGGCATTCCCTTGCGGGAGATCGCAGAAGTAATCGGACGACGCCTGAACGTACCGGTGACATCGAAGCAACCGGGGGAAGTGGCGAAGCATTTTGGCTTCACCGCACCCCTGGTCGGCATCGACAATCCCGCGTCCAGCAAGCTGACGCAGGAGCGCCTCGGCTGGGTGCCCACGCATCAGAAGCTCCTCGCGCATCTCGAGGAAAGCGATGTGTTCGATCGTTGAGACGCAAGGCGGTTCTCCGTTGCGTAGCCCGCAGAGTTCACCGACTCACCGATTCGTAAGCCGGATGACGACTTTGCCATCGGTGAGTCTAGCCTGCCAATCTTTCCAGGCTTGTGCCGTTTCATGCAGCGTGTAGCTCCGCCCAACAAACGGAAGGATCTCTCCGGCATCTGCTTTCCGGCTGAGTTCGTTGAGTGTAGCCGTTTGGCTCTGAGTTCTCACCAAAACGGCGCGGACTCGCCGAGCATCGGCAGCAGCTTGGGAGGGTGGTTGCACGATGGCTACAAGAAGTCCTCCCGGTTTCAGGACAGAGAGGGCTCTTTGTTCGAAGTTGCCTCCCAACGTGTCCAGCACGACATCGACCTCTTCCGCGACAGACTCAAACGTGACGGCATCGGCATCAATCACCTGGTCGGCTCCCAAGGAGCGTACGCGGTCCACGCTCCTGGTCCGGCACATGGCGAGCACGCGGGCCTTTCGGAGTTTGGCCAACTGCAGCGCCATGCCCCCGACAGCGCCTCCGGCTCCGAGGATCAGCATGCTTTGTTCCGCCAGCAGGTCAGCTGCGTCCATGGTCAACAAGGCGGTCTGCCCCGCCACGGCGATGGAGGCCGCCTGCTCATGATCGAGGCTTGACGGCTTCATCGCGATCTCACCTGCGTTTACAGCGACGAACTCGGCATAAGCTCCGCCGGTCGCCTTGTAGCCATACACGGCGTCTCCCTTGCGAAACGCCGTGACTCCCTCGCCCACCTCTTCGATCACGCCGGAGATGGCTGCGCCAGGTATCCAGGGAAAGTCCAGCTCCGGCATCAATCCACGCATCGCACCCGAAGCTCGCTTTACATTGCCAGGATCGACAGCCGAAGCGTGAACGTTGACCAGGACCTCGCCACGCGCAGGCTTGGGCTGTGGAACCTCGAGCAACGTGAACAACTCCGGGCCGCCGTACTCCGGCATAACAATTGCCTTCATGTTTTCTCCGATCAGACCCCGTCAACGGTGGGTCGGTTCCTATTCGTAACCAGGTCTCATTATGTGTAAGAATTTGGGCTAGTGGAAGACGGCACTTTGTCCCGCCCAAGGCACATGACAGTAACCATGAAAGCGGCTGATGAGCTCCACCCATGCCCAGTTCGCGGCATCCTGAACCAGGTCGGCGATAAGTGGTCTGTACTCGTTCTTCTGGAGCTTGCCAAGGAGTGTCCGCTTCGCTTCTCCGCATTGAAACGGAGAGTGCAGGGAATCAGTCAACGCATGCTCACAGAGACATTGCGGGATCTGGAACGGAATGGTGCGCTGACTCGGACTATTTATCCCACAATCCCACCAAAGGTCGAATACGCGCTCACCGAGCTTGGCACTTCGTTGGTAGGGCCAATTCAAACCTTGGTGGCATGGGCTGAAGGTCGTCGACCGGAGATCATTACCGCGCGAAGGCGCTTCGACGCCCGGGAAGATAGGTCCTGAGAGACGCGGTTGGCGCAAGTTGAGCCTGTCGACGACCCGTGAGGTGTCGGGGCTAGACCCCTTCCTCTAACGCGGCGAATGGAGAAGCCGGCCTGACTTCCATGATGGGCAACCTAAGGACGTCGCGGCTCACGGCCGGTCAAAGCAGTTTGCTGCGGCAAGTGCTCACTTCTCGGTTCAAAGCCAGTGCAGAGTTCGTGACCTGCGAAGACAACGAGAGGACAGCTGCAGCCCGCGGGGTGGGATGGCCTCCGTAGGTCTGGTTGATGGCTTCGCTCAGATGCTCATAGGCCTGTGCCAGGGAGGGCTCGCGCGGCGGGGCGATGCCCCTGCTGAAGACCTCGGCCATGCACTCCAGGATTGCCTTTACCTGCCCGTCGAATCTGGCCTGCGCCTCCAGAATTGCCTCCGGGAGCTCTGCCGGCGATACCGGCGCCCGATACTGCAGAAGCGCAATCTGGAACAGAAAGATGCTGCGCAGCCGGGGCTGCCAACCAAGCAGCAGGTTGCGCAGCCGGAGGCTTGCCGTTCGCGATCGGCCGAGCTCAAAGAGAACACCGTCAGCCTGGGAGTTCACCGCGCTCAGGTTCTGGCTGATCTTGTCGCGCAGTTCACGAATCTTTTTCAGGTCCGTGGGTTGGTTGTCCGGCCAGGATGTCGCCAGCTGCGCCATCAGCTTCAGATTGCTTGCGAACAGCTCGCGCATCACCACGACTGCCGGCTTGGACCCCAGGCTGTCGAAGGCCAGCCACATCACGATCAGACCCAAAAAGATGCCCATGATGTTGTCTCTCGCAATGGCGAGATTGGTTTGCGCGGAAGGTCCGCGCAGGTGAATCAGGAAGAAGGCCAGTGCCATCTGCGTACCGAAATACGAAATGCGCGGACTGGCCGTGATAAACCAGGCGGCGACCCAGGTGACGGCGACAAACATGACGGTAAAGCTGCCAATGCCATCCAGCATGGGAAGGATCAGCACCTGGGATCCCATTCCCAGAAGCAGGCCGCCCACCAGTGCGCCAGACACTCGCAACAACTGTTTTTGCCGGGACGAGCCGATGCTGCTCAACGAGGTCACCACGACGGTGAACAGCGAGGTGCTGAGGCCGGGCCAGGCCACCGCGTTCAGGATGACGTAGCAGATGACCAGGGCAAGACAACCGCGCAAGGCGAAGCGCAGATGGTCCGGATTGGAAAAGGCGTCGGGAACCAGAAACGGCGGGTCGGAGGGCTCCGCCAGATCCGCCGTGAACGTCTGCGCATGGGTTGGAGCAAGGCACACACGCAGAAGCTCCACGCTTCGTTCCAGCTCCAGCAGCATAGGCGCCTCATCGTCGAGAGGGCTTGCCGCTCCTCCGGGTGCGTCGTGGCGGCTGCCCGTCAGACTGTCTCGCGCCACGCGAACCTGTTCCGCCAAAGCCAGTAAACGCGGCCTGTCCTTTGCCGCGAAGCCCTTCCTGTTAGCGAGCGTGGCCGACAGATCGACCAGTCGGCCCACAAGCGACACGGCGGTGCTTTGACGGGCAATCTCGCCCGCTCCAGTACTGCTCCCTACCGCCACGCGCCGCAGCCTGGAGACGCCAACCATGGCCAGTTGCTGAATCTTCTGCTTTGTTTTTTCGTCCGCACCCGTCGTGCCGCTTTGTTGCAGGTACTCCTCCACGGCAGACAGCCGTTCACGCAGGCCATCTTCGAGTTGGCTTGCGTTCCCAAACAGCGCGAACACCGACTCCACGAGCAAGGTGGACCCAATAGCCACGGCGACACTGCCGGCCACCCACAGGTTGGAAGCGACGATCGCTGCGGTGGGCAGAGGGGCATCCCAGGCCGGAACTGCGAGCACGATCAGAATTGTGAAGGCCGAAGCCGCTGCATAGTTCGTCATCATACTCAGCGCGGCGAAGCCGAGAAAGAAGCTTCCGATCACCCAAAGGAAGTGCGTCAACGGATAGTTGATGAACAGCATGGTGCCGATCGTCACGATGGTCAGGGACGACGCGAAGGCGAGCAGCAGGGCGTAGGCGGACTTTGCGGTTGCGAAGGGCGAATCCCGCGGCAGCAGCAGGCTGTAAAAGCCTCCGACAGAGGCCCCGGGGATGCGAAAGGTCACAATCACCAGCATGGTGAGCGTCGCGGCCAGGACGTACCTGAGCGTGAGCAGCCCGCGCCCGGGATAGGGCCGGAGTTCGTCCTTCAGAAAGGCCGGAAACCACCTGCTGAACGGCGGTATGCTCATCTCCCGGGCGGGCTGCGGCGCTCCCTTGGAGCCAGTCTTCGGGCCTGGAACCGCGAGGCTACCCATCGCCCTAGCGCCCCGCTCCGGGCAGCGGATGCACCACAGCCACGGCGGTCTGCCCAACCCGCAGAAGGCTGGGCGGCGGCGATTGGATGCGGATGCGCACAGGATAGCGTGCCGCAAGGTGAACCCAGCTCAAGGTGCGATCCACAGACGGCAGACCCGGGGTAAGCACTCCCGCCACGCTGG
>CAXUNH010000242.1:0-4773 GCA_964252405.1 uncultured Acidobacteriaceae bacterium | reverse complement strand
CGACTTCTCGGTACCCGCTCAACCGTAACCAGGAGGAGCAGCGAGGGAAATGCGCATCCAAACACGAATGAAGTTCCACACAGTTCGTCGCGGATCGGGTAAACCGCTTCTTCTGGTACATGGCATCGGCGGAAGTTGGGCATCCTGGGGGCTTGTCATCGACCGCCTCACAACGGGCGGCCGTCAAGTCATAGCCATTGACCTCCCCGGCCACGGCCAAACGCCTCCACTGTCCGGTCCCGTATCAATTGGCACGCTCGCCGATGCCGTCACGGAATATCTCAGAGAAGAGGGTCTGCTGGGCATCGATGCGGTCGGGAGCTCGATGGGAGCACGCCTCGTTCTTGAGCTCGTCCGGCGCGGCGGTATCCTCGGCGCCGTTGTCTCACTCGATCCGGGAGGCTTCTGGGAAGGCTGGGAGATCCCCGTCTTTTACCACTCCGTGGCGGCGTCAGTGCGCCTCGTGCGAGCCCTACAGCCCGTGATGCCCGCTATCACGAGCAGTTCACTCGGTCGCACCGCACTGTTTGCTCAGTTTTCCGCGCATCCCTGGTCCCTCCCCTCCGACCTCACGCTTACCGAGATGCGGTCCTTCGCAGCCTCTCCTTCCTTCGATGAGCTCCTCGGGAACCTGGCCCACGGCGAGGTGCAGCGCGGCAGCCCCAAAGGCTCCATCCTGGCTCCTCTCGTGATTGGTTGGGGCGAGCACGACCACGTTTGTCTGCCGCGCCAGGCCGCCCGGGCAAAAGCCAAGTTTCCGGACGCACAACTCTTCTGGTTCCCGAACTGCGGGCACTTTCCTCAGTGGGACCAACCAGAACTAGCCGCGCGTTTGATACTCGCCGCGACCTCCGGAAATCCCGTGCCTCAGCCTGAGCGGAGGGAAAAGTCCACGTCATCGACTTGGGTGAAATGGGCTGTAGCAGCCTCGCTGACAGTCGCGGCTGTTGTCTTATTTCGATCTCAAAAGCAATGACGAAGGTCGGATCGAATCCGCATGGCCGCTTAATCTGTCCTTCGCCTCGTTAGTCCTGATAACGCCGTTGTCGGAAGGGCTTCCAGCTCTTTCACTGACGAGAAGGCGACTTCTCGCTACTGATCTGCGGTTGATGTCTGTGACCTACCGAGAAGAGCGTCTGCGGCCCTCATAACGGGGTGACAACTCCTCATGAAGCCGGCCCAAAAGACGGATTGCGTGTCAGCGGGTCATGATCAGAAGGAATGGTCTCTGTGTAGCCGACGATCTTACACCAGACACAAATCGAGACGAGTTCGGCGAGTCGCCTTACTGCACAGAGACCACCCAGGTGATGTTAGATCTGTCCTGACGAAGTCGGAGCGGACAGAACAGGCGGCTCATCAAGGTGTGCAACCGGCTTCATCGCACCGATCTGTTGCAGAATACCCACCTCATGCGACGCTCCCCAGCGCTCGACGATCTTCGCGTCCGAGTTGAACTTCGAGATCTGCATGCCCCGGATCTTGATCTTCTTCCCGGTGGCGCCGATGCCGTTGAACGGACCTTCGTGTGTTCCTGTGATCGTGTACGCAAAGGCTACATTGTCCTCATCGGCGACCATGTGTTCGACGGCAATCTTGAAATCAGGAAAGGCAGAGTGGAACTGCGTAAACCATCCGATGAAGCCCTCTGGACCAGGACCTTGGTCGTCGGCCGGATCATGATCCTTGACGCCGGGCGCGAACACTTCTTTGAGCTTTCCAAACTGATGGCTGTTGACGATCTCGCCCATCTGCTTCTGCGTTGCGATATTTGCTTCTTTGCTCATGATGTCCCTCTGTGGATACTCTAGGAGGTAGGGGGCCTGATGACAAGAACTGACCTAAAGGTGCGGTACTTACCAAAAGGTAAGGTGAAGGCGGAACAGCCTGGTCACACGACGAACGACTGGTCAGCAGACGCAGCGGAGGAGGCCTTCAAACTGCTTGAGGGCCGGTGGAAGATGATGATCGTCTTCCATCTGTTTGATAAAGGCATCATGCGCTTCTCGGAGTTGGAGCGCGCAATCCCGCTCGCCTCGCAGAAGATGCTCATTCAACAGCTCCGATATCTGCAGACGAATGGTGTCGTACATCGCACGGTTTATCCCGAAGTGCCGCCGAAAGTCGAGTACAAGTTGACAGAAATCGGCTTGGATCTAAGGCCGGCGCTGCAGGCCCTTGTGCGTTGGTCTGAAACACGGAGGAAAGCTTCGCGGGAGGACGGATAACCGCACGATCGTACAGCCGAGAACAGAATCTCGGCTGCACCTACCTGTCCACGGATCGCCTCCCGCAGTCACACAACTCCCGATAAACGCCGTTGTCGGAAGTTAGCGACTCGGGGCCGGCCATTCCGGGTCAGCAGGGGTGAAACGAAGGCCGGACTTGGGAGCTTCTCGACAGGGCGCTTGGCCTACGACTTTCCGTCTCCCGTCCGCCGCAGGGCAGGCGAACACAACCCCATCGGCTCCCTCGTGGAACCCGCAACAGAAGCAACGTCCCGTCTCCCGCATCAAACCCATTTATGTCTCCCTGATGGCTCCCTGCCTACTGTGGACACTATTGGCTGTCGGAGAGCCACAGCATGCTTCCACGAACAAAGGGTCCCTTCGCAGCCGCCGGATTGGACCAGCGTCAAAAGGCCGCCCTGGGCGTTCCTTTGGCGTCCACGCTTGCTGAAAAACTCCGGAAGGCGCAGGAACTCGCGGAGACCTTACAACGGGAGACAGCCGCCGGCGGTGAGTCGAGTCGAACGAGCCGGCTGGACGAAGTGCAGGCCAGAATCGTTGTGCTCAAAAAAGGTCTAGCCGCCGTTCTTCACCAGCATGACCGCCGCCTCTAGTCCCTCCCCCACCATCGCGAACCCGGGAGCCGGGCCGGATGCCGGTCTCACCTCCACGCGCAAGGTGCTCTACGCGGCCATGATCGCGAACCTGGCCATCGTGGCGGCGAAGATGGTCGCGGCAGCCCTCACCGGCAGCTCCGCCATGCTCTCGGAAGGCATCCACTCGCTGGTCGATACCGGCAATGGCGGCTTGTTGCTGCTCGGCCTGCAGATGAGCCGGCGCCCCGCCGACGAACTCCATCCCTTCGGCTACGGCCGCGAACTCTACTTCTGGACCATGGTCGTCGCCCTCGCCGTCTTCGCCCTCGGCGGCGGCGTCTCCATCTACGAGGGGGTCTCGCACCTGCTCAGGCCACATCCGCTCGAGCATCTGCGCGCAACCTACATCGTCCTCGCCTTTTCCGCGCTCTTCGAAGGTAGCTCCCTGCTCGTCGCGCTCCGCGAGTTCCGCAGCATCAACGCGGGCATCTCCTTGCTCAAGGCCATCCGGCGCAGCAAGGATCCCGCCTCCTTCACCGTCCTCTTCGAGGACTCCGCAGCCGTGCTCGGGATCCTGATCGCCGCCCTGGCAACGTTTGTGGGACAGCGCTTAGGCCTCCTCTGGCTGGACGGAGCTGCCTCCATCCTCATCGGTCTGCTGCTCATGTCCGTTGCAAGCCTGCTCGGGGCGAAAACCAAGACCTTGCTGGTCGGCGAAGGCCTCGACCGCGCCGCCCTGCAGGCCATCTGCCAGATGGCCGCCGATGTGCCGGGCGTCGAGCGCTCCGGCTACCCGTTCACCACCTTCTTCGGCCCACAGGACGCGCTGCTCGCCATGACCGTGCAGTTCCGTAAAGGCGCAACCAGCCGCCAGGTGGAGTCCAGCGTCGACCTCATCGAGGAACGCGTTCGAGGCCAGTACCCCGAAATCAAGCACATCTTCCTCGAAGTAGACTCCGTCCGCGAAGCAGACCCTCACGATCCGGCAGAAGGTGTACTTCCACCCCAGAAAGAGATCGAACTTTCCATCCTGCTGACCGACGAAGTCAGCAGCTGAATCATTCCGCAGGCGCAATCGCCCGTCAGCGGCGACGAAAGACAATGGCCCGCGGTACACCCCCGCAAAGCCATCCCCCTCTGAACTCATCGTCCCCTCGACGAACCGCCCGGACCTGTCAAGTCGGGGCCGTGCTATCTCCAACATTCTGCGGTACCTACGAGCTGCGTGATATTCCCCTCAAACTCCCCTACACTAAACACAGCCCAAGCCACATCGGGGGAAGAAGAAGTCCAGCAACCAGCCCCTAAGTGCTTCAATCCAGATACTTTGCCCACAAAGTCTCTGGATTGAAGACTTTGCAGTCCGCACCCATCGCATCTCTAACAAAACAGAGACTTTGCCAGAGCGGTACCCCCAGGGGAGGGGGAGCACCCCAGCTCGGCAGCGTACACTCCTCCTCATGGGCAGCACCCAAAGCCGCCGCGCCTGGATCATCGCCCTCGGCGTCTGCCTCCTTGTCCTCTTTCTCGCCCTCGGCACGCTCAACGCCTTCAACAAGCCCGTCCTCGACCCGCAGTCTCCCGTCGAAACCCTCGTCTTCCTCGCCCTCTCGGTCGTCGCCTTCCTGCTCTTCGTCGGCGTCCTCGTCACACTGGTCCGCAACCTCCTCAAGCTCTACGCCGACCAGCGCAGCCGCGTCCTCGGCACCCGTCTCCGCACCCGCATGCTCTGGGGAGCCGTCCTCGTCTCCCTCGTTCCCCTCGCCTTCATGTTCGCCTTCAGCTATCTGCTGATGAACCGCGCCGTTGACCGCTGGTTCTCCCAACCTGTCACCGAGATGCGCGTCGACGCCGACGGCATGCTCGCCGCCCTCACCCGCTACGCCAACGCCAACGCCCGCTCCGAAGCCGCCACCATCGCCGTCCAATTTGCCGAACTCTCCGAGTTC
>CAXUNH010000241.1:0-4787 GCA_964252405.1 uncultured Acidobacteriaceae bacterium | reverse complement strand
CCTCCGATCCCCAGACCTGGACGGTGAGCGGCCTCGTCCGCCATGTTCGCGGGGTTGTCGAAGGCGGCTACGCCCGGGTCACCGTGGAGGGCGAAATCTCGAACTGGCGTCCCGCTGGCAGCGGTCATTGCTACTTCACGCTCAAGGACGCCGGCGCCCAACTTTCCGCGGTGCTCTTCCGCCGTCAGGCCGCCCTGCTGCGCTTCCGTCCGCAGGATGGCGACGCCGTCAAGATCCACGGCCAGCTATCGGTGTACGAGAGCCGCGGTCAGCTTCAACTCATCGCCGAGTGGGTGCAGCAGGCCGGCCTCGGCGCCCTGCTCGCCGCTGTGCAGCTTTTGAAAGACAAGCTGCGCCGCGAAGGTCTGTTCGACCGCAAGCGCCCCCTGCCGCCGTTCCCCCGCTGCATCGGCGTCATCACCAGCCTGCACGGCGCCGCGCTTCGGGACATCGTCAAGGTCTGTCGCAGACGCCATGCTGCCGTGCATCTGCTGATCTACCCCGCCGCCGTCCAGGGTCCCAACTGCCCGGCCGAGGTCGCTGCCGGGCTGCGCTGGTTCAACACACACCCTGACCAGGCCGAGGTCGTCCTCGTCGCCCGGGGCGGCGGAAGCTGGGAGGACCTCCATGGCTTCGACGACGAGGGGATCGCCCGTGCCATCGCCACCTCCGTCGTGCCCGTGATTACCGGGATCGGGCACGCGACGGATACCACCATCGCCGACGCGACCGCCGACGTGTGCGCACCCACACCGTCCGCCGCGGCCGAACTCCTCACCGCCGCCCAGCACCGCGTGGAGGATCACGTGGACCGGCTGCAACGCCGCCTCAGCCGGGCGGGCAGTTACCAACTGCTGAACGCGCAGCAGCGCCTGGCGCGGCTGGGAGCGCACACCGTGCTCCGGCGCGTCCAGGATGGGCTCGACCGCCGGACACAACGGCTCGACGAACTCCAGTTCCGTGCGGAAGGAGCCCTCAACGCACGTCTCCGCTCCGGGTTCAACCGGCTCAAAACCGCAGAAGCGCGCCTGGCCCGCCACAACCCGGCGGTCCGCCTTCAGGCCGACCGTCGGCGCCTGGACGAACAGCTGACACGCCTGGAACGCGCTGCCACCCTTCGACTCAGGAAAGACCAGCGCCGGCTGGACGCAGCGGCCACGCGTCTTCAGGCGCTGAGTCCCCTGCGCGTGCTGGATCGCGGGTACGCTCTCGTCTACGGCCCGGACGGACACCTCCTTCGCGAAGCTGGACTCGCCCAACCGGGTCAGCGGATCACCGCTCGCCTGGCCCAAGGTTCCCTTAGGGCAGAGGTCCTGGACACCCGCGCCGACCGCTAACCAAAGGACATTGCGTGGCGAATCTTTCCCCTGATCCTCGCGTCGCCCTCGGGCCTGCCCCTGCGGGCTCTCGACGCCCCATGGGCCTTCAACTCCTTACGCTTGCCTGGCTCCTGCTGGAGTGCGCGGTTGCGATCCGCGCCTCCATGGCCGCGCACAGTCCCGTGCTGCTCGCGTTTGGATCGGACAGCGTGATCGAGTTGATCTCCGCGAGCATCGTCCTGCTGCAATGGCTGCCCCGGGCGCCCATCTCCGAAGCGAAGGCAGCCCGTGCCGCCGCCGTGCTGCTCTTCGTCCTGGCCGCTGTGGTGGCGGTTGTAGCAGTCCTGGGCCGCCTCCTCCACGTGCGGCCGGAGGTCAGTCCAGGGGGCATCGCCATCGCAGCAGCCGCCCTCCTCATCATGCCGGCGCTGGCGCGGCTCAAGCGCGATGCCGCCATTCAGAACGGCAACGTCGCCCTGGCTGCGGATGCTGTCCAATCTGCCACGTGCGCCTACCTGGCCGGCGTTACGCTTGCGGGTCTCGTCCTGAACGCCGCCTTCCATCTGGATTGGCTGGACTCCGTGGCTGCCCTGGTAGCAGTGCCCTTGCTGCTCAAGGAAGGGCGACTCGCCTGGAGGGGGAGCATGTGCGCGTGCCGCTGACCTCGAATGCCCCTCCCCATCCGGGGCAGAGCACTGGGCCCTAGCCGTCAGTAAGATAAAGGGCGGAGACCGCAAGCCTCATGCGCAAGTTGTTCGGTACCGACGGCATTCGCGCCGTCGCCGGCGAAAGCCCCCTGGATCCCCGCACCATTTACGCCGTAGGTCAGGCGCTCGCCCGCAAGCTCACCACCGACACACCCGGCATCCCGGTCAGCGTGGTTCTCGGCATGGACACGCGAGAATCCGGTCCCTGGATCGCCGCCACGCTCGCCGAAGGTCTCCGCGGCGCCGGCGCCGAGGTTACCTTTGCCGGCGTCCTCACAACACCCGCCATTGCATTTCTCGCGCGGAAACACCGTTTCAGCGCCGGTGTGGTCATCTCTGCGTCCCATAACCCCTGGCAGGACAACGGGATCAAGATCTTTGGGGGCGACGGCTACAAGCTCCCCGATGCGACCGAACTCGGCATCGAAGCCTTCATCGAAGAACACCTGGCGGGCGACAACGGCGATCACGCCGCCCCGTGTGACCCTGCCTCGCTTCCAGCGATGGACGAGAGCTTGCGCCTCGAGTACATCCAGTTCCTGCTCGCCACGGTGCCCGGCATCTCGCTCGACAACCGATCCGTTGTGATCGACTGCGCGAACGGCGCCGCCTCCTCCCTTGCCCCCCAACTGTTTGAGCACCTCGGCGGCACCGTACACATCACCCACGCCTCCCCAAACGGCCGCAACATCAACGAGCACTGCGGCGCGCTTCACCCGGAGATCGTCGCCGCGGAGGTCAGGCAGCGGGGCGCCGTCATGGGCTTCACCTTCGACGGTGACGCCGACCGCGCCCTCTTCGCCGATGAGCATGGCCGCGTGATCAACGGCGACGCCGTCATGCTCGCCTGCGCCCGGGATTTGCACGTCCGCGGCGAACTCGCCAACGCCACCGTCGTCGCCACCACCATGAGCAACATGGGCTTTGAGGCCGCGCTTCGCCGCTCCGGCATCCGGATGCTGCGCGCCCCGGTCGGCGACAAGTATGTCCTTGAAGAAATGCAGAAGACCGGCGCCTCTCTCGGTGGAGAACAGTCCGGCCACATCCTCTTCCCCGCCAAGGCGACCACCGGCGACGGTCTCCTCACGGCACTCATGGTGCTCGACGTCGTGCACCGCTCCGGAAAGACTCTCGGCCAACTCGTCGCCGACCTCAAGAACTACCCCCAGGTCATCCTGAACGTTCGCGTCCGCGAGAAGAGGCCTCTGGACACCCTGCCCAGCGTCGTGGATTCCATCCGCGCCGCCGAAGACGAACTCCGCGATACCGGCCGCGTCGTCATCCGCTACTCCGGCACCGAAGCCTTGGCCCGCGTCATGATCGAAGCCGAAGACGAGGCCCGCATGCGTCACCACGCCGAAGCGATCGCCCGCGCTATCCGAAGCGAACTCGGCGCCTAGGACCGGGTCTCCCCGGTTTCTGCACCCGGACCGCGCCCACACAGACGCGTTGTGAGGGGGTGCTTAGGGCTTCGCCGTTCTCCTGAGTGCCTCTTACTTCGATTTCATGCTTCGCCTCCGCACCGTCCACGGCCCTCGCTTAATAATGGCTTGCGCTTCCCAGGAAGTGGAAGTAGAGGAAGAACCATCCGAACCAAACGCAGCTCAACATCACCACCAGGAACTTGACCCTGGTAATCCAACGCAATCGGTCCCCCAGCGCTGAGAGGCCACGGACAAGCCCCGCTGCAAGCAGCAGGAGTGCGACAAACGTCAATACATTCTGGCCGGCAAACCAGCCATCCAGATGGCTGATCTGGCCCAGGCTCGTAAACTCCGCCAAATGCCCGCCGATCGCGCCCAGGTCGGCAAAGACCGCCAGGCATCCCCACATTGCCAACTGCAACGGCAGCCCTACCCAGCGAGTGCCCGCCTGCGGCTGTGGCCGAGGCCTCCGCCGCTGGAACAGCCGCTTCCAGGTCCTTACCAGCGCCGCCCCCAAGACCAGCAGCATCGTCACGATCGCCACGGCCCCTGTCCAGCCGACAAACGCCGGGTTCATCCCGAGAGGCACGCGATCCGACCGGGAGGGCGACACATATCCATCCACCCGGCCCCGGGCGTCCCGCGTGAAGTGCAGAAACGCCTGCCCCTCCTCGTTGTAGACGGTGTCCTCTCCCACCGGGACAAAATGCAACGGCGCGCCGCGCAAGTCGCTCACACCGGAGATCGTAAGGTATCCCTCCTTATTCACGCTGATACGGCGCGCCGAAAACAGGCCAGTCAACCGTAGCTTGGTGCTGTCCTCACGCCTTGCCGAACTATAAAAGCCCGCGTAGGCCCGAAGATCACTTTGGCTCAGCTTGGCTCGAACGATGACCGGGGCCGGCCCGGGAAGATAGCGATCCGCAAACGCACGAAACACCTCAGTCCGCGCGACCCCCGCCGATCTCTGCGAGTTGTACGAGATGAGAAAGGTAAGCTTTCGGGTCGGCTCCACCCAGAACTCGCTGTGGAAGCCAATCAAATCGCCCCCATGGCCTGTGAACGTATACCCGTTTCTCCGTTCCGGGTAGAAACCGAGGTTCCACGGCGCAACCCTTGGCGCAGGCGAGAACTGCGGGGCAAAAAACAGCGCTACCGACGAAGGCTGCAGCACCCGTACCCCGTCCAGCATTCCTTCCGCAAGCAGCATCTGCCCAAACCGGCTCATGTCTGCCGCGGTAGAACTCAACCCACCCGCCGGCGTCTCCTCGAAGCCCTCAAAGCCCGTGTCCTCCTTCTGCGTATTCAGGTACCCCAACGACCTCACATACCCTATC
>CAXUNH010000240.1:0-4809 GCA_964252405.1 uncultured Acidobacteriaceae bacterium | reverse complement strand
ACTTGTAGGTCGTCAATCCTTCCAAACCCACCGGCCCTCGCGCATGCAACTTGCTCGTCGAGATCCCGACCTCGGCCCCAAAGCCATACCGAAACCCATCCGCAAAGCGCGTCGACGCATTATGAAAAACTCCAGCCGCATCCACCTCACGCAGGAACCTCTCGGCGGCTTCGTCGTCCTCGGTCAGGATGCTCTCGGTATGCGACGACCCGTGTGCATGAATGTGCGCGATGGCCGCCTCCAGCGAATCCACCACGCCCACCGACAACTCAGCTTCCCCAAACTCCCTATGCCAATCCTCCACCGGCAGCACCGCCGCATCTTCCGCAAGGGCGCGCACCCCCGGGTCGCCGTGAAGCTGAACACCCATGCCCTGGAGGCTTCGGACAAGTCGCGGCACAAAGAACGGCGCAATCTCGCGGTGGACCAGCACCGTCTCAACCGCGTTACAAGCCGCGGGGTAGTCCAGCTTCGCATCCGCGATCACACGCAGCGCCAACTCCGCATCCGCAGCCTTGTCCACGTAGATATGGCACACACCCTCCGAGTGCCCCAACACCGGGATCCGCGTATTCGCCTGCACAAACTCCACCAACTGCTTCGGCCCACGCGGGATCACCAGGTCCACCAGGTCATGCGCGGCCAGCAACTCCGTCACCCGCTCCCGCCCCACAATGAGCGAAACAGCATCTTCCGCAATCCCCTCCACCGCAATCGCGCCACGTAACACCTCCACCAGCGCCAACGCGGTCTGTTCCACCTCACGACCGGCCTTCAGAATCACCGCATTTCCACTCTTCAGCGCCAACGACGCAATCTGCGTCACCGCATCCGGCCGAGCCTCAAAGATCACGGCCAACACACCTAACGGCACGCTGATCTTCTGCAACCGCAACCCGCGGTCTTCCACCATCCCAGGGCCCCCGCGTCCAGACGCCTTGCTGCCCCGGGTCTCTGCCCCGCCATCGGGATCCCGGTCATCCAACTCGACCGCATCCAGCACGCGCCCTAACGGATCCGGCAACCTCGCCACCGACCGCACCTGCTCCACCATCTCGCGCAGCTTGCCCTCGTCCAGCTTCAGCCGCGCCATCGTTGCCGGCGGCAGTGCCCGTCCCTCGAACAAGCCACTTCCGCAGGCCACATCCGACTGGTTTGCCTCCAACAACGCCGGCCCGGCATTCTCCAGCGCCGTCGCTATCGCCTCCAACGCCGCATTGCGCCGTTCCGCACTCAGGGTCGCCAGCCTACGCGAGGCCGCTTTGGCCCCCCGGGCCACCTCGCGCACATCACGTCCAGGATCACGGATCGGAAGCACCTCACACCCTCCATCCAGCAGCAAGACCAGCCACCAAAGCTATCCACCAGCCCCAACCGCCGGGGTGGACCCAAACCGCGTCCCCACCGGCTCCCCCGCCACAATCCTCTCCAGCACGCGCGGCGTCCGCCCATTCGCAATCACGGCTTCTTTTCCCGCGTTCAGGGCAATCCGCACACTCTCCAGCTTGCTGGACATGCCGCCGCGTCCGCGCCCGTTGCCGCCATGCGCCATGGCCAGCACAGCCTCATCCACGATGGACACATGCGCCAGCAGCGCAGCCTCCGGCTTCTGCGGATCGCGATCATATAAGCCATCCACATCGCTCAAAAGCACCAGCAAATCCGCCCCGATGCCCTCCATCAGTAAAGCGGAGAGCTGATCGTTGTCGCCAAAGATCCGTTTGCCCTCGCCCCGTTCGCCGCGCTCCCCATCAACCCGCTCCGTCACGCTCGACGGCCGATCCAGCTCCATCGTCGATACCGTGTCGTTCTCATTCACAATCGGAATCACGCCCAGCCTCAGCAACGAATCCAACGTAGCCCGCAAATTCGCATAACGCACCGGGTCGCGAAAATCATCCTCCGTCAGCAACACCTGCGCAATGCGACACCCCAGCCGGTCAAACGCATCGTCATACAGCGCCATCAACCGCGACTGCCCCACCGCGGCACACGCCTGCACTTCCGCGAGCGGAGAAGGCCGAGCCGGTAAACCCAGCCGCTCCACACCCAGCCCCACCGCGCCGGAGCTCACCACCAGCACCTCAATGCCCTGTTCCCGCAGCCCGGCTACGCTCTCCACCAGCCCGCACAACAAGCCAAGCGCCACTTTGCCATCCGCCCGCATGATGACATTGGTGCCCAGCTTCACGACGATCCGCTGAACCGCAGCGCTCACTCTCTCCATCCCGAAACCTGCAGGCGCAGGGCCGGACCCTCCGACCCAAAACCCACGAAGTGCTACGCGTCCTGCCCTGACGAGGGCATCTCGCGCCCGAGTGCATCCTCCGGCACAATCGCCGCTTTGATGATGCTAGCAAGCTCGCGATGATCGCCCCGCGTATGCGACAGGATCGACGCCCTCACCATCTGCTCCTGCGTGAATCCCGCCCACGAAAGTGTGTGCCCGGCCTTCGCCGCAACCTGACGGATGAACTCCCGCTGTGTCCGCCCATTTCCCTCACGAAAGGGATGAATCGCGTTAATCTCGCCCAGATAAAACCCCGCCCGTTCCGCAAACTGATCCGCGTTCAACTCATGTTGAAGCCTCTCCGCATGCAGTGTTGCGAACAGGCTGTCCAGAGCTGTAGCGATGAACTGAGGTGCTGCAAACGGAGCTCCACCCGGCTTCGACAGCCCCACAACTCGCAGTTGCCCCGCCCAGGGAAACACATCCTGGAAGATGTAGGCATGAAGGAGACATAGTTTTTTCCGGTCAAAGTCGCCTGATACAGCGGCGGACTCCAGCTCGATCAAACGTTGCTCAGCATAAATGCGTTCGAGCTTCGTGAGCTCCGCATAGTTGCGGAGACCAAATCTATTTCTCGGACAAGCCTGCCCATCTTGCGAGTGGGGATCCCGGTCGAACCCCTCCGCCAACTATGCCGCCCCTGCCAGCGAACGACGACGCAGATCCGCAAGTACCCCTTCAGCATGCCGCTGCATCGCCGCTGAGAACTGCTCCATGGTCAGCTCTCCTTCTGCCCACTGCAGCATAATCTGCCGCGTCGGCGCGTCAGGCTCGAGTCCTTCCATCACATGCGTTCCAATCGCGCTTTCAACGATCCGGTACCTTCGTGCGCGTTCCGCATCTGTAATGGCCGTCACGACTCACCTCGCTTTTCCATTTTACGACGCACGCTCCCTTTTTTAGGCCGGAAACGCTGTCCATCCTTCACGCGTGCACAGGCACAGCGGCCGGAGCCGCCACCCGCCGGTCCACCACCGGCGCTATCTGCCTGAGCTTCTCCACCAGCTCCGTCAACTGCTGCGGAAACAGGCTCTGCGCGCCATCGCTCATCGCCTTGTCCGGATTCGGATGCATCTCCATCAACAACCCATCGCCGCCCGCAGCCACCGTCGCCAACGCCAACGGCGCCACAAACTCCCGCTTACCGACACCGTGGGACGGATCGCCCAGCACCGGCAGGTGCGTCAGGCTCTTCAACACCGGGATTGCCGAGATGTCCATCGTGTTGCGCGTATACGTCTCAAAAGTCCGGATCCCTCGCTCGCACAACATGAGGTCATAGTTGCCGCCCGCCAGGATATACTCGGCGCTCAGCAACAGCTCTTCCAGCGTCGCCGCAATGCCGCGCTTCAGCAGCACCGGCTTCCGCACCCGCCCCAGCTCCCGCAGTAGATTGAAGTTCTGCATGTTGCGCGCGCCTACCTGGAAACAGTCCACATACTCCAGCATCGGCTCAATCTGCGAGATCTCCATCACCTCGCTGATCACCAGCAGCCCAAACTCCTCGGCCGCCGCGCGCATGATTTGCAGCCCCGGAATCCCCATGCCCTGGAACGAGTAAGGCGAGGACCGGGGCTTGTACGCTCCACCGCGCAGAAACTGCGCGCCCGCCGCCGCGCATTGTTGTGCACTCAGTCGAATCTGCTCCTTGCTCTCCACCGAGCAAGGTCCGCTCATGATGACGATCTCATCGCCGCCAATTACCACCCCGTTCGGAAAGTGCACCCGCGTGCCATCGGGGTTGAAACCGCGCCCGGCCAGCTTGTACGGCGAGCTGATGCGGTACGCCTGCTGCACTCCTTTGAGCACCTGGAACTCGGTCACCTCAAAGTGCGCCGGCGTGCCCACCCCGGCAAGAATCGTCTGCACCTCGCCCGTCGTGCGGTGGACGTTGAAGCCCAGTTCCACCATCCGCTCGATCACCAGGGCGATCTCTTCATCCGTAGCGCGATCCTGCATCGCAACGATCATCACTTGCGTTCCCCTCCTCGCGGCTGCCGCCAAACCGGCACGCGACCGAACTTCCTGCCAAAACGGCCCTGCTTCCCAACTCGCCTCAACTCGCCCTCAAGACCAAACGGTCTGCTGCGCCTCGGGCCCTCGGCCTTCCGCGTCCGCAGGCTCCACGCGCTGCAGGGCCCGCATGACGTCCATCACCCGGTAGTAGATGTCCTGCAGTTGCACTGCCGTCAGCGGCCCCGGGTTCACACTACGGACGTGCTCAAACACGCTCTGCTCGCGGCTCGGCTCATAGATCGGTGCCCCGCTCTTCTGCTTGAGCCTGCCGATCTCCACGGCCGCCGCCGCCCGCTCATTGAGCAGCCGCACAATCTGCTCGTCCAACACATCAATCCTGCTGCGCCAATCGGCAATCTCCATCGCTCTTCCTCGCACCGCGAGCCGGCCTTCCACGCCGTTCGCAAAGTCTCTCCACCGGCACCACAGCTCGCCCAAAGGACGCCACGCCTGCGTTCCTCACGATCATACGAGTCCAGGGCAAACGCCATCACACCTTAGCC
>CAXUNH010000239.1:0-4827 GCA_964252405.1 uncultured Acidobacteriaceae bacterium | reverse complement strand
GGTCACGGTGCCGCCCTCGGGTTTAAAGGCGGGGCGTAGCGCGGCGAGGGCTTCGAGGGTGGTGTCGGGGCGGATGGACTCGTCGGTGGAGAGGACGGTGGGTGGGGCGCCCTTTTTCTTTGCCGGGAGGGTGATGGGGAGGATCTCGGCGGCGAAGCGGCCTTCGGCGGTGGCGAGCGCGGCGCGGCGGTGTGACTCGAGAGCGAAGGCGTCCTGCTGCTCGCGGGTGAAGCTGTGTTTGTCGGCGACGAGTTCGGCGGTCATGCCCATGTGCTGCGCGTCGCAGGCGCACAGAAGGCCGTCCTTGACCATGGAGTCGATGAGCGGCGTGTCGCCCATGCGAAGGCCCTTGCGGGCGTTGGGAAGCAGATAAGGGGCGTTGGACATGGACTCCATGCCGCCGGCAACGACGATCTCGGCGTTGCCGATGGCGATGGATTGGGCGGCGAGGGCGACGGCTTTGAGGCCGCTGCCGCAGACCATGTTGACGGTGAGGGCGGCGACGCGGTCGGAGAGGCCGCCGCGTAGGGCAGCCTGGCGGGCGGGGTTTTGGCCGAGCCCGGCGGGAAGGACGCAGCCCATGATGCACTCGTCTATCTGCGATGGGTCGAGGTGGGCGCGGTGGACGGCTTCGCGCACGACGAGGGCACCGAGATCGGTGGCGCTGAAGTCGCTGAGCGCGCCCTGAAATTTGCCGACCGGGGTGCGGACGGCGCTTACGATGGCGATGTCGGTCATGGGTGGTTGGTGGTTGGTGGTTCGTGTTTGCGGTCGTGAGTAGTGGTCCGTAGATGGTTGGTTCTAGAGCACGGTACTGGTGTGGGTTTAGGGTTGTCCAGTGCGGGCTGGAGGGCCTGCCCTTTCGTTTTGGTGCCGAGCGCATATCGCCCAGCAGACCGGCTGGGGTGTGTAGTGTGGACTGTGCGGCGGGATGTTGGTTGAAGGGGATCGCCAAAGATGCGTGACGTGGGACAGGAAGGGTCGCCGGGGGCGCGGTTTCGGATGGCAGTGGAGGAGGAGAAGCCGCTGCAGATCGTCGGCGCGATCACGGCGTATGCGGCGCGAATGGCCGAGGCCGCCGGGTTTCGGGCGTTGTATCTCTCGGGCGGCGGCGTGGCGGCGAATTCATTGGGGATGCCGGACCTGGGCATCAGCACGATGGAAGATGTGCTGATCGATGCGCGGCGGATTACAGACGTGACAGCGCTGCCGCTGCTGGTGGATATCGACACGGGATGGGGCGGCGCGTTCAACATTGCGCGGACGATCCGGTCGATGGGCAAGGCGGGCGTGGCGGCGGTGCACATGGAAGATCAGGTGAGCGCGAAGCGCTGCGGGCACCGGCCGGGCAAGGAGGTTGTGCCGGTGAGCGAGATGGTGGATCGCGTGAAGGCGGCGGTGGATGCGCGAGTGGACCCGGGATTTGTGATCATGGCGCGAACGGATGCGCTGGCGAGTGAGGGGTTGAGCGCGGCGGTGGAGCGTGCGGCGGCGTATGCCGAGGCCGGCGCGGACATGATCTTTGGGGAAGCAGTGACGGAGTTGGCGCAGTATGCCGAGTTCAAGCGTGCGGCAGGGGTGCCGGTGCTGGCGAACATCACGGAGTTTGGGCAGACGCCGCTGTGGACCAAGGAAGAGCTTGCGGGCGCGGGGGTGGACATGGTGTTGTATTGCTGCGCGGCGTACCGGGCGATGAATGCGGCGGCGCTGGCGGTGTACCAGGCGATTCGTGCGGAGGGGACGCAACGCGGGGTGTTGGACAGGATGCAGACGCGCGCGGATCTGTACAGGTACCTGGACTACCACGCGTATGAAGAGAAGCTGGATGCGTTGTTTGCAGAGGGCAAGAAGGGTCGTTGAGGTGTGAGTGGAGGAGTGATGAGTGGAGCGGCAGCGGCGGAGCAGCAAGGGCAACCGGGAGCGGGGTTCAGGCCGAAGAAGTCTGTGGCGTTGAGTGGGACGCCGGCGGGCAATACGGCGCTGTGTACGGTGGGGCGGACGGGCAATGACCTGCACTATCGCGGGTATGAGATTGGCGATCTGGCCAGGGAGTGCGTCTTCGAAGAGGTGGCGCATCTGCTGGTCCACGGCAAGCTGCCTACGCGGGCTGAGTTGGAGGCATACCAGGCAAAGCTGCGCGGAATGCGCGGTCTGCCGGAGGCTGCGAAGAAGGCGCTGGAGTTATTGCCGGCGAGTACGCACCCGATGGATGTGTTGCGGACGTATGTGTCCGTGCTGGGATGCCTGGAGCCTGAGCCGGAGGCCCATGAGGACGCGGGAGCGCGCGGCATTGCGGACCGGTTGTTGGCGTCGCTGCCGTCGGCGTTGCTGTATTGGCAGCACTTCGTGCACGGAGGAACGCGCACGGAGGTGCAGACGAGGGATACAACGGTTGCGGCGCACTTCCTGCGCTTGCTGCACGGCGAGGAGGCGAAGGCAGGCTGGGTGGAGGCGATGGAGACATCGCTCATTTTGTATGCGGAGCATGAGTTCAATGCCTCGACGTTTACGGCGCGTGTGATTGCGGGAACGGGCTCGGATATGTACTCGGCGATTGCGGGTGCGATTGGGGCGTTGAAGGGGCCCAAGCATGGTGGGGCGAATGAGGTGGCGCTGGAAATTCAGCAGCGGTATGGGTCGCCTGAGGAGGCGGAGGCGGATATCCGTGAGCGCGTGGGGCGGCGTGAGGTGATTATTGGCTTTGGGCATCCGGTGTATACGGTGAGCGATCCGCGCAATGGGATCATCAAGGATGTGGCCAGGACGTTAAGCGCGGAAGCCGGCGATACGCGACGGTATGCGGTGGCAGAACGGATTGAGGCCGTGATGTGGGAGGTGAAGGGCATGTTCCCCAATCTCGACTGGTTCAGCGCAGTGGCCTATGAGCGGATGGGCGTGCCGGTTCTGTTGTTTACACCGCTGTTTGTGATGGCGCGGGTGGCTGGTTGGGCGGCGCACGTGATCGAGCAGCGGCAGGATGGGAAGATCATCCGACCGTCGGCGAACTATACGGGGCCGGAGGAGCTGGTGTTTGTGCCTTTGACGGAGCGTGGGTGAAGCGACGGTCATCGCAAAGTCCGAACGCAGATCCCCTTTGGGGATGACAACCAGAGAGCGATGAGAACAAGGGAAGGTGAGTTTGCCGGAGCAGATGAGTGCAAGGCCCGCGCCGGATCGTGTGTTGAGCGATATCGCGGATTACGTCTTTCATTACCAGGTGACGAGCGAGCTGGCGTACAACACGGCCCGGCTATGCCTGATGGATAGCCTGGGGTGTGCCTTGGAGGCATTGGAGTACCCGGCGTGTACCCGGTTGCTTGGGCCTGTGGTGCCGGGTGCCGTGTTGCCGGGTGGCGCGCGTGTGCCGGGGACGCGGTTTGAGCTGGATCCGGTGCAGGCGGCGTTCAACCTGGGGGCAATGATCCGCTGGCTGGACTTCAACGACACGTGGCTGGCGGCGGAGTGGGGGCATCCTTCGGACAATCTGGGCGGCATTTTGGCTGTGGCGGACTGGCTTTCACGCGCGGCTGCGGCGCAGGGCCGCAGTCCGGTGATCATGCGCGCGGTGCTGACTGCAATGATCAAGGCGCATGAGATTCAGGGATGCCTGGCGCTGGAGAACTCGTTCAATCGCGTCGGTCTGGACCATGTGGTGCTGGTGAAGGTGGCGTCGACGGCGGTGGTGAGTCACCTGCTGGATCTGAGTTATGACCAGACGATTGCGGCGTTGTCGTTGGCGTGGGTGGATGGGCAGAGTTTGCGAACGTATCGTCATGCGCCGAATGTGGGGCCGCGCAAGAGCTGGGCGGCGGGGGATGCGACGAGCCGTGCGGTGCGGCTGGCGTCCATCGCGAAAAGCGGCGAGCCTGCGTACCCGAGTGTGTTGACGGCAAAGACGTGGGGATTCTATGACGTGTTGTTCAAGGGACGTGAGTTTGCGTTTCAGCGGCCGTACGGCAGCTATGTGATGGAGAACGTGTTGTTCAAGATCAGCTATCCGGCGGAGTTCCACGCGCAGACGGCCATTGAGGCGGCGATGACGCTGCACCGGCGGATGGCCGCGGAGGGACGAACCTCGGAGGAGATACGCAAGGTGACGATACGAACGCATGAGGCGTGCCTGCGGATCATCGACAAGCGTGGTCCTTTGAGCAACGAGGCCGACCGCGACCACTGCGTGCAGTACATGGTGGCCGTGCCATTGATCTTTGGGCGTTTGACGGCAGCGGACTATGAAGATCACCTCGCCGCGGATGTGCGGATCGATGCGCTGCGGGCGAAGATCACGTGCGTGGAAGAACCGCGTTTTACGGCGGAGTATCTGGATCCGGAGAAGCGGTCGATTGCGAACACGGTGACGATTGCGTTTGCGGACGGCGCGGTTTGGGAGCAGACGGTGGAATATCCGCTGGGTCACCGGCGGCGACGCGCGGAGGGCATTCCCTTGCTGGAGCAGAAGTTTGGAACCAACCTCCAGCGGCGCTTCCCTCCCGAGCAACAGAGCCGCATTCTGCAGGCGTGTGCGGATCAGGCGGCGCTCGAAGCCATGCCGGTGTACAGCTTCGTGGATCTGTTTGTGCCGGCGGAGCCGGAGGTTGCGGCGTGACGACCGCGGCAGGGCCGGTGAGGTAAGGGGATGGAGATTCAAGGGAAGGCGTTTCTGGTGACCGGGGGCGCATCAGGCCTGGGCGCGGCGACGGCGCGGATGCTGGTAGAGCGTGGCGGGTCTGCCGTGCTCGCCGACATGAACGAGGCGGCAGGCGCGGCGTATGCGGCGGAGCTTGGCGAACGTGCTGTGTTCCTGCGCACGGATGTGACGCAGGAAGC
>CAXUNH010000238.1:0-4867 GCA_964252405.1 uncultured Acidobacteriaceae bacterium | reverse complement strand
ATCCAGCGCAGGCCGTAGTGCGCCAGCGGCAGCGTGTTGAAGAACGGCGACGCAACGCCCAGCGGATACACGGAGGAGCCAAGGTCATGGCGGAAGCCGGGCAGGGTGATCTCCGCCGTGGTGCAGGCACCGCCGATTTGCCCGTTGCGCTCAAAGACGGTGACCGCGATACCCCGCTGCGCAAGGGTGATGGCGGCGGCCAGGCCGTTCGGTCCGGAACCCACGACGTTCGCCGTTCGCAAAGCCATGGCGGTTGGATGCGCGGTGGGGCGCCGCCTGCGGCATGGCGAGGGAGCCGGGTCACGGACGAGGGAGCGGATCGGGGACGCCGGTTGGGTTCGGTCGGAGCGCGACGACCGTGGTGTACGCGAGCAACGCCGTGAGCAGAAGGAAGTTCAGCCACAACGCGGGAAGATGGACGGCCTGGTCGGTAGCGGCGCGATTCAGGAGGGCCGCGAAGAACCAGAAGACGAAGACACCGAGGAAGATGGGCGTCTTCTGGCGAATGCTCCTGAGGGATAAGGCATAACAGAGCGGGATGACAAGCAGGACGTAGTCGTAGACGAGGTGCTTGAAGAAGAGCAGGCTCGCCAAGCCGACCAGGGTGAGTTCAACGGCGAGGGAAAGACGAAAGCGGCTGAGAAGAAGAGCGTAGCCCAGGGTTGCGAGTAAGGCGAGCGCATAGGACACTGCCGTCGCGCGATCGAGGCCCAGGCCGGATCGAAGGCTGTACTCCGCTACGGTCATGATGTCGGCGAGCCCTGGGCTGACCTTCAGCCGGGAGACCTGAAAGGGTTCGCGCGCAAGCTGCCATACGGGCGTGGAGACGAACAGGCGGCAGCCGACGATGCCCACGCAGCATACCCCAAGGGTCACAAGAAGCACGGTGTAACGGCGGCGCAGAAGGAACAGAACGGCCGCGACGGGAGAGAAGCTGTACTTCACGACGCTGACGCCGAACGCTGCGCCCGCCACAAGGGCGGAGCCGGCGGTGAAGGTAAGGACTAGAAAGAAGAGTTCGAACAGGCTCATCTGCCCGACCTCAAGGACAACGCGAAAGGGAGAGCTCATCCAGAGCAGGAAGAGAACGACCAGGCTCTGGTACCGGCTGAGTGCAAAGAGCCGGGCGAGCAGAGCCACGGAGGCGACCGAGAACGCGATGCTGGTGAGGCACCACAGCAGCTCCGCCGTGCCGAAGCTGAGCGAGGCGAAGGGCAGAAACAGCAGGTAGAGCAGATGCAGGTAGTTTGGCGGACTGAGGAGGGGAACGTGATGCGGGTAGTGTTCCAGCAACTCCCGCCAAGGGTCGATGTGTTCGGCGAGGAGCTTGCCGCCGCTCCACTGCAGATCATGGCTGCCGTACTGAAAGGCGTGCCGGACCCCCGTGGCCAGGGACACGGACGCAGCGATCCCGAGCAAGACCACTCCGCCGGTGGCCAGTACCTGTTGCTTGGTCAGTGTGGGCATAGTTCGGGCTTGCGATCTCCGTGAGAGGAAAGGTGAGAGGGTGTTGGTGGAGGAACGTCGCGCCGGTTCAACGACGGGACAAGGACGTCACCGGTCCGGGCGCGATCGAAACCCCTGCCAGATAGCGACGCCGAGACCACCGGCACACAGGCAGGCCACCGTTCGCAGGCGCACGTGTACTGCATGGCCGGAGAGTCCGGGCACCGCGGCAGCGCTGTTCTCCGGTTCGGCCGGTTCGCTGACGGACGCGACGCTCCCTTTTGCGGGGGACATATCGCCGTGCCCGTAGTTGTGCCAGGTCTCATCGACAAGGTGGGGATCGCCGCAGTGCGCGTCCTTCTCCCCGGCGGCCGGGCACTTCCAACTTCCGGCGGCGTGAAAGGTGGTGTTGCCGGAGTAGAGGCTGCCGGCGTTGATGAAGGGGTTCTTCGGTGTGCCGACGTAGATGGGATGGCTGTACTCGCCGTTACCGCCATTGGCATAGCCGTGAGCAGGATCGTTCTTGAAGCCGATGAAGATGTTGCTGCGAAAGTCGATCTTGGACGCCGAGCCGCAGGAGGCCGTTGCGCATTCGACTTCGATACCGGTCGCGCTGGCGGAATACACGATGTTGGAATCGAATTTACTCGGCGCGTTGTCATTCACGGTGATGACAATGCCGGCATCCGCAGCACGGCAAAAGTCACTCAGCTTGGCGTTGTAGCCATGCGGTGTTCCCGGAATGGCCTGCCGCATCGCATTGCAGTTGGTGACGATCTGATTGTCCGTGATGACACCCGCGGCGCCGCCCACCTTGATCTGCTGCCCCATGTTGCCGAACGCAAAGGTGTGCGTGACGGTCATCACAGAGTTGCCGCCGTTGATATGGAGTGCATCGAGACCGTCCTGGGTGTTGTAGGAGACAATTCCCTGATCGAAGGTCACCTTCCACCCCGGATGGCTTTCGGCGGTCGTGGTGCCGAAGCCGTCGCCGTAGCCGCCGCCGTTATCATCGGTGCAATCGGCATAGGGGAGGGGATCTTTGAGGGGATACTCCTCGGCACAACCGTTCCAGCTGATGTTGTAATGCTCGACCAGCAGCGTGCCGTTGCCCGTCGTGCCGTCGCCCGCGTCAGCGTTCCAGCCGGAACCGGCGTTGCCGATGATGTCGAGGTAGCGAAACACCACGCCGTCCCCGGTGGGACCGAGCATGCCGGTGCCTGAGAGTCCATGGATGCGCACATCTTCGACCGTGTCGTTGGTTGATTTGTTCGACCAGGTGATGCCGGCGCCAGCGTAGTCGGACAGGGTGCCCGGCGACGTGTTACAGCCAGACACCTGCGACGCGCGGCCGCAAGGGCTGAAGTCAGTGAGATCGAGACAAGCGACATCGACGAAGGACGCCCCCTTCATGTTCAGCACCGCAAACACGCCGTAGCCGCCGTGCAGTTGTGTCTTCGCGCCGGGGGCGTGGCAGGACGCGTAGTTCTCGCCCAGGATGCGGGTGTGCTGGGCGGCCGTACCGGACGGAGGCGCCGGGATGCCGGAGGCGTATGGATCGCCGGCAATGCCGAAGTTCGATTTCGTCGTTTCGTCGAGAGCCGCTCTTGGGGTGTTCCAGCCGATCCGGTAGGTCACGCCCTGCTGCAGGGAACCTCGCAGAAGGTACGTGTCCCCACCTTTGCCGATCCATCCCCAGGCGGGGAAATGGTTGGCGTCGGCGTAGGACCCGTCCTGAAAGAGATACCGGACGTCTTTAAAGGCGCAATGGCGATTCGTTCCGGAACCGGGGTAGGCGGCATCGGTGGTCCCGTCACACTGGCCGGTTGTGACGTTGGTCGAATACCTGGTTCCGCCATCAGGTCTCACATACCAGGTGGAAGCAAGTGCCGGCGGGGCGACCAGGGCGCAGAGAAGCAAGCAGAGGGCTTTTACGGGGAAAATCACTTAGGGATGCGCTCCGGTGGCAGTGGCCTGGAATCGTCCTACTCACTATAGCTGCGGTCCGGAACCGCCTTTTGGGATCCGGTCTTCTCGCGCAGGATTGCCCTGGCGCTGGAAAGGCTGCTCAGATCAGATCAGGCCGGCAGCTTAGAGGACGGCATCACGAGTTGGCGGGCATAGCGGACCAGGAGCGAGGCCGCGGTCCGCAGCGTGTGAACCTGAAACGGATAGTAGACGATAGCCTTAAGACTGTCTTTTACTGCTGCAGGGAATCGACCCCTGTCACCCAGGCCTTCCGCCCGCTGGCGGTAGACCCAGCTGAGTGCCACCCGGCGAGCCAGCCAGCCGCACCCAGGCAGACCGTAGTGTTTGTCGATCAGGTGCAGCTGTGCCTGGGCCATCCGGTGAAGATCGCTGCTCATGGAGTGGGGCGACACGCGGTAGAGCGCGATCACCTCGGGGATAAGGGCGATGTCGTGGAGCGCGCCGATGCGAATCCACACATCCCGGTCTTCCGAGGCGCGCAGCGTCTCATCGAAGCCGCCGATCTCGTTCATGCAGGATCTGCGGACGGACACCGTGGGGCAGGGAAGGTCCAACATCCGCATGAAGAGGAAGGGCGCAATGCGGCCCTCGGCGTGCCGGTTGCGACGGTCGAATACGTCCATGGTATTCCCGTTGGGATCGATGCGGGCGACGAAGCCATAGGTGATGGCCGCGGACGGACATTGCTGGAACCGGTCATACGTCCTCTGCAGACGGTTGGGCAGCCAGATGTCATCCGCGTCCAGCATGGCGAGAAACTCCGCGGTCGCATGGCGAATGGCTGTATTTCTCGCCGCAGACATACGCGCATTGTTTTGACGGATATAGCGCAGCTTGTCTCCCAGCCGTTCCTGGTAGGGAGCGATGACCTCCGGCGTGTTGTCGGTGGACCCATCGTCCACCAGGAGGATGCGCCAGTCGGGGAAGGTTTGCGCGATCACGCTGTCCAGGGCCTTCGGGAGGTACTGTGCGGCGTTGAAGGCGGGAATAATGACGTCAAAGGTTGGCATCGATGCTCAGGCTGGAGGTACGCGAGGCGTTGCTCCACAGGAATGATTCCACACCGCTGCCCGTACGACAGCAGATCAAAAGGCCACTGCCGCGCAGGGCGACAACAGTGGCCTCCGTGGATGGGGTGTGTACCCGTGGGAGAGACCTGGGCGGTACGCGATGGGACGCGCACCGCCCAGGAGTGATTAGTGACTGACCGAGGCGAGTGCCGCCGGGCCGTTCAGAATGGCCGAGGTGGAACCCTTGAAGCTGGAGTTTCCTGCATAGGAGCCATACACGCTCAGGTAGGTGAGGCCGGCCGGTACCTGAAAGCTCACGGATCCGTTTTTGTTGAGCACACCCGCGGCAAGAGGCCAGTGCGCCGACGTGAAGATCACGATGGAACCTGTCGGACTTTTTCCGCCGTTGGCCGATTGTACGG
>CAXUNH010000237.1:0-4873 GCA_964252405.1 uncultured Acidobacteriaceae bacterium | reverse complement strand
GACGGGGACCGGGGTGGGGCCGACCCGCATCGGCACCGTCATCGGCGTCACCAAGGCGTACGTGACGCGTGTCGGCGAGGGGCCATTTCCAACGCAGATCGACGGCTACTCGGGCGACCTGCTGCGGGCGCGCGGGCAGGAGTTCGGCGCCGTGACGGGGCGTCCGCGCCGTTGCGGCTGGCTGGACCTGCCGCTGCTGCGCTACTCCAACATGATCAACTCGACCGAATGGCTGGTTGTCACCAAGCTGGACGTGCTGGACGAGTGCCCGGAGATCCCGGTGTGCACCGCGTACAAGATCGACGGGCAAGTGACCGACGTCATCCCCGCCGATGTACGCGGCTTCAAGGCGATCGAGCCGGTCTACACGACGCTGCCGGGATGGCAGGCCGACACCCTGGGGATCACCAGCTTCGACCAGCTGCCGAAGGCGGCACAGGAGTACATGCGTTTTATAGAGCGGGAGTCCGGCGCGCGGGTGGGCATGATCTCCACCGGACCGGACCGTGCGCAGACGATGGTACAGCCCGGGTTCGAGGAGGCGTTCGGTTGACCGTCCCCGCAGCCCGCGTGCGGAGATGCGGACCGCACTGGCCTGAACGGGTAGGGCGTGCCAAGAAAAGGTGTATCCGTCAGCACTTTTGTTGCATCAGAAGACCTTTGACTCTCGCCCGGTCCTCAGTCTAGTATCCGCGCATGCGCTGGTCTACGGACCTAATCCGTTCCGTCGTTCTGTTCGGGCTGATCAGCCTCGTTGGGTCGGCGATCGGCGACGCCCAGCACCATGAGCGCAAGCGGCTGGAGCGCGCCGAGATCTCGCAGCTCGAGGAAAAGTGGCGCCAGGCCCAATTGTCGGAAGACATCAGCACCATGGACCGTCTGCTGGCCGATGAATTTCTGGGGATTACGGCTGCCGGCCAGGTGGTCACCAAGGCTCAGCAGTTGGACCGCATGCGGACGCATCACCTGGTTCTCTCGGAGCTGGACATCTCGGATACGAAGATGAAGATCAGCGGCAACCTGGCGGTGGTGACCTCGCTGGCTCACATGGACGGAACCGCTGAGGGCAAGCCCCTGCATGGGAACTTCCGCTATACCCGTGTCTACCACCGGATCGGGCGGGGCGACTGGAAGATCACGAACTTCGAAGCCACCAGGGTCGGAAGCAATGGCCAGCCGCTTAAGGCGCCGCCGGCGGATGCTCCGCGGACAAGCTGCGCAGGGCCTCCCGCAACCTCGTCCAACTCCCTTCCAGCATCTCCGGGAGAATGCGCGTCTCCGCAACAACGGTCATGAAGTTGGTATCGCCGGTCCAGCGCGGCAAGGCATGAAGGTGTAGGTGGTCGGCCACGCCGGCACCGGCCGACTCGCCCAGGTTCATACCGAGGTTGAGCCCATCCGGCTGGTACACCCGCCGGAGGGCCCCCTCGGCGCGTCGTGCGAGCCGCATCATCTCCTCCGTCGTGGCCAGCGGCAGGGCAGCGAGGCTGGCCTGGTGCTCGTACGGCACGACCATGAGGTGGCCGTTGTTGTACGGGAAGCCGTTCAGGACCATAAAGCAGGTCTCGCCGCGCTCCAGCAGATGAATTGCCCGCTCCGCCTGAGCCGGGGGCATGCCTTCGGCGACCGCCCAATCCAGGGCAGCAATCATGTTGCAGAAGACGCAGTCGAGGTCCCCCGGCCAGCCTTCCAGCGCATCGGGAACGCCCTTGCGCGCGCCTTCCTTCCGCGGTCCGGCGATGTAGGTGTAGCGCCACGGGGTCCAGAGCCGGTCCATACGGCGAGTATAGGGTGCGCGGACGGCAACGTAGCCCCGGAAGATGCCCCGCAGAGAGGCGCGGGAACAATGCGTCGAACGGCGAGGATCGCGCGTCTAAAGCGAGGATGAATCCCGGACACCGGGGCTCCTCCCAGCTCACCTCCGCTGCAGTGAATGGTCTCCCGGTTGTTTGCCGGTTTTCCTCACCACTGCTACACTAAGGACAGCGTTGCGCGCGGGATCCAGTCGCAGCCGCTCTTGAATGCTTCACCCGACTCCTTCTGACAAGATCGCGTAGTTCGCCAGACGATACAATCTGGGCGGACCCTTTGCCGTCCGCAGCGCGCACCAACACCAGAGCGAGCCACACTGGATCCCGGAGCTTTACCCATGGCCGACTTCGACCACAATTCCGTACTGACCGAGAGCACAGCCCTGAACAGCACACTTGAACCCACCACGCCCGAAACCGTTGAAACATCCACCCCCGAGCTCGGCCATCAGCTCCCCAACCCGATCGTCGACCAGCCCGAAGCAATTCATGAGTCGCGGGCTCCTGAGACTCACTCGCTGAGCGCCGCAGCGACGCCTGCGTCGCCGGCAGCAGCCCCGCGCGCCACGACCGCAGAGCCGGAGTACGACGCCGACGACTTTGCGCGCGCACTCGAGAGCTTCGACCGCGAGCAGGCTGCCGAAAAGGACGCTGCCCAGTCCCTGAGCTCGGAAGAGACCGTCGTCACCGGCACCGTCGTCAAGATCACCGACAAGCACGTGGTCGTCGACATCGGCCTGAAGTCCGAGGGGCTGATTCCCCTGGATCAGGTGGTCGACCACAACGGCACGCCCAAGTTCCAGGTCGGCGACACGGTTGAGGTTGTCGTTGAGCGCGAGGAGCAGGAAGGCGGCGGCTACCTCGTCTCGCACGAGAAGGCGCTGCGCCACAAGGTGTGGGACAAGCTGGAAGAGGCGGCCAACACCAAGACTCCCGTGAAGGGCATCGTCGTTTCGCGCGTTAAGGGCGGCATCACCGTGGACATCGGCATCAAGGCGTTCCTGCCCGGCTCCCAGGTGGAGATCCGTCCGGTGCGCAACCTCGACGCCTACATCGGCACCGAGATCGAAGTTCGCGTCATCAAGCTGAACAAGAAGCGCGGCAACGTCGTCGTCTCCCGCAAGGAGATCCTCGAGGAAGAGCAGAACCAGAAGAAGGACGTGACGCTCGCCAACCTCGAAGAGGGCGCGGTCTTCACCGGTGTCGTCAAGAACCTGACCGACTACGGCGCGTTCGTCGACATGGGCGGCCTCGATGGCCTGCTGCACATCACGGACATGAGCTGGGGGCGGCTGACGCACCCCCGCGATCTGGTGAACGTCGGCGACGAGATCCAGGTCAAGGTGCTGAAGTTCGACAAGGAAAAGCAGCGCGTCTCGCTGGGCTTCAAGCAGCTCACGCCGGACCCGTGGCTGGACGCCGTCGAGCGCTACCCGATCGGCGCGCACGTTCGTGGCCGCGTTCTCTCGGTCACCGACTACGGTGCGTTTGTCGAGCTCGAGCAGGGCATCGAAGGCCTGGTCCACGTCTCCGAGATGACCTGGTCCAAGCGGATGAAGCACCCCAGCAAGATGGTCAAGCCCGGCGATGAGGTCGAGGTGATCATCCTGCAGGTGAACCCGAACGATCGCCGCATCTCGCTCGGCATGAAGCAGCTCCAGGACAATCCCTGGGAGGCGCTCGAGGACAAGTACCCGACCGGTGCCGTGGTCGAGGGCCGCGTCCGCAACCTCACCGACTTCGGCGCGTTCATCGAGATCGAAGACGGCATCGATGGCCTGGTACACGTCTCGAATCTGAGCTGGACCAAGCGCATCAAGCACCCGTCGGAGGTCCTGAAGAAGGGCGAAAAGGTCAAGGCTGTCGTCCTGGGCGTTGAGCCCGAGAACCGCCGCCTGTCGCTGGGCATCAAGCAGTTGCAGCCGGATGTGTGGGACACCTTCTTTGACCAGCACCGCGCAGGCGATGTGGTCCATGGCAAGGTGCTCCGGACCGCACAGTTCGGTGCGTTCATCGAGATCGCCGAGGGAGTCGAGGGCCTGTGCCACGTCTCCGAGGCGGCTGACGAGAACGGCCGTCCGATCACCCTCAACGTGGGCGACGAGCACGACTTCAAGATCGTGAAGATGAGCCCCGAAGAGAAGAAGGTCGGTCTCAGCCTGAAGGCGATTGGCGAAGAAGCCAGCCGCGCCGAGGTGGAGAGCTACAAGGAGTCCTACGCCGGCCAGAATAAGGGCGGCAAGGGCGGACAGACCTCCAACTCCTCTGGTTCGTCCTCGTCCACAACGCTGGGCGATCTGCTGAACTGGAAGCGCAACCAGTAAATCGAAGCCGTTGGAAAAGAGAGGCCGCCCCGCGAAGGGCGGCCTCTTTGTCTTTGGGGCGAGCTCTAGCGGAACCAGCCAAGCGGAACGGCGTTGCCCATGGCCTTGTAGCCGGCCGGCCCCGGGTGCAGGTGGTCGCCGGAGTCGAAGGCCGGGAGCAGGGTGTCGGGCTTCGCCGGATCGCGCGCAACCTGGTCGAAGTCAACCACCCCATCGAAGTTGCCGGGCTGACGGATCCAGTTGTTCACCCCGACGCGGGCGGCTTCATCTGCGGCATTGGGGTGGTAGTAGCCAGAGCCGCCGTCGGGCGTGATCGTGGCGCCGTAAACCTTGATGCCGTGCGCGTGCGCCCGCTCGATGATTTGGGTGTAGGCGCTTTCCATGCGACTCACAAGGTCAGTGTGCATCTCCGGCGTGGCGTTGGGGTTGCGCGCCAGCGCGCCGAGGTCGTTGATGCCCTCCAAAACCACCACATAGCGCACGCCGGCCACGCCAAGGACATCGCGATCAAAGCGCTCCAGCACGCTTTCGCCGAGGCCGTTGGTCAGCAGATGATTGCCGCCGATCCCCTCATTCACCACAGCGATGTTTTTCATGCCGGCGCTCTGCAGATGGGTAGCGAAGACATCAGGCCAGCGATCATTGCCATCGGTCGTGGCGCCGTGGCCGTCGGTGATCGAGTCGCCCAGCGCCACCCCCGCGCCGGTCGCCGCGCCGGGCCCCGCGGCCTCGGCGATC
>CAXUNH010000236.1:0-4903 GCA_964252405.1 uncultured Acidobacteriaceae bacterium | reverse complement strand
AACTCCGCCGCGTTGCCGACATCACCAGCCAAACCCTTCGCTTTCACAAGCAGCAAACCGCGCCCCGGCCTATCCTCGCCTCTGAGCTGTTCGACGATTGCCTCTCCATGCGCCAGAGCCGCCTGGTGAACTCAGGCATCCGCGTGGAATGCAGGCTCAACACCACGCGCGCGGTCCTCTGCTTCGACGGCGAGATCCGCCAGGTCCTCAACAACCTCGTCGGCAACGCCATCGACGCCATGAACGGGGACGGGGGACGCCTCCTGCTCCGCGCCCGTGAAGGTACCGATTGGCCTACGGGCCGGAGCGGTGTCCTGTTCACGGTGGCCGACACCGGATGCGGCATCGACGCGGAAAACCTCCGCCGCATCTGGGAAGCCTTCTTCACCACCAAGGGCATCGGCGGCACCGGCCTCGGGCTCTGGGTCAGTCAGGAGATCATCGAGCGCCATCACGGCCGGCTGCGCGTCCGGAGCCGCACCGGAAACCCCTCCGGCACCGTCTTCACCCTCTTCCTCCCCTTCCAAGCCGCCACCCGCTAAACACCCTCCCCGCGCCGCCCCGCACCCAGCGACTCGGCGAGCGGGGCCGAGAGAGTGATTCGCTGGACCGGGCAGCGCCTCATCCGCTCCACCGGACCCGACGCGGATGCAGCCAAAAAGAAGCCCCTCACCGCCGAACAGGACCTTGCCGCGCGCAAGGACGCCTTGCCCTCCTTTGCCTGGACCACCTTCCCGAGTTGGGAAGCGGTCGGCGCCTGGTATCGAGGTCTGGAAGGCGATCGCATGGAACCGGACGCGGCCATCCGCGCGAAAGTCGCGCAGCTCACCGCCGGCAAAACCACCGACGCTGAAAAGCGCAGGCCGTCTACGAGTTCGCTCCACCCAGATCCGCTACCTCGGCGTGGCCTTCGGCATCGGCCGCTACCAGCCCCACACCGCCGCCGAGGTCTTCGCCAACCAGTACGGCGACTGTAAAGACAAGCACACCCTCTTCGCCGCCATCCTCACCGCCATCGGCCTCCAACTCAAAGAACTCAACCTCCGCATCCACCACCGCACCTAAGGGAGCGACAGCCATTCACAATCCCCTTCGGTGCGAACCTGAGGCGCTTACGCTTCCTTCGTTCTCATCCCGAAGGGAATTTGTCTTGGCGGCCGAGATCGCCGAGCGCACTCTTCGTCCATCACCGCCTCGGAGCCGTGGCCCTATCGGCACTCCACCGGCATTTTTGCCCTTGTAAGGACCGCTCGCCGGGTTACACTCCACAACACCACCACTTACAGAGCCGTAACCAACCGGGCCACGTTCGCCTGCGCGTCGCAGCTTTTTGCGCGTTTCTTTGGAGGATTCCCCTATGCGTTCTCGCCGCAGCACCGCTGCCCTTATCGGTGTGCTTCTTTCCGCTTCCACCCCTCTCTTTGGCCAGGCCACCGCTAGCGGCAGCATCATCGGCACGGTTACAGACAGCACCGGCGCAGCAATTCCTTCGGCCACGGTCACCGTCAACAATCTCGCGACCGGCGCCAAGCGCAACACCACCACCAACGCGCAGGGCGAGTACCGCTTCGACCTCCTCACCCCCGGCAACTACTCCCTCTCTGTCCAGTCGCCCGGCTTCGCCCTCTCCAGGATCGACTCCGTCCAGGTGCTCGTCGGCAGCACCGTCTCAGAAAGGCTCCCTCTCCAGCCAGGTGGCCAAAGCACCACGGTCGAGGTAACGAGCAGCAATCAGCTTCTCGACACCGAAAAGACCGACAGCTCCGTCGCGGTCACGCCCCAGCAGATCACGGACCTTCCCATCAACGGCCGCGACTTCGCGAATCTCGCCATCCTCGCCCCAGGCGTCAAGCTCGTCGATAGCTACGATCCCACCAAGAATCGCTACTCGGTCTACGCCGTCAACGGTTCAAGCGGTCGCAACACCAACACCACCGTCAATGGCATCGACAACAAGGACAACACCGTCGGCGGCGCCGTCCAGCAACTTCCCCTTGAAGCCGTCGAAGAGTTCAAAATCAGCACCAATCGCTTCTCCGCCGAAAACGGCCGCAGCGAAGGCGCCGCCGTCAACGTCATCACCAAGGCCGGCACCAACCAGTTCCACGGCGCGCTCTACGGCTTCTTCCGCAACCAGGCGCTCCAAACCAACAACGCTATCGCCATCGCCGCCGGACAGCCCAAGCCCTCCTACAGCCGGCAACAATATGGCGGCGCTTTCGGCGGTCCCATCCGCAAACAAAAAGATTTCGGCTTTTTCGCCTATGAAGGCCTCCGCGAGCGCTCCAACCTCAGCGTCACCGCCGCCGCTCTCGCCGAACTCACCCTCGCTACACCCCTTGGCGCCCAGCCCGAAACTGTCGTCCCCACACCCTTCGACGAAAAGCGCTACAACGGCCGGGTGGATCACGTCTTCAGCGACAAGGAACGAGTCTTCATCAGCTACTCCGCCCAGGACAACAAGAGCCTGAACGATCAGTCCACCGGCCAGGTCGACGCCACCGAAGGAAACTTCACCCTCAACGACCTCATCCTCACCAACGTCACACTGAACTCCATCCTGAGCACCAGGGCGGTCAACAACTTCACCGCGGGCTTCCAGTACTGGAATAACCTGATCGACTCCTCCATCCGCGTGCCCTACTTTACCTTCCCGGACGGCACCAGCTTCGGCACCAACCCCAACGTTCCGCAGAAGTCCAGCCAGCACAAGTTCCAGTTCCGCGACGACTACTCCTACAGCCTCGGTCCGCACACCCTCAAGGCCGGCGTTGACTTCCTCTACGAGCCCCAGGTCGGCGGCTTTTTCGAAAACAACCCCACTCCCGAGTTCGACTTCTTCGACACCGCCCAGAACCTGCTCAACAAGAGCCTCTATCCCAATGGCTTCTCATCCCCGGGCGTCGTGGAAAGCTCCACAGGAACCTCCGGCGATCCAAGCTTCAATCTCTCGCCCAAAATGCTCGGCGTCTACTTCGAAGATGACTGGCGCGTCTCTCGCCGTCTTCTGCTCAATCTCGGCATCCGCTACGACCGCGATATCAACACCTACGGCATCCCCCAGCAGGCGAACTCCCGTACGCATCAGGAGCTGCTCGCCGCCTTCGCTGCCCTGCCCGCGGCGCTTCCCTCCACCCGCCTGAACGAGAACGGCATCGGCTACACGCCCAGCCTCGGCTACCTCGGCGGCTCCTACACAGGTCTGCCGAACAACGACAACCTCGACGTCAGCCCGCGTGTCGGCTTCTCCTATGACGTGTCTGGCACTGGTCGCTTCGTGGTTCGCGGGGGCTATGGCCTGTACTTCGGCCAGAGCTTTGAAAACATCCCGCTGTTCATGATCCAGCAGTCCAACAACACCGTCTTCGCCAATACCTACTCCATCTCCTGCGCCGGACCCACCGACACCACCTGCAACCAGCTTGTGCCCGGCACCAACATCCCGCTCAGCAACTATCGCTACGGCATCGACCCCGCCCCGGTCATTCCGCCGGCCAGTCACAATCTGGCCCCTGGCTCCACCGGTCGCCTGATGGATCCCCGCTACCGCAACCCCTACACCCAGCAGGTCAACTTCGGCGTCCAATACGCCCTCACCACGCATTCGGTCTTCGAAGTGGAGTACGTCATGGCGCGCGGTCTGCACGAGAACAAGACGGTGAACATCAACCCCACCGAATACTTCAACGGCGGCGCCCGGCCACTCTCTGCCGCCTTCGCCGCCGCCAACGTCCCCGTCCTCGGTCGCTTCGGCGAAGAAGAATCCATCAACCGGTCCTACTACGACGGCCTCAACGTCAGTTACCGCTCCTCAACCTTCAAGCACTTCACTTCCACCATCAACTACACCTACGGCAAGGCCCTTGCGTTCGAGGGCAGCCCCGCCTCCTTCCGCAATACCGCCACCAATCCCTTCCTCGGCCAGTTTCGCCACGCCGACTTCGGCCGCGCCCCCAACGACGAGCAGCATCACATCACCGCTGCCGGCAGCGTCTTCCTTCCCTTCCGCATTGAGATCTCGCCCATCCTGCAGGCCGGCTCCGCCCGTCCCCTGGATCTCGTCGAATCCACCAGCGATCTGTGGAAGGTTGGCAGCGGCCGCAGTAACCCCCACGCCGCCCTCCTTGCCAATGACGCGAAAACAGCAGCGAACTTCAGTCGCTTCTACGCCGCGGCCAAAGCCAGCGGAAACGTCAGCGCCTTCTACAAATCCTGCCTCGCTTCGGGGGGCTGCTACGAAACCAGCTTCGAGTCATGGCACGGCACACCCGTCATCCAGCTCGACGCGCGCGTGGGCAAAACCATCAGCATCAAGGACCGTTACAACATCAATCTCTTCTTCCAGGGCTTCAATCTCACCAATCGCGCCAACTACGGCAACAACTACGACGGCAACGTCTCGGATAGCAGCTTCCTCCAGCCCCTTGGCTTCGTGAACCCCAGCAGCACCGTCCCGCCACGCTCCTTCACCGGTGAGTTCGGCGGCCGGTTCTCCTTCTAACCTCTCCAACTCGAACCCCCCAGGCCCCCTGCACACGATTCCTGTGTCCAGGGGGTTCGCTCGTGCATTCGTGCACGACGCCCACCGCCGGTGCGTTCCGGTGCCCCCATTCCCTCTGCAAATTACATCGCGCATGGACGGCGTTTGCTCCGCTCAGGGCTGCGGCGAAGCCACCGAGCCCCCGCAAACGGCCGTGAAAACGGCTGCCGCAACATCATCGACGCAGCTGCGTACAATTACCCCCGATGCCGATACACTGGTCCCACTCCAACCCCCGGAAGCTCACGCCGTCCTCAGCATCCACCCCGTACCCCGCTCGGAAATCCAGACCTAAGTTCTTATTCGGACGTACTTTGGACCGAAAGTACCCCCGGGGGAGGGGTACCCTCCTCGCCGCCCTCT
>CAXUNH010000235.1:0-4915 GCA_964252405.1 uncultured Acidobacteriaceae bacterium | reverse complement strand
CGTACCGGCAGGAGACCTCCCGGCCCGGGCTGCGGTCGAAGGGGCAAGCTCCGTAGCGAAGCCTGCGCCACCGTGTGGGGTGCAGCGTCGAAGTGAACCAGCTGTGGACTCCGCGCCAGCGCACCGGCCAGCAGCAGAACAGCCGACACCGCCGCGCCGACGGCGAATCGCCTTCGTGCCGGGCGGGGCATCGTCTCCGGCCCCGCCAGGATCCGGCGCACTCGCCCCACCAACTCCGATTCGCGCGACTTCGATCCAAGCGCGCTCAACGCCAGTGCCACGCCCTTGCGCACCAGCGAGTCCTCGGCGAGTTTCACCAGGCACGCGGCATACGCTCGGCGCGCCTGTGTCGCCTGCAGCACACCGTCGTCGCAGGCCAGTTCGCGCTCGCGGCACAGCCGATGATCCAGCCAGAGCAGCGCCGGGTTCAGCGGCAGCAGCAACAAGCTCACCTGCTGCAACAGATTCAGCCAGTCGTCCCAGCGGCGGAGGTGCTCCATTTCATGAAGCACCACATGCTCGAGCTCCACGGGGGACAACGTCTCCAGCAAGCCTGGCGGCAGCAGGATCCGCGGCCTCAGGAAACCGGTCACGCTGGGCCGGTCGACCTCGCCGGACACACATAAGGTTACCCGCCGCGATCCCTGCAGCATGGCCTGAATCTCCTCCCTGGCCGGCACAGGGACAGCCCGTCCGGCCAGCCGGAGGAGCCGGACGCCGCTTCCGGCAAGACGGAGCGCACGCACGGCAGAAAGCAGCACCCACACGGCCACGATCGCCACACTCCAGTCCTGCCCGACGTGCAGTTCGCCGCGCCCACTCGCCACCGCGTGAGGCACCAGCAGTGAAACTCCGGGCAGCACCCACACCAGGGCCAGCACGGCCGTCCAAAGAGCCATGCGGACCGCCGGTGCGACCCCGCGGAACACGCGCAGGCAGAGCGCCAGGCCCGCCGTCAACAGAACGCCCTGCCACACCGACGCAAACAGAAAGCCCGCCGCAAACGGGGAAAGCTCCTGCAAGGTCCGCGCTGCCAGATCCATGCTCTACGCCTCCCCTTCCTCGCGTTCCTCGCCGCCATCCCTCTCCGCGGGGTCAGCGGGTGCCTCCGCGAACGCTTGCTTCAGCCGCTGCAACTCTTCCGGCGTCACCTCGGCATCGCCCAGCAGCGACAACAGGAGCCGCTCGCGAGAGTTGCCGAAGAAGCGCTGCAGCACATGCCGCACCTCGCTCCGGCTGGCCTCATGCTCGGCCACGCACGGGCTGTACAGAAAGGCCCTGCCCTCCTGCCGGTGGGTTACGTAGCCCTTCTTCTCGAGGATGCGTACCGTCGTCAGCACGGTCGTATACGCGAGCGGCGCGCCGTCCGGCAAGGCCTGAACCAGGTCCGAGATCGCAGACTCGCCCCGCAGCCAGAGCAGCTTCATCAGCCTCAATTCGGCTTCGGTCAACGTGATGGAGCGCTTCGGCGGCATGGAGAACGGGGGGCAGGACGACTCGCCCTACAGAAAAGACGAGCAACTATGAGATTAGTTAGCGGGACAGTCCGTGCGGGAACAAATCGTTCACCGTAGGTTGACAACGCCGCTCCCGGCCAAGGACCATGCCAACGCAGCCAAATGCAGAGGCGCCCGCTGCACAACGGGCCGGGCCCCCGGGAGCCTATGTGAGCGTTGACACCTTCGTTGGCCATCTTCGTTCGATCGTTTCCACAACTTTGATTACCTGCTCCCTCGCCCTCACCGGCTGCAGCGGCAGCGGCTCTCAAACAACGACCCCGCCGGAACAAAACGCCGCCACCCCCACCTTCAGCCCGGCGGCAGGGACCTACACCTCCGCCCAGAGTGTCATCATCAGCGACACCACGGGGGGAGTGACGGTCTACTACACCACGGACGGCACAACCCCGAGCACCTCCTCGACGAAGTACACGGGGCCGATTGCCCTCGGCACCTCGGGAACCACGACCGTTCAGGCCATCGCTGCCAATCCGCCCAGCATCCTGCCCAGCCCGGTCGGCTCGGCAACCTACGTCCTCAATCTGCCGGCTCCGCAAGCGGCCGCTCCCACCTTCTCACCGGCCGGGGGCGCCTACACCTCCGCCCAGAACATCACCCTCAGCGATGCCACCCCCGGCGCGATGATTTACTACACGGCTGACGGCACGACCCCCACCACTTCCTCCAAGCCGTACACCGCGCCGATCCCCCTTACCCTCGGCGGCAAGTACACCGTGCAGGCCATCGCCACTGCCTCCGGGTACACCGCCAGCGCCGTAGCTTCGGCCGCATACACCCTCAACCTGTCCGCCGCACCCAGTACCCCCAGCTATACCTACAAGAACGTGCAGATCGTTGGCGGAGGCTTTGTGGATGGCCTCTTCTTCCATCCCAAAGCCAAGGGCCTGATGTACGCCCGCACCGATGTCGGCGGCGCCTATCGCTGGAATAACACCGCCGGCGGCGACACCCAATGGATCCCGCTGCTCGATTTCGTCGGCCGCTTCGACTCCGGCTTCAACCTGGGCGTTGAAAGCCTCGCACTCGACCCCAACGACCCCCCCCGCCTCTACCTGGCCGTCGGCGAATACACCGACACCTACCAGCTGATGGATGCCGTCCACGATGGCGCCACTGGCTGGAAGGCTACCTCCACAATTATCCCAACGGCTACATCCTCATCTCCGCGGACATGGGCAACGCCTTCACGCCCGTTGCCCTTCCGTTCAAGAACGGCTCCAACGACAACGGCCGTTTCGCGGGCGAGCGCCTCTCCGTCGACCCTAACAATGGCAAGCACCTCTACTTCGGCACCCGCGTCAACGGCCTCTATGAGTCTGTTGACCAGGGCATGACCTGGAACCAGGTCACCGCGTTCCCCATCACCGGAGCGACCGGCAACAGCTACGACCCCGGGGCCGGCGTGGTCTTTGAGTTATTCCTCCCCGGCAGCGGCAGGGCGGCCAACGGCAACACCAGAACCGTCTACATCGGCGTCTCCGACCGGGGCAACAACCCGCTGACCAACGTGACGAACGGCCGTTATGGCCTGTTTGTCACCAACGACGGCGGCGTCACCTTTCAGCCCGTCTCCGCACCGTTTGCTGCCGGAAGCGCCGGCGCCGTCCAGCCTAACGGCTTTTACGTCAACACCGGCGTGTTCGATCCACAGTTCCGCTACCTGTACCTGAGCTATGCGCGCCAGGCAAACGTCACCGGCTACGGGCAGTCCACACCCTGCACGACCAACTGCACCTCCGTCGGCCCGGGCGGCGTAAATGACGGTCAGATCTGGCGCTATACCCTGCCCACCAGCGCCGCCCCCAGTGGCACCTGGACCAACATCACGCCCCCCTTGCTCTCCGGCGAGACCAGCGCGCAGTACGTCAACAACCCCTACGGCTTCAGCGGCGTCGCGATCGACCCCAATCACCCGGACACCGTCATGGTTACGACCTTGAACAAGTACTACCCGCCGCCCTACGACGACGTCTTCCGCTCGCTGGACGACGGCGCGACCTGGGTGGACTACGGCGTCAACATCGTCCGCGACGGCTCGCTCTCGCCGTGGATCAACTTCGGCCAGGCAAACCCGGACGGCGGCAACTGGCTCAATCACCTCGTCGTCGACCCCTTCAACTCTGACCACATGATGTATGGCGACGGCCAGACGATCTGGCAGACCACAAACGCCACCGCGGTCGACGGCGCCCCCACCAGTACCACAGCAACCGCGGCCGGCAAGGCGACAAACTGGTCGATCGGCGCGCTCGGCCTGGAGGAAACCGTCATTCTCGGCCTCGCCAGCCCGCCCGCCGGCCCCGCGAACCTGCTCAGCGTCATGGGCGACCTGGGCGGCTTCACCCACACCAACCTTAATGCCTCCTCTAAGACGCAACAAAACCCGCAACTCACCAACGGTACCTCCGTCGACTTCGCCGGCCAGGCGCCGCTGAACGTCGCGCGCGTCGGGGACAACACTCAGGCGCAGGGCTCCGGCACGGCCACCCAGCTCGAAGCCTTCAGCTCCGACGGCGGCCTCACCTGGACACCCTCAGCCTCGCTTCCCACCGGCGTCACGCAGGGCAACGGCACGGTCGCCGTAGCCGCCGACGGCTCCAACCTCGTCTGGATGCCCGCCGACCCCGGCGTCCCCGCCAGCTACTCGGCCGACCACGGCGCTACCTGGCACGCCTCCATGGGCGGCCCCACCCAGGGCAACAACGCCTCCACCTTCTCCAATAACGGCGTCGTGGTCCGCGCCGACCGCTCCAACGCCCAGAAGTTCTACCTCTTTAACCTCCAGAACGCTGCGCTCTACCTCTCCACCGACGGCGGCCAGACCTTCACGCAGCAGCCCAGCCTCAGCGGCAACACTCCCACGAGCTTTGTCGTCTCTCCCGCCGCGGAAGGCGACCTCTGGATAACCACCTATAGCGGCCTCTACCACTCCACGAACTCCGGCGCCAGCTTCACCGCCGTGCTCAACAGCAGCAACCCCACCTATGCGCTCGGTTTCGGCATGGCCGCCAGCGGTCAGACCTACCCGGCCCTCTACCTGATCGGCACACTCGCCAGCGACACCACGTGCACCAGTCCCAACAACGTCAACCAGGGATTCACCACCGCGACCAACTGCATCTACCGCTCCACCGACGGCGGGCAAACCTTCCTCCGGGTCAACGACTACGCCCACCAATACAGCAACGCGAGCTACATCACCGGCGATCCACGCGTCTTCGGCCGCTACTACCTCGGCACCCCCGGCCGAGGCATTATCCAGGCCGACTCACCCAACTAGGGTGGCTCTCCGGTCGTCGGTGAACGGTAGTCCGTGGTCCGTGGTCCGTGGTCGGTGGTCGGTGGTCGGTGCTCCGTGGTCCGTGGTCCGTGGTCGGTGGTCGGTGGTCGGTGGT
>CAXUNH010000234.1:0-4931 GCA_964252405.1 uncultured Acidobacteriaceae bacterium | reverse complement strand
CCGGCACCCACGCCGCAAACCGCTCCCCAGTCCGGAGGTCTGCGTGCCTCCACCCCGCCGGCCGCCCCTGGCCAGCACCCAGCCGCTCCGCTGCATGCCAAGTTCATCCCGGCAGGCTACACGGCGCAACGCCTCTCCGCGCATGACAAGGTGATTACCGGCATCGGCGACCTCTACTCCGTTGAAGATTTTGCAGCCATCTTCTTTTCCGCAGGCTACGAACACGTCATCAACAGCGAACCAAACTACGGGACCGACAAGGGAGCTTTCGGCGAGCGTATGGGCGCGGCCGCGATCCGCGAAACGACCCAGGGCATCTTCAGCGATATGGTTTTCTCCCCGTTGTTGCGTGAGGATCCGCGCTACTACCAGAAGGGCCCGCAGTACAACCCGGTCAAACGTACCCTCTACGCCATCACCCGGCCCCTGATCACCCGCACCGACGCCGGCAACCCCACAATCAACGGCGGCCTGCTGCTCGGTTACGCCTCCGCCGCCGCCCTCACTCCCGCGTATTACCCGCAGAGCAATCGCAACTTCCACGACACCGCCGCCACCTTCGGCGCATCCATCGGCGGCGCCGCCATCGGCTTCTTCGTCAACGAGTTCTCCTCGGACGTTCTGATCGCCCTGCACCTAAAGCACGCTCCGTAACCGACCCGTGCTGTGCAGAAGAGTCCACCGCGAGTGCTCTCCCGGACCTACGTGTCTCCTTCGCCATGGCGCCCAGCACTCCCCATGTGGTCGTTCAGCCAAGACTCCCTCCAGGTTCGTCCACCGGGAGCCTTCGTCCTCCCCTGCGCCTGATCGCCGTCCTTCTTTGCCTGGCCTTCCGGTCCTCCCTGCCCGCGCAGGGAAGCCTGCCGGAAGCCCCCAGCACGCTCCTGCTGCGGGACAGCTTCTCCCCGGCGAACGCTGCCGGCAGCCTCGGGCTGGCTGGCCCGCAAACCACCTCCCCTACCCGGGGCCGGCGCTGTAAGCCTGCCGTATCCACGGAGTCCCCCGAGGCAAACGCCTCCGCCGCGGTGCCGTACTCCGGAGGCCAGCCCTGCCCTCAGGAAAACCCCATCCAATCCGTCGTGACACGCCCTGTCACGCCGCTCTCTCCCACCGGCAAGGCCGAGCTCGCCGCCCGCGATATTGACGACCCTTTCAACCTCATCACCATCGCCGGCTACTCCGGCATCGCCATCGCCTCTAACGCCCACTCGGCCTTCGGCCCCGGCTTCACCGGCTGGGGCCGGCTCACCGGCTACAGCCTCCTCGAAGACGCGCAGGGCGAGTTCGTCGGCACCTTCCTGATTCCGTCCATCGTGCGGGAAGATCCCCGCTACCACCGCCTGCCGGAGGCTCCCTTCAAACGCCGCCTGCTGCACGCCATCGCTCATACCTACGTCAGCCAGCACGACGACGGCACGCCCATGATCAACTACGCCACCCTGATCAACTACCCGGTCAGTGCGGAGCTGGCCAACCTCTACGTCCCCGGCATCCAGGACAACGCGCCCGACACCGTCCGCCGCATCGCCATCGGCATCGCCTCCGACCCCGCGGGCACTCTGGTCGCAGAGTTCCTGCCCGACGTCGCCCGCCATATCCACGTCCACATCATCTTCGTCCAGGAAATCGTGAACAAGGTCGTTACCGGGGGCACGGCGCCGAATGTGCAATGAAAACAGGGGGACAGCAAAGAAAGCGGCTCGAACAGGAACCCCGTCGAGCCGCGCTTCTATCTCCAGTCTGCTGTTGCTGTCTGCTGCCCTTAGAACGTCGTCGCCACCGTAAACCGGAACGTCTTTCGCGGCTCCCGCAGCTGGTAATTCGCCCCGTAGAACTGCAGCGCCTGAGCCTTGGTAAACGCACCCGCTCCTGTCAGCGTGCAGAGCACTGCCGGAGCGCCGGCGGTGGGGCCGTGCGAGTTGCAGCTCGCATCCACCTTCGGGAAGAAGTCGTTGAAGGTGTACGGGTCCGCCGTCAACTGCTGCGGCAAGCTCTCATACAGGCGCAGCGGGTTATAGGCGTAGAACACCCGGAAAGGCGCATTCACGATCGGCAGGATCACCTGGATCTCCGCGCCGTTCGACATGCGCGGCACGTAGTTGGTGCCCGGCAGCACCTGCAGCGCAAGCGGGAACTGTAACTGCTTGCCGCCAAAGCAAGTGCCGTTCACCACCGTCGGGCAACCGTACAGCGGTGCGTTCAACTGCGCCTGTCCTTCGACGCTTTCGCGTAACTGATTAGGCTGCAGGTTGAAGTTCATGCCGAAGTCCGTAAACAACGCAAACGTCACCTGGTTCACGATCGGAATGCGGTACTCCACGTTCGACACAAAGCTCGTATCGCTGCCCACGGACGACAAACGGTACACCGGCAACGGAATCTGCACTGTCCCCAGCGTGTTCGGGTTCGTCGGATCGCGAGGAACGTTCGTTCCATCCGGATTGGTCAGGTTGAACGGCACACGCGTCGGGATGAGCGTGTACGGCGAAGCGGAACGGACGTCAAAGCCGCGCACATCGTTCTCGCCGCCGCCGTAGATGCGGTTGAACGGCGGGGCAACCTCACCGCCGAAGCCGCCCACCGTGCTGACCTGTACGCGATACCCCAGTACATTGTGACCCTCGCGATTGACCCGCAGTCCCTTCATCGGGAAGAACTGCCGGTACGCGGCGGTCGGCGCGTAGTACTTGGTGTTTCCGCCGATGCCCGCCACCTGGAACGCGATATTCAAGTCCTTGCCGTTGTGCGGTCCCACCGCGCGGTCCAGCGTCGAGAACGAAAAGCTCGGCGTCACCACCGACGTCACGATGCCGTTCAACGCATTCTGTCCCGCAATGCCCGAGCGGTAAGCCAACGTCTGGAACACGTTCAACGTGTTCTGGTTAAACGTGGTGATCGACGACCGCGACAGCGAGTACGAGATCCCCACGCGCGCCACACCCGATCGCCGGAACAAACGCCGCAGCGCCGTTCCGCTCGACAGGCTCAACCCCGTCGTCGACTGGTTGTAATTCGTCAGCAACGAATTTTGCGCGTTGGTCAGGTTGGAGCTCTGACCATTCGTGATCGCGTAGCTCTTGGCCGGGTTGTAGTCGAACTTGCTCGAAAACAACTGGAAGCCTAGCGAAACCGGCTTGTTGCGCAGGTACGGCTCCGTAAAGCCGAAGCTCAGGTTGCGCGACAGATCGCCCGCGTTCGCCGTAATGCTCAGCGTCTCGCCCAAACCCAGAAAGTTGTTGGTCTCATAGTTCAGACCGATGAACGAACCGGACAGGCCGCTGATGCCGCCGTTCAGGCCGATCGAGTTCTTGCCCTTTTCCTTCAGCTTAACCAGCAGATCCACGGTGCCCGCATCCGCGTTCTGCCGTGTCTCCACATCCTGCTCGCTCTTTAAGTTTTCGAAGTAGTTCAGCTGGTTCAGGCGCAGCAGCGACAGGTCCACCAGCTGGCTGTTGTACGGCTGCCCTTCTTCCACCAGCAGTTCGCGGCGAATGACCTTGTCGCGCGTGATCGTATTGCCCGTGAACTCAATGCGCGAGATGAAGAACTTCTTGCCTTCATCGCAGGCAATGTCGAAGTACACCAGCTTCTTCGCTTCATCGAAGCGCGGCACGGGATTCGGCACGAAGTTGATGAACCCATACTGCCCATAGGCCTTTTGCAGCGCCTGCAGCCCTTTGCCGAAGGCCGTGTAGTTGAAGTACTCGCCATCCTTCATGGCAAACTGCGCGCGCAAAGCCCGGTTGTTTTTGAACTCATTGTTGCCGGTAAACGTGATGCCGCCCAGCTTGTAGCGCTCACCCTCTTCCACGGGGATCAGGATGTCCACGCGCTTGCCCGTGCTCGGATGCAGGGTGAAGGGGTTGATGCCGCCCTCATTGCGCACGTTCGTCTCAGGCTCGCCCGTAGTCGCCTTGAAGTAGCCCTTGTTGCGGTACTCGATGCGCACACGATCCGCGTCTTCGTCCAGCTTGGACGCGTCGTAGGTGCGCGGAAAAAGGTTCTCCAGAATGAGCGAGTGCGGCACACCGATCGGCCGCAGGTTGCGCATGGAAGCCCGCAACTCGCGCGCATTCAGCGCCGTGTTGCCCTGGAAGGCAATCTTGCCCACCTTCACCGTGGGCCCTTCCTTCACAACGAACGTCAGCGACACACGCGCCGGCGGCAGCGTCTTCACCTCGGTGCGAATCGTCGCAAACTGATGCCCGTGCTCGCCCAGCATCTCCTTCAGCACCACTTCCGCGCGCTTGATCCGCGTCGGATCGTACTGGCTCTCGACCGAGAGCCCGACCTTCTCCTTCTTGAAACGGTCCAGCGCATCCGAGACCGAAAACGAGTTCAGCCCGCGGTAATTGATCTCTCCAATGGTCGGCTTCTCACGCACATACACAATCAGCTGAACGCAGTTCGCCTCGTCCACCCGCTCAATCTGCACGCTGTCGAAGTAGCCCGTATTCCACAGCGAGTTGAAGTCCCGCTCCACCACCGCAGGGTCATACGCATCCCCGGGTCGCGAATACAACCGCGCGACCACCGACTCCTTCGGGATACGGCGATTGCCGATCACCTGCACCGGACACAGCGTCTGGGGTGTCGCCGGAGCCGCCTGGAACTGCGGCCGTGCCGCCACCTGCGCCGACAGACTCCCATCGCCGCACGCCACCGAAATCAGCGCAGCGGCCATTGCCGTCAAGAACGGCATCCGGGAGAACTTGGATCGCGTGCGCTCGGGCTCGCCAAAACTATCTGTGGAGCTCGCGCTCACTCGCATTCCGGTAAAAATGACCACAACCTCACTGCTTCTCTGACGACTCTCCCGCGCAAATGGTAGGGATACCGGAATTATAGGCGACAGAGCCCGCTGAAACGATGCCCGGCCCCAATCGATACGCCTCCCAAGGCGAAAGCACAAAGGAGCCGACCACGACACA
>CAXUNH010000233.1:0-4939 GCA_964252405.1 uncultured Acidobacteriaceae bacterium | reverse complement strand
TCACGCCACCGATCGCGCTGGACCCGTACAGATCCGCCGCTCCACCCCGCTCCACCACCACATCCGCGATGGCCAACTGCGGCATCTCGTCCCAATGGATCCAGCCGCCGAACGGATCGTTCAGCGGGACCTCATCGCTCTCCACCAGCGTCCGGCTCGCCGCCGTGGAGCCCAACCCCCGCAGACTCACCCCCTCCGTCGTCGGGTTTCCGGTCCACCAACTCGTCCTCCGGGACAACTGGTACCCCCCAAACGGGTGCAGACGGTCATCAAGGCCCAACCCGGGCTCCGCCTGCATCTGCGCACCGTCCAGCACGGACACGCTGGTCGCCCGGTCCGTCACCCCCACCAGCCCGCGATCGGCCGTCACCGTCACGCTCTGCGTCACGGTCGGCAGCGGTGCCGGGGGCGTTCCCTGCACCCCCTGCGCGCAGCTTCCGCCTGACTGCGGAAACGCCGCCCTCACCCCGCTCACCAGCACCAGCAAGACACCACAGCACCGCACAGTGCCTAGCCTACGCGGACCCGCAACTCACACACGCACCGCTGCGAACCCCACCACGGCCACGGCATCTCCGGGGCCGGCACACAGCCGCTCCCCCCAAGCGAACTGCAAATGTGAATACAACGTAAACAAACTCCCGCAACATCCTCAAAGGCAAGAGGGAATCCCGTGCCCAAACAGAAATCGCCCAAGCCGCCCAAAGGCTTGGCCAATCCCACGAAGCTCCAGCCCTTCCAGACCAAGCCCGCCGAATCCACCACCGGCACCGAAAAGTCGGACGCCACCCTCGTCCAGGTCGTCATCGAAACTCCCCGCGGCAGCCGCAACAAGTACGCCTTCGACGAAAAACAACACATCTTTCTCCTCAAAGCCGCCCTCCCCGCCGGCATGGTCTTCCCCTACGACTTCGGCTTCATCCCCCAAACGGTCGGCGGCGACGGCGACCCCCTCGACGTCCTCGTCCTCATGGACGAACCCGTCTTCCCCGGCTGCGCCGTCCTCGTCCGCCTCCTCGGCGTCATGGAATCCGAACAAACCCAACACGGCCGCACCAACCGCAACGCCCGCCTCATCGCCGTCGCCGACGCCGCCCACATCTACAGCCCCTTCCAGACCGTAGACGACCTCCCCAAACAAGCGCGCACCGAAATCTCCGACTTCTTCGCCAACTACCACAAACTCCAGGGCAAACACTCCAAAACCCTCTCCTGGAAAGGCCCCAACAAAGCCCGCAAACTCATCGACCAAGCCATGCAAGCCGCCAAACAGCAAGCTCAGGACAAATCACAAGCGATCTAACCGCCGCGCTACCATACCGAAACGAACTCTCGCCTCCTAAGACCCTGAAGGACTTCGTCCGCTGACAGCAGGACCTCGTCCGGAAGCGAATTAGAATGGGCCCGTCCACAGGTGTGGCAATGGCAAGCAGCGCAGATTCCGGCGTAGATATGGTTGCAGTGCGCGACGAATTGGAGCGTGTCGTCTCGTCAGGGACCTTCGCCGCCGCCGCCCGAAGCCGACATCTCCTTCGTTATATCGTCGAGCGCTCCTTGGAAGGCGCAGCTCCCAAGGAATACGAGATCGCTGTCGATGTCCTCGGGCGAAAGACAGACTACGATCCAGAGATCAACGCAACCGTAAGGGTCGAAGTAGGACGGCTGCGCCAGCGGCTCCGCGAATACTACGAAACAGCCGCGCCGGGCACGATGCGGATTGAAGTCCCCAAAGGTCGCTACGCCGCCGTATTCACCCAGCCCGCGCTTGCTCCGGTATCAGGCGCCGGGAGCAAACCCAGCCAAACCGGGAACGCCAGCGGAGCTTCAGATCACCCCAGCACCCAACCTGCTCCCCAAGGGCGCGCGATCTCCTACTCGCTTGTTCTCTGCGCTGCAGCCGCGGCATTGATCCTCACCCTCACCCTCGTTGGTCTCCCTCGGAATCAACGTCTGCAAGCGGGCGGACCCATTCGTTCTCTTGCCGTCCTGCCGTTGAAAGATCTCTCTGGTGGCGCCGACCAGGCGTACTTCGCCGAAGGTATGACCGACGCCCTGATCACAGACCTGGCCCAGACACCCAATCTGCGCGTCGTCTCGCGAATCTCGGCGATACAGGCAGACAGGACGGCAAAATCGCTTCGGGAGATCGCAGCCGCACTGGATGTGGACGCAGTGGTGGAGGGCACAGTCGTTCGCTCAGGCGACCGAATCAGGATCACGGCACAGCTCATCGACGCACGAGACGACCGTCACCTGTGGGCACAAAGCTTTGAGCAGAAAAATGACGACGTCCTCTCCTTGCAGGACACGGTAGCGCGCGAGATCGCGCTCCACACCCAGGCGGCATTGGCATCTTCGCTGGGCTTCTCCACCCGGGCACCCGTAAACCCAGCCGCCTATGACGCGTATCTCCGGGGCCTTTACTTCCTGCACCGGCGGGAAGTTCTCCGCAGCATCTCTTACCTGACACAGGCGACGTCCCTGGATCCGTCCTACGCGCCAGCGCACGCCGGCCTTGCTGAAGCGCTGGCAAGCGAAGTGCTGCTGCTCAACAACCCGGACCCAGGTGCCGAGACAAGAGCCAGGTCCGAAGCAGGCCGTGCCATCGATCTGGACCCGAACAGCGGTGAAGGGTATGCCGCATTGAGTCTTGTGGAACTCAACTATGCCAAGAATTGGGAGGCGGCAGGGCAGGATCTCCAGAAAAGCCTTGCCCTCAATCCCAACAACTCCCTGGCCGAGATGCAGATGGCGGTTTACCTCGACGCCAAGTCCCGGCCCGAAGAGGCCGTCGCTCATATGCGCCGCGCGGTGAAACTCGATCCCCTCTCATTCTTCATGAACCGTCACCTGGGCTCCGCGCTGTACTTCGCCCGCCACTATGACGAAGCGGTGGCCGCACTTCACCGGGCCGCAGAGATGGATCCGCCCCGGATCAGCCTCGTCGACAACTGGGTGAGTCGCAGCCTCGAAATGCTCGGCGATCTTCCCGGAGCGCAAAGGGCGGACATCGAAGGATTAAACGATGCCTTCTCTTCAAAAGATCTGCTGCCCCTCCGAAGCGCTTATCAGCACGGGGGATGGAAGGGATACCAGGGAGCCAGGGCTCATTTGTTCGCCGCCCACCCGGAGATAGTTTGTGCTCAGTTCGAGGCCGGAGAAAGCTACCTTCGCAGTGACGATTTGGACCGGGCTTTCGAGGCCTTCGAACAAGGCATGAACACCACCTGTTTCTGGCAGGACTCGCTCGCGGTGAACCCGGTCATGGACAAGGCACGAGCCGACCCACGGTACGCCGGTCTGCTACGCCGTGCCCATATGCTGTAGCGGCCGGCGCGCCCGCGATCCGGTCCGACCTTTCGCCGAACCGCAGGCGCGACTTCCCGCTTACATCGGTATCGCGATCCTCAGGATCTGCCCTGCGCCCGCACCCGCTGCGCCGAGGTTTGAAATGTAAAGCGCTTTGTCCGGTCCAAAGGTCATCCCTGTTGGCACAGCAAGGCCGCTGACGATGGTTTCAATGCTCTTGTCGTGATTGACTCGAAGAACCTTGCCGTCTCCCGGGTTCGGGTATCCACCGTTCGTGTCTGAAAGCTCAAGCACATACAGCAGCCCATCCGGTCCCACTTTCACGCTGACCACCGTCGTAAATCCAGCCCGCGAGGCAGCCAGACGAAACTTGTTCAGTTCAGCAGCCGTGGTTTGAAAACCGGGTGTCGTGTCGATGAAACCGACATTCTTTGACAGAGTCGTAATGCGTTCGGAATTTGAGCTGATGGGAAACAGCCCCAGGTTCCCGACGTACAGGTTGTCATTGTCAGAAGCAATGGCCGTAGGAACCATATGACCGAACAGGTACGAGAAGTCTGCAACCTGTGAAGTCACGCCAGCGGGACCCGTCGCCGTAATCTGGCCGTGGTTTGGCTCTACCGCATAAAGCTTGCCGTTATACGGGGCGAAGCTGTACGGCACGCCGTCCGGCTCATAATCAGGTGCGTTGGGAAATGCTACCGGGTGCTCCAGGTAAAAGAGGCTCAGGTCGGTGATGTAGCTCCACCTCCCATTCTTGAGGTTCACCTCAACGATGCCATTGGGGAGCGTCGGATTCCCGTGGGAGCAACCGCCGCCTGAGACCAGCCCATACAACTTGCCGTCGAGAAAAGCGACATCTGCGATGCCTTGAAGATCGCCTTGAGCAGCCACAGACGATGGCAAACCGCTGGCCAGAACCCGCAGCTTCCCACCGCTCGGAAGCTCGGCGATGGTCGCGCTGGTTCCGCCTTTGTATGGTCCGACAGGCGGAGGAGTCTGTGCACAGCTGCCGACCGTGGAGTTTGTGCCTCCCGTTCCGGCTTCGGCGATGTACAACGTGCCATCCGGCCCAAAGGTAAGGCCGCGAGGGCCGTTCAGCCCGGAGGCGATCACCGTTGCGCTGCTCGCCGGAATCGGGAACTGCGCATGAGCCGAAGGCGCCGCCACCACGATAGCAGCAACAATCAAATTGATCCAGACAAGGGATCCTGAGTTTTTCACGAGAGTCTCCTTTGGTGGCCACAAAAGCCGTCCCGACTCTCCCCCCTTCTGCACCGTTTGGGGAAGTTCCACGCTGTAACTTACGGGAAAAGAGCGCCGAAAACAGGGGCCGGGTGAACGGGTAGGCGGGCGGTCCACCTACACTGTCTTCACAGAAACGCTCGTGGGCATGTGCCCCATCCGTACGCGCATCGGACGGGTGGGGATGTAAGCCGTCCGTACTCCCACCATTTCGGCTTGACGAGAACCACGACCCTCAGCTGCGTACTAGTTCTCCCAAATCTCTACACTGGAACAAGCACAACCCCCCAGAGACCGCAATGTCCAAAGCCCGGCCAAAGCCGGGCTTCTCCCTTGCGCTCAAACCCAGACCAGCCCGAGAGGTTCACCCCATGCACTCATTCAC
>CAXUNH010000232.1:4732-4975 GCA_964252405.1 uncultured Acidobacteriaceae bacterium | reverse complement strand
CTCGGGAGCGGGCGGCTTCGGATCGAGCTTCCGGGACCTGTTTAGCGGCATGTTCAACGGCGGACGGCAGCCCCGTGGGCCACAGCCGGGTACCGACCTGGAGTATCAGGTCGAAATCGACTTCTGGACGGCGATCCGCGGAGGCGTCACCCGGCTGGAGATCCAGCGGCAGGAGCAGTGTGGGACGTGCAAGGGCACGGGGACTGTCGGCAAGACGATGGAGTGCGCGGAGTGCCACGGCAC
>CAXUNH010000232.1:0-4722 GCA_964252405.1 uncultured Acidobacteriaceae bacterium | reverse complement strand
CGGGGCAGGTGACGCAGGTAGGCGGTCGGATGAAGTTCAACATCCAGTGCCCGCGCTGTGGAGGCTCCGGCAAGGTGCAGAATGCGTGCCCGACGTGCGATGGAGCGGGCGTGATCACGCGGCGGGAACCGCTGGAGTTCCGGATCAAGCCCGGCACGCGGGATGGGCAGCGCATGCGTCTGGCAGGCAAGGGCAATGCGGGCACCGAGGGTGCGGCTGGGGGCGACCTCTTCCTGATCATCAAGGTGGGCTCGCACAGGTTGTTCAAGCGGCAGGGCGACGACATTCACATCACCGTTCCGGTGACCGCGATGGAGGCGGCGCTGGGGGCGCGGATCGACGTGCCGACGATCGACGGCGAGGGGTCGCATCCGGGGCGGGCGCAGTTGAAGATCCCGCCCGGGACGCAGACCGGGCAGAAGCTCAGGATGCGCGAGAAGGGCGCGCCCATGGCGGCACGAGAGGGCCAGCGGGGTGACCAGATCGTGGAAGTCAAGATTGTGGTGCCGCGGGTGCAGGATGAGCGGTCGAAGGAGATCCTCCGCGAATTGCAGCGGTTGAATCCGGAAGATCCGCGGGCGGAGATGTTGAGCGGGGTATGACGGATGATGAGATCTATGAGTATCTGAGGCAGGAGTTCGAGTGGGACCGGAGGAAAGCGGCACTCAACGTCCTGCGCCATGAGATCCGCTTCACTGAGGCAGCCACAGTCATCTTCGATCAGGATGCTTTGTATGAGCCTGATCCTGACCACTCGGAGGATGAATTGCTTCATCGTGATTGGCCGGTCGATCGTCCCCAATCTCCTTGCCGTCGTCCACGTGTACGGGACCGAGCGGACTCGAATCATCAGCGCAAGAAAGCCGACGAAGACGGAAAGGAGGCTGTATGAAAGCAGATTGGGAAGATAGCTACGAGATGCGGGATGAGTATGACTTTTCGAAAGGGATCAAGAACGTTTGGTTCCAGCATTTCAGGCAGTTGAACCTTGTTTCGCTGGACGCGGATGTGAAGGCTGTCTTTCCGGATTCCGAGGCGGTCAACACGGCCTTGCGCGGGCTAATCGAGGCCAGGAAGCTTGAGGGAACACAAGCCGCCGGACACCAAAGTTCGGAAGCTGCATAGCCCCTCACTTCGGCTCCCGTTGTCTACGACTACGGCTTGGGAAGCACGTAGTCGTTGGTGAGCCGGCTGAGAACTTGGGTGCCGCCCGGGAACAGGCCGGCGTAGCGTGTGCCCAGATAGGCCTGTGGGGTGATGGTGATCTCGGTGCGGGCCTGCGCCAAGGCGTGGAAGATCTTGTTGGAGGCGTGTTCCACGGTGGTGGAGATGCCGGGCGTCTTGGCACAGAACTTGAACCAGGCTTCTTCGGCTTCCTTATTGCCGTAGAACTCAGCATGGTCTTCGCCCCCCGTGCGCATGAGGCCCGGACAGACGGTGAGTACGTGAACCTTCTTGCCTTTCAGTTCGGCGTAGAGGCCTTCGGAGAAGCCGGTCAGCGCGAACTTTGCGGCGGAGTAGGGCAGCATATGTGGGACGGCAATCTTGCCGCCAATCGATGAAATATTGATGATGGCGGCCTTATGCTTCCAGCCCGGCGCGGGCGTTTGCGACATGAGCCGTGGCAGGGCGGCCCAGGTGGCCTGCATGGCGGCGAGAAAATTCACCCGCATCGTGTATTCGAAGTAGTCGGCAGTGAGAGCCTCGATGGGACCGACGCCGATGATGCCGGCGTTGTTGACCAGGATGTCGATGCGGCCGAAGCGCGCAAAGACTTCGTTCACCATGCGCTGGCAGTCTTCGGGCTTGGAGATGTCCGCAGTGACCAGGTAGAAGTTTTCAGGTCGCAGATGGGCATGCTGCGCCAGGAGGGATCCCTGCGCCTTTTCGAGCTCTGGAAAGCTGCGGGCCACCAGAACAAGGTTGACGGGCCGTTGTGCGAATCGATTCGCGATAGCGAAGCCCAGGCCACGGGAGCCGCCCGTGATGAGGATGACGGCGCCTTCCGGCGGCGGCGTCGCGGTAAGCGCGCGGGTGAGAGCGACGGCGGCTGCCGTAAGACCGACGGCACCGGCGGCAATGGCGAGACGGGAGTTGTTGGAGCGACGACCCATAGCGGCTTGGATGCAGGGAGATGTGGCGAAGGGAACGGGCTCGCGGTATGCTCGTTTCGGGCGGCGCACAAAAGATCATGGCTACGAAGCGGAAGTCAAAAGGGGCCTACATGATCTCGGCGGTGGCCGAGATGTATGACATTCATCCGCAGACGCTGAGGCTGTACGAGCGCGAAGGATTGCTGCGGCCTTCGCGGTCCGAGGGCAACACACGGCTGTATACGGACGAGGACCTGGAGCGGCTGGAGTTCATCCTCAACCTGGCGCGGGACCTGGGCGTCAACATCGCGGGCATCGCGATTGTGCTGCAGATGCGTGAGCGCATGGAAGAGATGAACCGGCAGATGCAGGGCTTTGTGGAGTACGTGCGGACGGAGATGCTGACGCGCATGCAGCAGGCGCAGAGCGGCGGCGAGCCCGGGTTGGTTCCGCTGCGCCGGCCGGTGGTGATGCCCGTGCGCGAGGGTACGGCGACCAAGGGGCGCACCAAGACCCGGTAGACGCCACGGCACCGCACCCGGACGTCCCCAAAGGCCTACTTGGCCAGATGCGGTACCACGGGAAGATCGTCAGGATGGAAAGTCGGATTCAGGAAGGGCGCGAGCTCCTGCCAACTGAAGGTGATCTCTGGCCAACCCCGCGCATATGCGGACACCGCGTAGGGTGGGAAGGCGATCGTCAGACCGTCCTTCGCCAGGATCCATGACGTCTGATCCTTGACAGCGTCCGCAACGCCGTCGTGAAGCTCCTTGCCGGTCCACAGACCCTCTGTACCATTTGCCTTCACCAGCTTGGCGATTGCGGGCTCGATGAGCGCGGTTTGCCAGTTCGTCTCGGAACGAAAGACATCGTCGGCGGTGACGGCCTTGTGTTGGCCCAGGCTCCACAGGAAGGTGGTCTCCCCGGTGTTTGGGTGAGCGGCGCCCCAGCCGTAAGTGCTTTGGACGAAGCGCACCTCGATGAAATGGGCGTTGGCGGTGAGTCGCTCAAATCCGCCATCGATGTAGCCAGAGGGCTGGATGGAGCTATCGAGCGTCGTGAAGACACCGTCGGGCGACACGGTTTCCACCTTGACCGTTTCGTTATAGATTGCTCGGTTCCACTGACTTAGATCAGCGTTGGGAGCGTCCGCCTGCGGCCAGGCAAAGTCGCCGTAGCCGAAACCCGGGTCGTTCTGCGATTGCTGATTACCCGGCGCGCCAGGCTTGCCGGCTACAAAGACGAAATGGGCGCGGGTATAGAAGAGCTGTCCGTTTCGGCGCTGCACTCCCTTGGTCAGCTCATCGATGCGGGTTTTGTAGTTCTGGGTGAGGCACTCAGCGACTCTGCCGACAGCGGGATTGTTCGGCGGGCAGACTTTGTCCAGCCAGGCAAGCCACTCGCGCTGGTCGGCCTGGACGAGATCGCCGCTGGCGGGCGTCAACTGTCTGCGCACCGCGGCGTAGTCCTTGGCAAGATCACCGTCCAGTGCAGAAAGAGCAGGCGAGGAGCAGACGGTGGTCTCGCGAACCGTATGGGCCCTGGTGCAGTCGAAGCTGGCGGCGTACGCCAAGGGCGCGGCGAGCAGGAGCAGAGCAAAGACAAAGTAGCGCATAGAGTCCCGAAACAGGTCAACGGCCACCCTCGTCTAGACTGAGGCAGTCAGTCCAGAGTGTAAGCGGGGTTGAACAGGATCGTTGAAGTTTTCTATGAGCAAGGTTTCCGGTGTGGTGTTCTGGGTGGCGGCCGTGGGCACGGTGACCTCCACCATCTACTGCGGCATGGTGGTGGTGGCCGCGGTGCGGTTTGGTTTGCGCAAACGGCGTGAGGATCGTGAGCCTGCGACGTTTCTGCCCCCCGTGAGCATGTTGAAGCCGCTGCATGGCACCGAACCGGGCATGGAACAAAACCTCGAGACGTTCTTTGAGCAGGACTATCCGGAGTTTGAGCTGTTGTTCTGCGCCCGGCAGGAGACCGATGAAGGGCTGCAACTGGCCCGGCGGGTGGGGGCACGCTATCCGGGTGTGAAGGCGCGGTATGTGACCTGCGGAGAGCCGATGCCGCGGTTTCATAACGCGAAGGTGTACTCGCTGGCGAAGCTGGACTCTGTGGCGCGGTATGACGACTTCGTGACCAGTGACGCGGATGTGCGAGTGACACCGGTGTACCTCCAGCGCATGGTGCAGAACCTGCGCGATCCGCAGGTGGGCCTAGCGTGGCCGCTTTATCTGGGAACGGCGCACCCCGGAACGGGGCTGCCATCGCGACTGGATGCCGTGGGCAAAAGTGTGGAGATGTCCAGTGGTGCGCTGGTGGCGGACCTGCTTGCAGGCACGGACTTCGCCCTGGGGGCGACCATGGCGGTGCGCCGGAAGAGCTTCCAGCAGGTGGGTGGCTTTGGGGAACTGGGGCAGTTTTATGCCGATGACTTTGTGCTGGGCAACCGGCTGGCCGCGCAAGGCACGGTGGTCCGCATGGCGACGCATGTGATCCGGCTGATGGTGCAGGACTCGCCGTTCCCGTTGAGCTATCGCAACCAGCTGCGCTGGATGCAGAGCACCCGGCGCTCACGCCCGTGGGGGCATCTGGGCAGCTGGCTTACCTTTGCTGTGCCCTATGGCTGCGTCGG
>CAXUNH010000231.1:0-4979 GCA_964252405.1 uncultured Acidobacteriaceae bacterium | reverse complement strand
CCGGAATCTGTGGCCCTCTTTCTTGATCTCTGAAGTGAGTATATCGGGACGGGGGTTCATTGTACGCACGGTGGATGTGCGAAATGTGGCAGGCGGGATCCCTGGCTGGGCCAGGGGAACCCTAGCGGCTAACGCCGCGGAGGGGTTTGGTGGAGGGCACGGCTGAAGCCGCGCCCCTTCCGGTTGTGCGGCTAGAGGTAGGAGGATCGTTGTGCCGGGATGAAACAGCAAACCGCAGATTCCCCGTTGGGGAAGAGAAAGACGGAAAGCCAACTGCAACGGCAACGGCGAGAGCAACGAGCGTCACAACCCACCAGGGGGGCAACTACCGCCCAATTGCCACCAGCCACTAGCTCTTCACCGCCGCCTTAATCACCGGCAACTCGGTCACCCCCGCCTTCAACGGCCCCTCCGCATTCATCCCTTTCACCAAGGCCTCCGCAATCCGCTGATCGGTCTCCGCCGCATGGTCGATCTCCACCGGAAACAGCACCGCGAACTGCAACCCGCCATCCACCAGTTGCAGCCGGGACTCCACCTTCGGCGCAGGCAGCGCCGTCCCCATCCACGTCTCCACCTGCTGGTGCTGCGCCTGGATCCGCTCGCTGTAGCTCCGGTACACCTCCGTCACAGCCGCCAACACTGCCGCGGACGCCGCCTGCACATCGGCCCCGCTGTTCAACTTGGCTGTCAGCTCATGCCAGGCATACTCCGTCCCCGGCATCTGCTTATAGATCGGCGTGCCCGTCTGAAACAGCACCGAGTTCGCAAACACCGCCACACGGCCCGTCGAGTGCAACTCCGTCCCGGACCCCACAAGCTCCATCATGTAAAACCGCACCAGCCCCACCTCGATCACGTCACCGGTCACCCCCGCCACCGTGATGCGGTCGCCCACCTTCACGCCATACCGCCCCACGATGAAGAAGTACGCCGCCACCGAGAGCAGAATCGTCTGCAGCCCCACCGCGATGCCTGCTGAGATGAAGCCCGCAAACGTGGCCAACGAGCTGAACTGCGTCACAAAGCCAAAGATCAGCACCAGCCCGGTCAAGAACCCAATCAGAATTCGCCGAATCAGCAACAACTGCCGCCGCCGCCGCAGATCGTTCACATACCGCACCGCCGCCTGGCTCAGCAAGCGATTCACAAACGCGAGAAAACTCAGGGCAATCGCGATGAAGGCGACCCGCAACAGCAGGTGCCGCAGGATGTCCTTGTACTCCTCATCCACGGTCGCCCGCCACGTCGTCAGTGTCCCGCGCGCGTTGTCCAGCAGCACACCTTCCTGGCTCAGGGGCAACGTAGCGTTCGCCAGCACCTCAAACGTCGTCGTAAGCTGGTCAAACTGTTTGCGCGTCGCAGCCAGGCTCTGCGCATCGGTCCCCGGTGAGCCCGTTGCGTTTACCGTCCCCTGCGTCAGCGCATTTCCCTGCGCGATGGTGGCCCGCAACACCTTCACAAACGGCGTCCGCAGATCGTCCACCTGCTTGCTCAGGGCATCCACGGCCTTGATTCCCTGATCGATCGCATGCCGCGTGCCCAGCAGCTGAAATAGCGCGCCCGCCTGCGTCGACACGCCGGACTCGCGCGCCGACGACAGGCTCCGCAGCACCGGCGGGGCCGGCGTCTTCAAAGGCTTGCTCAGCAACTCCGGTGCCGAGTGCTCCAGGCGGTCGATGTCGCCGGCCAGCCCGGTCTGCGTTCCCTGCGCAGAGCTGTTGATCCGGTTCACTGCCTGCACCATGGCCTTTTGCAGCTCAATCCCGCCCTGCACCTGCCCGTCCTGCTGCAGCAGCGCGGCACGCGCGTCACCCCGCGCGCCGGCGATCTTTGCCTGCAAGTCCGCATCCTGCCCCTGCAACGCCGCCAGGCGGTTCTGCGCATCCGCCCGCACCTGATTCAGGCGCTGCGTCTCACTCTGCTGCGCCTGGCTGCCCGTACTGGTCTCCCCCATGGGGGATGCATTGAACTTCCCCGCGCCTGGCAGCTTGCTCAGGATCCCCGCCTCGTTCCTCGCCGACTGAAACGCCAGCACCGCAATCTGGGTCGCCTCGCTCTGGCTCTCCTCGGCATACAACACATCGCTGGGCTCACCCAGCTTCTGCACCGGCACAATGGCGCCCCGGTAGAACCGCAGCACCGCGTTCAGGTGCGTCAGGACGTCCTTGCTGCGCGCCGCCACATCGATGTCGGTCTCCGTCATCGCCGGCAGCAGCGCGATCTGCGCCCCCAACGCCGCACTCGCGTCCGCGCTCTTCAGGGACGCCGCGGCGTTATCCACGGTCGAACCGCCCGGCTTCGCTCCATCCGTGGCCGTGCTTGCAAGGTCGGCGGCACTCGCCGGGATTACCGCCCCGCCGGCACCCTGCGTGGCGCCGGCAGAGCCCGTTGTGCCGGTCGCCCCCGAGGCGCCCGTAGCCGCATGCGCGGCTCCGTTCGGCGTCCCACTTCGCTGCTTAGCCGCATGCACGGCGGGCATGGAGGTTCCCCCCAGCGCCACCACACCTGCGAGAACCACGCCCGCCCACCTCAACTTCACCGAAACCGCAACAGCCAAATCGTCAACCTCGAGTTTTGCGTCCTGCGTACACCGCTCCGTGTAAGACGCCCCGTGGCTCCCACACGCTGCCGCGAGACCGCCTCCGCTCCGGGCTTTCCGTGGGGGTTGCATCGCCGCAGAAAGACGTATCAAGAGAGGTTAGGTCCCAGCCAACGGCACGCCAATACAGGGTATTCTGAGCGGGCAGGAGGAAGCATGGCGACAAAGAAGTCTGCGAGTAAAAAGACAACCGGCACCGAACCCGCTGCGGAAAAGACTGCAGCCAAAAAGGCTCCGGCCAAGAAGACCGCCGCAAAGAAAACGGTGGACGTGCAAGCATCGGCTTCCGATCAGGCCAGCCAGCCCGGTACCGAAGCCAGGAGCACAGCAAAGACCGCAGCCAAGACCGCCAGGCCGCACCCCTCCCACCATGACATCTCCGTGCGCGCGTACCTTCTTTGGGAACAGGACGGCAAGAAGCACGGCCATCACGACCACTACTGGACGCAGGCAGAGCGCGAGCTCCTGGGCTAGTCGGCTTCGCGCCGTCTGAGCCCACCCGGCGCAAAGCCATCTTGCACCATCCGCTACACTGGCCGTGTGCCTCCCCCGGCACGGACTGTGGGCTCTCCATGATTCGAAACAGTTGGACTTCGCGCCTGATCTCCGCACGCAACGTGGTCGCCGTGAGCGCGATCGCGGCGGTAGCGTCCCTTCCCTCGCCAGCACGGGCGCAGGGCAAAAACGCGCATCCGCTGACATCCAAAGCCGCGCGCAACGCCAACCCGGACGCGGCTGCTCCGGGTGCCGCGACCGGCAATCAGGACCCGGTGCTCATCGGAGCCATGGAAAGCGAGCTCCACCGGGCCATGGGTGCGCTGGGCACCGCCATCACGCCAGTTGCGACGCCGGTGTCCACTGACACTAAGCCGTCCGCACCCGTCGGCCAGCCCAGGCCCTACTTCCTCAGCTACGCCGTCGCGGACGCCCAATCCGTCAACATCACCGCGCAGTTCGGCGCCGTCACCCAATCCACCACCAACCACAGCCGCGTCGCGGACGTGCAAGTTCGCCTCGGCTCTCCCACGCTCGATAACACCCACGGCACCCACCGCACCAGCGCGCTCACCACGCTTCCCCTGCCCCTGACCGACGACCGCGCCGCCATCGAGCGCTCCCTCTGGTACGCCACCAACCGCGGCTACGGCAAAGCGCTCGACGCGCTGGAAAAGGTCAAGACCGAGCAGCAGGTCCGCGCCAAGGAAGAAGACACCTCCGCCGACTTCAGCGCCGAAAAACCGCAAACCGCCCTCCTGGGCGGCGAACCCCCACTCACCCTCGACAAAGCCCTCTGGGAACAACGCCTGCGCGAGATCACCGCCACCTTCCGCGCCCACGAACACATCACCTACGACATGGCCATCCTCCAGGCCTCAACCCAGACCGATTACTTCGTCTCGAGCGAAGGCGCCCGCGTGGCCGCGCCCAACCAGGTAGCCCGCCTGATCATCGTCGCCCGCACCCGCGCCGCCGACGGCATGGACCTCTTCCGCGCCGAAACCTTCGAAGCTGACGCCACCGGCCATCTCCCCGGCCAGAAAGCCGTCCTCGAAAAGACCGAGGCCATGGCCAAGAACCTCGACGACCTCCGCGTTGCCCCCATCACCGAGCCCTACGACGGCCCCGCCATCCTCTCCGGTCGCGCCGCCGCCGTCTTCTTCCACGAAGTGTTAGGCCACCGTTTAGAAGGTCAGCGTCAGCGCGGCGACGAAGAAGGCCAAACCTTCACCAAGCTGCTCGGCAAACCCATCCTTCCCAGCTTCATGTCCGTCGTCGACGACCCCACCCTGAAGGACTGGAAAGGCCAGCCCCTCAGCGGCCACTACCTCTTCGACGACGAAGGCGAACCCGCCCAAAAAGTCCAGCTCGTCGATAACGGCGTCCTGAAAACCTTCCTGATGTCCCGCCTCCCGGTCGCCAGCTTCGCCACCTCCAACGGCCACGGCCGCGCCGAAACCGGCAAGATGCCCACCGGTCGCCAGGGCAACCTCATCGTCACGTCCACGAAAGCCGTCAGCGACGCCGAACTCCGCGAGATGCTCAAGGCCGAAGCCAAGAAGCAAGGCAAACCCTACGGCCTCTATTTCGAAGACATCAGCTCCGGCTTCGCCGTGACCACTCGCAGCTCCCCCCAGGCCTTCCAGGTCATCCCGCTGGTGGTCTACCGGGTCTACGTAGACGGCCGCCCCGATGAGTTAGTCCGCGGCGTCAGCATCGTAGGCACCCCGCAAGCCGCCCTAAGCCGCATCGTCGCCACCGACGACCACCCCGACGTCTTCAACGGCGAATGTGGCGCCGAAAGCGGCACGGTCCCCGTAAGCGCCGTAGCTCCCGCCATGCTCGTCAGCGAAATCGAGACCCAACGGCAATCCCAGGG
>CAXUNH010000230.1:0-4985 GCA_964252405.1 uncultured Acidobacteriaceae bacterium | reverse complement strand
CCTCAGCTCCACCCGCGCTCGCCGCCGCGGCACCTGCCCCCTCCGACCAGCCCCAACCGCCTCCGCCAACGTCCCCTTCCGCGCCCAAACCCGGGACCTCCCCCCAGTAGCGCCCCCGGTTTCGCCAGGACGCGACTCATCGTCCCAACGGAACGTGTTCGGCTGGTCAGGGCCAAGCTCAAATGCAGAATCCAACAATCCTACGATCCAGCAACAGATCCCCAGAGATGCATGGTGCCGGAGACTCCCGGGAACTACCCCGCCGCCCCGATCGTCACCAAAACTCGCCTCGCTCCTCGGCAACCGTCCGCTTCAGTTGCCCACAGGCCGCATAGATGTCCCGTCCGCGCGGCCGCCGGATATACGTCGCAATCCCGCCATCAATCAGGGTGCGCTGGAACCGGGTGACATCCTCCGGCTTCGGCTGTGTGTAGGCGATGCCTGGCCCGGGATTCCAGACAATAAGGTTGACTTTGGCGGTCATCCCCGCCAGCAGCGCCAACACCTCGCGCGCATGCTCAGGCCCGTCGTTCACCCCACCCAGCAGAACGTATTCAAACGTCACCCATTCGCGCGTCCGCAGCGGGATCTTCCGGCACACGTCCAACAGCTCCGCGATCTTCCACTTGCGCGTGATCGGCATCATCCCCTCGCGAACGCGGTCATTGCTGGCGTTGAGCGAGAGCGCCAGCTTGGGCCGCACGGTCTCTGCCGCAAAACGCTCCATGCCGGGCAGAATTCCCGAAGTCGACACCGTCATCCGCGACTCCGGAATGCCCACACCCGCCACCAGCAGCCGCACCGCGGCCATAAACGCGTCGTAGTTGAGGAACGGCTCCCCCATCCCCATAAACACAAGATTGATGCGGTCCTTGCCAATCTGAATCCGGTGCCGGTTCAGAACCGCCGCCACCTGCCCGGCGATCTCCCCGGCCGTCAGGTTGCGCTTGATCCCAAGCTTCGCCGTCAGGCAAAACTGGCAATTCACAGCACACCCTACCTGGCGTGAGACACAGATGGTCGCCCGCCGCTACCACGCCCCTGCCAGCGCCCCAAACTCACTCCGAGGCCGCCCACTCCCGCGCCGCCCCCAGTACCCGCCCTCGCCGTTGATGGTGCCCGTGGTATTGCCTTGGCTTATCTGGTTGTCATCCCCGGAAGGGCGAACCTGCTGTTCTCCCGGACCGCCGCGGACGTTGAGCGCAGCTACCGCAGACCCCTCGACCGCCTCTTCGGCCCCAACCACTTCCCCGGCCTCTTCCTCCGCCGCCTCACTCCCATCGCCGCGCTCCCCACCGTCCCCGTCCGGCATCCACACCGTCTCCACGGTCTCGCCGTCGGCCATCCGCATCAGGTACCGCTCGGTGCCATCCACCGACGTTGCCGTCTGCACCATCTCCGGCAACCCCACTGACCAGCCCTCGGCCATCAACCGGTCCCGCAGCTCCTGAGACAGGGTCGTGATGTCCTCCACCGACCGCACCCGCCCCTTATACAAAGCCTCAAACACCTGCCGCGCACGGTAAGGCTTCTGCCCGAAGCTCGCCATCAACTCCGTCAGCTCACCCAAGCTCATTCCAAAAAGCGCACCCGGCTGCATATCTATAGGATACCGTCCCATCTCCGAAGCTTCACGGGTGACCGTCACTTCCAGCCGCCTCACCTCCCTTATCGGCAAAGCCTCATGAAACAATAGGGAAATGTCCGTCGTCCTCGCGGAGCCCTCCGCCCTCACCACCCCGCACACCCGCGACATCCGCACCACGACGTTGTCCAACGGCCTCCTCGTCCTCACTGAGCGCATGCCCCACCTCCGCTCCGTCAGCATGGGCGTTTGGCTTCGCTCCGGCTCCCGCGATGAGACCCCCGAAACCAACGGCATCTCGCACTTTCTCGAACACATGGTCTTCAAGGGCACCACCACCCGCTCGGCCCAGGGGTTCGCCCGCGAGGTCGACGCCATCGGCGGCAATCTGGACGCGTACACCTCCAAGGAGAACATCTGCTTCAGCATCAAGGTGTTAGACAGCAACGTTCCCCTGGCGCTTGACCTTCTCTCCGACCTCGTCCTGCACCCGACCCTGACCGCCGACGACATCGCACGCGAGCAGGGCGTCATCCTCGAAGAGATCAAGATGGACGAGGACAACCCCGACTACCTCGTCCACGAGCTCTTCACCCAGAAGTTCTGGCAGGGCCACCCCCTCGGGCGCCCCATCCTGGGCACCGCGAAGACCGTGCCGTCCTTCGAGCAATGCATCGTCCTCACGGAGTACGCCCGTCGGTTCACCCCGGCGAACATGCTGTTCACCGCCGCCGGCAACCTCGATCACGACGAATTCGTGGCTGAAGTCGAGATGGCCTTCGCCTCGCTCTCGGCCACCCCCAACGGCGACCTCCCCCAATCCGGCTCGCCGGGCACGCATCCACACATCACGCTCAAAAACAAGAAGTCGCTCGAGCAGGTCCAGTTCTGCCTGGCCGTCCCTTCCCTTCGCACCGCCCACCCCGACCGCTACGTCCTCTTTTTGCTCAATTCGGTCCTCGGCGGCGGCATGAGTTCCCGCCTCTTTCAGTCCGTTCGCGAGGAACGCGGTCTCGCCTACTCTATCTACTCGGAGACCAGCCCCTTCCGCGACACCGGATCCCTTGCCGTCTACGCGGGCTGCGCCGCCGAAAACACCCGCCAGGTTCTGGACCTCACCCTCGCCGAGTTCAGCCGATTGAAGCGCGAACCCGTCGGCGAGGACGAACTTCGCCGCGTGAAGGAACAGCTCAAGACCAACATGGTGCTTGGCCTGGAGTCCTCCGGCGCCCGGATGAATTCGCTCGCTCGGCAGGAGATGTTCTACGGCCGGTTCTTCACGACGGACGAGATCACCGCCGAGGTCGACCGCGTGAACCCCGCCGACATCACCCGGCTCGCCAACCAACTCCTGCGGCCGGAGGGCCTGACCCTCACCCTTCTTGGCAATCTCGGCAAGCTGCACGTCGGCCGGGAAGACCTGGCCTGCTGAGCGGCGAACGCCCACATCGGATCCCGCTCGCATCCACATTCCCGGGTGTACCTCAAACCGCCCGAGAAAGTGCGATGGAGAAATGCGTCCGCTCCGAACAGTGTCTAGGCCGCGCGGGCCCCGGCATGGGATACGTCCGGCCCCTTCCGCAGACCGCGCCGATCTCCGCCCCCGAACATCGCCTCCGCCGTTACCACCAGAAGCACCGGGATGGCGAACGCCGTCAGGAGCACAAAGTGCACCAGCACATCCAGGAAACGGACCGGCAAATGCGCCTGTCGCTCCGCGTGAACGTGGAGCGCCAACGCACAAAGAAAGTTCAGCCCAAAATAGGCGAGGAGGACGACGAAGATAACCCCTGTAGTGCTCACGGCGGAACTCCCGGAAAAAGCTTCAAATAGAACGGCAACCGCGAAGCTTCTTTGTGCATCGCAGCGCCGCGAAGTGTAACAACCGGGTCAATCCTTGGTCAATACGTTTCTCCGGGCGCTGTCCATCACCCGAAGGTGGCACACCGCGTACACCGGAGAAGACGTGGGCTCCTGCCCCGGACAGTGGATACCGGGCTCCTGCCGAAACCGTCTATACTTCATCCGACCCACCTCGGGCCGACCAACGTCCGCGCCTTCCCCGCGCCGCTCCTCTGAAGGATAGAAGCCATGCTGATCCCCCAAACCAACGCAAACCGCCGCCAGCCTTCCGACGATGCCGGCTTTACGCTGGTCGAACTGCTCATCGTTATGAGCGTCATCCTCATCATCATCACGCTTGCCATCCCCGGCTACGAGCACGTGCACATCAAGGCCAACGAGACCTCGGCCATCGCGACCGTGCGCGTCCTCAACTCCATGGAGGCCGAGTACAGCTCCAACTATCCCAGCCACGGCTTCGCCTGTTCGCTCGCCACCCTCGGCGGCAAGCAAGGCTCCGGCACCCCGACTCCGGAAGCCGCGCAGTTGATCCCCGACGACGTCGCCTCAGGCTCCAAGGCCGGCTACAACTTCACCATCTCCAACTGCGCGAAGAACACGGTCAACAACGTTGACCAGTACAACAGCTACCAGGTCACCGCCACGCCGATCAACGTAGGTCGCAGCGGCAATCGCACTTTCTGCTCTGACGAGACTCAGCAGATCCGCTTCGACCCCAAAGGCGGCACCAACTGCACCGAGATCCTCCAATAACTTCGAGGATCTCGCCTGGCCTGGAAGAGGTCCGCGAGCAGCCTTTGCCGATCTTCTTGTCCTTCCCCGCGTGGGGAACCGGCTTTCCTCAGCCAGGCCACAAGACCGTATGCCCCACCTCCGCCGCATCCTCCTCACGGCGAAGGTGGGGTTTTCTCCGCCGCATCGCCCCGCGGGGCGCAGGTCCGCTACTGGCCTACGTAGCGTGTGCGTTCGCGACAGTTCTGCCCGTCCGCGCCGCATCACCCACCGCCCAAACCCTCGCCAGAGCGGTAGACGCTCACTACAACCGCCTCACCAGCCTCCAAACCCGCTTTACTGAGCGCTACCGCGGCATGGGGCTCGACCGCACCGAATCCGGCACCCTCACCCTGCGCAAACCCGGCCGCATGCGCTGGGCCTACGACGCCCCCGCAGGCAAGCTGTTCCTGCTGAACGGCAAAGACGCTATCAGCTACACCCCCGGCGACTCGCAGGCGAACCGCCTGCCCGCCAAGCAGCTTGACGACCTTCGCTCCCCGCTGCGCTTCCTGCTCGGGCACACCGAGCTCAACAAAGAGCTCGACCACCTCAGCGCCGCCCCCGTGGACGACAATCTCTACTCCCTAGCCGGCGCTCCCCACGGGATGGCGCAACGCATCCGTCAGGTCACCCTCATCGTCGACAATCAGGGAATCATCCGTTCCCTGCAGATCGACGAGGCCGACGGCGCGGTCACCCGCTTCGACCTCACCGACCAGCACGAAAATGTCCCCACACCGGACATCCTCTTCACTCTCACGCC
>CAXUNH010000229.1:0-4994 GCA_964252405.1 uncultured Acidobacteriaceae bacterium | reverse complement strand
AAACTCCAACCCGTGACCTTGGCCGGCTCCAACTTTGTCGCCGCCAAAGCCCAGGGAAGACCGAACTGCGGCTGCCCGACAGAACTCCAGATGTTGCTGATGTCGCGCATGGCGGGCAGATAGGCCGCATCGAGTTCCAGGGCTTTGTGCACGTGCGTGAGCGCCTCCCAAGGGCGGTTTTGCAGCGTGCAAACCGCTCCGAGAGCATGGTGGCCTCGGGGCTTGGTGGGATCAAGCTCGATGGCACGTTGCGCGGCCGTGGAAGCACGGTTGACCATCTCCTGGGGGGCTCCGTACCTCGCGGCATCCTGAAAACAGGCGATGGCAAGCGCGGCGTAAGCGTCGGCAAACCTAGGGGAGTGAGCAGCGGCCTGTGAAAACAGCTCGATGGCATCCTCAATGTCCGTCTTTGTGCGCTTAAGTAGGCTGACGTTCCCTTGATCGTACAACCGCCTTGCCACGGCGTCGACCGCGGGGCCATCCTGCGGGTTCGGCGACTCTGAAGTGTACATGAATCTTGGTTTTAAGAGTGGACCCGCGAACATTGCCACCCCCAAGAGCAGACCACCCATAATGCCGGAGCATAGCCAGTTTCTTCTGCGCTTCGCCGGCTCCCACTGCTGCTGAACAACCGCGTGGCATTTCTGAAGATGGAGCAGACATTCAGCGGCGGTTTGCGGACGTACTGCGGGATCGACAGCCGTCAGCGCCCGAACAAGGTTCACGACTTGCGCTGGGTAGCGTTTTGCCAGCGCCTCAACCATCCAGGCCGACGGGTAGCCAACGGCTTCTATAGAAGGGTAAGAATCCGCCGGCAAAAACAGCGGCCCCAGAAGCATGTGGCCCAAGCAAACTCCCAAGGAATAAAGATCCGAACGGGCGTCGGCCATTCCGGCAAGCACTTGCTCGGGGCTCGCGTAGTGAGGTGTGCCGGCAAAATAGCGAGCGGTCGGCAGATCATGGATTGCGGTTGGCTCCGTCACCGCCTTCACCAAGCCGAAATCAATGACCTTCACAAACAGGCCCACCTCGTCCCCGCGCACCAGCATGATGTTGCTGGGTTTGATGTCCCGATGGATAAATTGCCGTTCGTGGGCGATACGGAGGGCCTGCGTCGTTTGCATGGCAATCTCCAGGGCTTCCTGAAGAGGCAGGGTTCCCACCTGCCGGAGGTGGTCTTCCAAGGTTTCGCCCTCGATATACTCCATCGAGTAGTAGCAGGGCTCCTCGTCTAGCCCGAGGTGATAGATGCTGGCGATGTTCGGATGGCGAAGGCGAGCAGCGGTGCGTGCTTCGCGCAGCAATCGATCCCGGGAGTTCGATCCAACCAGCGAGCGTGAGTTAACGAGCTTGAGTGCCACCGGACAGCCGAGATGCATGTCCAAGGCTTTGAAAGTGACGCCCATCGCCCCCTGCCCCAGCTCCCACAAGGTTCCGTCTGGCCGCTGGCAAACCTCGTAGTGCCCATAGTACCGGCGCAGCGTCCGTGTCGCCGTCGCTTCACTCTCCGCAGGTTCGTCCTCAGAAAGCGGGACATCATCGAAGGTGCTCGACAACGCAACGTCGATCAGGAGAGGAGCACACCGCCGGCAAATGGACCCCGTTTGACTCGGTGTACCGCAGGATCCACAACGGCTTGGATCGACGGGCAGTACTCCAACCGGCGGAAAGCGAATAATGTTGCCTTCCGAATTTAGCATGGTCGGCTCCTGCAAACGGGGTTCAAGCGGCGGCGACAATTTTCGCTGCAAACGCCTCGCGCAGGTGGGCCATCTCGGCGGCGACATCCGCCGGTTCCTTTACCGTCCGACCTATTTCTTCGCGCAACGCCTCGGAGTACCGCTTCCGGAGACGGTGGATGCACACTCGGATGTTCTGCACAGAAAGGTTCAGGACTTTGGCGGCGGCTTTGTGCTGGGCCGCCTCTCCATCGCTCGCCAGGAAAACCTTCAGGTGCTCGAAGTGATGCTGCTTCCCAGCGTGGACGTACTCGGCTTCCAATCGCCGCCAGGCGATGTCGACGATGTTAGCGGCCCATTCGGTCTCGTACACCTGCGCCGGGCTGCGTTCCGCCTGTTCGCTCAGGGCGTAACGCGATTCTGCCGTAGCCATGTCGAGCGGGACGTGGCGGTAACCGCCTGCGCGTTTGTGCGCTTGGTTCTTCGCGTGATGATCGCGCAGGAAATTGTCCAGGGAAGCGAGTAGAAAAGCACGGAACCTGCCTTTCGTCTGGTCGGCCTGCTCCAGCCAGGGTTTATTCAGGATGTACGCAAAGAATTCCTGCGTCCGATCCTCGGCGTCGTGGCTCATGTGCCCGGCGCGTTTGATGTAGGCGTACACCGGGTACCAGTAATCCCGGCAGAGAGTTTCCCGCGCGGCTTGGGCCGCCGTGCCGTCCCCGCAACAGGCCCGGATCGTCGTCCAGCGGGTGGACGCGAAGACGCGGTGCTTGGCATTAGCCTGCGAGGGATGGGCTTCCACGGGCGGCAGAGTAGGGCGGAAACCCCATCTGGAACAAGCACAAAACGGCGTGAGCAACCATTGACTCGCCGTCAAACCAGTGCGGCAAAGTGACGTTCACTCAGGCTTGCGCGGCTGCGCCCGTGGGATCAACCGTGGCTTGGGCGCTGCTGTCGGCCAGGATTCGCCCGGTACACCGATCTGTCCTCCGCCGCCAGCAACACCGTGCCGGCAGCGACCCGCTCGGCATAATTCACGGCCATTTTGTGGATGAACGGGGATGAACTGCCGAGGTATTTGAGGATCAGCAATTCGTCCAGCAGCGCCTGAGCGGTGTTGACACCCAAATGACCGTCCCTGACGAGCCAGCTTACCAATCGCATGATCAAGGCCTCGCTGGGCGAACGCTGGCCGTTCTCGATCTTGACCCACCCGGGAGTGGAAACAAATCCTTGCGCGCCCATCGCTTCCTGAGAAATGCCAATATCCCGGCGCAACCCTTTCAGACGCTCACACAAAGTCATATAATGTATCCTGTTACATGCCGGGGCGAGTGACAGCAAAGAATTTGTGACGGCATTCCGCTGCTCAGAACTTCGGTCGGCGCGCTCCGTCCTCCCGCGTTGTCCCGGAGCATGACCGAGGGAGTGGCTCCCGCCGTGGTAATTTCTACACTGCTGCCGCCTTCCTAATCAAGGACCAAACCCGCGCGCCAGTTGGCGCACCTTCCATCTTGCCCGTGGCCGCCGTGTTCTCGACCGACGGCGCGACCTTCACGTTCATGGTCGACCCATCGCCGAAGGTGATCGTCAACAAGCTGTTCTCGTCGCTGGCACCGCGGATCATTCGCCCGGCGACGAAGACCGGACGATGTGGCCGTTGGTGGCATGCCTCGTTCTACCCCTCCTCACAGGGGTCGAGGAGAACCTTTGACCCGGCTGACGAATCAACCCCGCTCTGGCAAACGCATCAATGCGCCACGGAGACCGGGGCAGAATGGACCGGTGCCCTGTGCGCGGAAGGAGCCGGAGCGATTGCTCTGCTGGGCATAGCAGCCCTCGGCTCACGGATCGCCTGGCCGTACCGGTCGTACACCACCACCTCGCTCGTCCCATAATACACCGGGTAGCTGCCTACCCGGGAGACCGGCTGGTTGAGCGCCGTGTTGCCGAACTCGGCCGACACCTGCGGCGCTGAGCTGGCGGGCGCCGCGCTCTGCGCCATGTTCTGAGCCTGCTGCACCCGCAGACCGGCCGCGTAGAGGTCCCGGGCCGCCGCCGCATCCAGGAGGTCCTGGGTCAGCTCGGCTTTGGGCACGTCGAGGGTGTACACGCCGTCCGTGACCCTGGCGGTGTCAGCGGCTGTAGGAGCCGCCAGAGCCACCTCCCGGAGTTCCTTGCCCGGTGTCCAGTTCGACACGCCGGCACCGGTCTGGAAGGAGTAGGCGCGGCGCGTGTAGTACACGCCGGCGGGTGCGGTGGCACGAGAGGAGGTCGGAGCCGCCGGCGCGGCCGTCAGTGCCTGCCTGAGCTGCGGCAACTGATCGCGGTAGCAGTATCCGACGGCGGCGAGGACGGCGAGGCTGGCGATAGTTGATTTCATGATGTTTGATCCCGAGGCGTTTGTGGAGCGATCTATCCCTGTTTCGAGTCGTGATAACAGCGATTCTCTCTCGGCGCGTCAAGACCGTTCCGACCCTTTTGTGAGATTATCCTTACAAACCGCCCACGCCTCCGCACGCTCCGGCAGATTGCGTCGCAGCCGCAGGGCGGCGGCAGCAATGAAGGGTGCTGTTCCAGCACGCCGAGCTTCGCTCGCAAGCGCGTGACCGGCACATCCTCCGGCCACGTCGTGCAGCAAGGCGGGGACCGCTCACGCTGCATCCACCACTTCTGCCGGGAACCGGCCGCGACCACCCGTACCGTGCCACCGCCGTACCAGGAGGTTGAGCGCGTCGGCGATCTCCAGCAACCGGTGCCTCGTCCCCTCTCCGCCCGCTCCGGGTCCACCGGTCGGAACCCGTTGGCTTGCCTTCCGTCGTCGGGCATCAGTTCCGGGCAGAACCCGCCGGGGTCACGTACCGGCAGACAGGCCGGCAGATGACCCGCCGGAGGCGCTGGCACTCGCCCACGCGAGGGATATGATCGCCGATGAAGGATGAACTTGTCCCGGCATGAAAGCGGCTCTGGCTTGGACGCATGCACGCCTCCTTCTTTCGGTCGCCCAAGCTTCTGCTCTGGCTGCTTCTTTGCGGGCTCCGCATCTCGGTTGGCTCTCTGCACGCAGCCTCCGATTTGCCGGTGTCAATCCAGGATCTCTGCCTGATGTTCCGCAGCGGCTACACCGGCGACGAGGTGCTCAGCGAGACGGCTGCCCACCCCTTGCTTGATCCCGTGGATGCCAGCGCAGAGAAAGCCCTGTTGCAAGCCGGGGCCGATGCGCGCTTCATCGCCCAGCTGAAGGCGAGCCATCCGCCGCTGACCAAACAGGAAGCCGCCGCGGCCCACCAACGCCAGTACGAGATCGACCAGCGC
>CAXUNH010000228.1:0-5029 GCA_964252405.1 uncultured Acidobacteriaceae bacterium | reverse complement strand
GCCAGGCCTCGCCCGCGGCGGACCCCGCGGCGGCGACGGCACCCCGCAAGCCGCCCACCCTGCTCGGGCCGGGCGAAACCCCGGAGTACAAGGGGCAGAGCGGCGTGCCGAAGTAGCTTGGCGGAGCCGACGCAAAAAGGCCAGCCGTGGAGGGCTGGCCTTAAGAACTTCGGATCGCTTCCGATCGCTAGGGGACTTGCTTACGCAGTCTTGACTGCCAAGGCCTTCACGCGGGCGTTCAAGCGGCCCTTGTAGCGGCTCGCGGTGTTCTTGTGGAGCACGCCCTTCTGCACGCTCTTGTCGAGAAGGGAGACGGTGAGGCGGTACTGCGTCGTGGCGGACTCGTGATTGCCCGCGGTGAGAGCCTCGCGCATGGCGCGGAGGGTGGTGCGCAGCTTGGAGCGGTTGGAGCGGTTCACCGCCGTCCGCGTAACAGTCTGGCGGGCGCGCTTTAGGGACGAAACATGATTTGCCATGGAAACTCTCTTCTCAAATTGAATACCCGGACGATGTTCGGGGGAGTGTGCAGACCAGACGCTGGTGGTGCGGACACAGCGCGGGCCGCATCGACTGCAACCTAGCTATTGTAGGCGGAAAGCGAGAACGGGGTCAACGCGGCTCCGCTGCAACTTCGGTAATCTCGGGCTTGTTCCGGCCGTACTGCGTGTTCTTCAGAATTTTGCTTGACCGTTTCGCACCGTTGGCGCTACGCTCGGCGCAAGATCGTTACTCGTTTGGCACCCCTCGCCAATTCGATCGCGGTACGGCGCAGGGCAGGTCTCCAGCGGCACCTTGGGGCGCTGCCCGAAGAAGTCACCGGCCGCAACCATGTGAGTCCCCGAACATCATATTTCCTGGAACATCCTGACGGAGGTCAGATCCCTTCTTGCTGAAAACATCGCTGCCCCTGACGCCCGGAATTGAGCCGCTCTACGGTACACGCGACGAGAATCTTCGTCTGATGGAAGACGCACTTGGCGTTCAGATCGACCTTCGGTCGGACGCGGTGCGGGTCATGGGTGAGGCTGGCGCGGTGGCGCGGGTCGAGGGCATCTTTGCGGACTTTGAACACCTGCGCCGATCGGGCGTCCATCCCCACAACGGCGAGCTCCATAGCCTGCTGAAGATGGTGACCGCCGATCCGACGGTGACGCTTCGCGGCCTGATCGAGAGCGGCAAGCAGCGCGGCGCGGGCACCAAGCGCAGTGTGCAACCGCGCACGCCAAACCAGCGCAAATACCTGGAAGCCATTGAAGCCAACGACATGGTCTTCGGTCTGGGGCCGGCGGGTACGGGCAAGACCTACCTGGCGGTGGCGATGGCGGCCAGTGCGCTGCTGGCCAAGAAGGTGTCGCGCATCATCCTGGTGCGGCCGGCGGTGGAAGCCGGCGAACGGCTGGGCTTTCTGCCGGGCTCGCTGCAGGAGAAGGTCGACCCCTACATGCGGCCGCTGTATGACGCGCTCTACGATCTGATCGAGCCGGCCAAGGTGGATCGCATGCTCGAAACGGGCGTCATCGAGATCGCGCCGCTTGCGTTTATGCGCGGACGCACGCTGAGCGAAGCGTTCATCATCATGGACGAGGCCCAGAACACCACCAACGAGCAGATGAAGATGTTTCTCACCCGGCTCGGCAACGGCTCCAAGGCCATCATCACGGGCGATCTGACCCAGATCGATCTGCCGAACCCGAAAAAGAGCGGGTTGTGGGAGGCCCTGCGGGTGCTGGACGGGGTGGAAGGCATCCGGTTCTGTCGCTTCGAGGACGTCGACGTCGTGCGCCATGCCCTGGTGCAGCGGATCGTGCAGGCTTACGACAGCCATACGCGGGCGGAGCAGCTTCCGCTCTCGATGGAAGGCGAGGGCGAGATCGGGTCTCTGCCGCCGGGCGACGCCGCGGCACGACGGTCTGTCGTCAAGCCGCAGTAAGCATGCGCTAGTATCTGAGAACTGATGATCTCGCTTGAGCCTCCACGAGGTCTGGCGGCAACCACGCCTCTGCCTGGGGACGCAGAGGTGTGGCGTGCCGCTGGACTTTCCCGGTCCGGCCTTACCCGGTTTGTACGCGCTGCGCAGGCGGCGGTCGGTCTCTCCGGGGAAGTCGACGTGCTGCTCGCGGGAGATACGACTTTGAAGCGACTGAATCGCGAATACCGGGGCAAAAACAAAGCAACGGATGTTCTGAGCTTCCCGGCGCCGGCCGAGATCGCAGAGCAGCATGCAGGCGATCTGGCCATTTCGTTGGAGACGGCGGCCCGGCAGGCAGCCGGGCAAGGGCACACCTTGCGGGATGAGGTGCGGGTCCTACTGTTACACGGGCTGCTGCACCTGAAGGGGATGGATCACGAGACAGATGGGGGCGAGATGGCGGGCCGCGAGGCGGAGCTACGCCGCCGTCTTCGGTTGCCCCAGGGGCTGATCGCTCGTACCGGCCCGGGAGCGCCTCACCGAAGCCGTGGTGGGCGGGACGTCTCGCGCCGGGCAGACGGAGCCCGCCCATGAGCGTGTTCTATTTCGCCGGCGTGCTGGTTCTGCTGTGCCTGATGGCACTGGCTGGCTTTGCCGAGCGTGTCTATGACGAGCTGGAGCGCTTTCTTTCCCGGGACTCCGGCGAGGCGGTCGGCGCCTGGGAGAGTTGGGTAGAGCCCGGCCTGAAGCTTAGCCGTGAGTCGGCGACGATCTCGGCTTCCGTGTTGTCACGCGCGGCGCTGGCCGGTTTGACTCTCCTGCTGGCCACCCGGGTGCCCTGGCACCAGCCTCGGGTGTGGGTTGCGGCGGGACAGGCGATCCTGGAACTCGGGCTGGCAGAGCTGCTCTTCGGCGAGCTGTTGCCGAAGCTGATGGTAGCGCGTATCAGCGGTATCTGGGTGAAGCGCCTGCGCGTGCTGTTCCAGTTGATGTTGTACCTGGTGTTGCCGATCACGCTGTTGATTGCGCTGGTTCTGTCGATTGCGAACCTGGCCGAGCCGGAGTTGCCGCAGGAGCAGCGTCCGCAGAGCGAAGCGGTGGATGCGCTGCTGGAGGCCGGGGAGGAAGAGGGCATTCTGGAGGTCAGCGACCGGGAGTTGGTGCGGTCGGTGGTGGAGTTTGGGGACAAGGTGGTGCGGGAGGTCATGACGCCCCGTCCGGATGTCTTTGCCGTGCCGGCTGCGATGAGCCTGGAGGAGTTTACGTCCGCGGTGAACGAGCACGCGCTGTCGCGGGTGCCGGTGTTTGAGGGCAATCTGGACAACATCACCGGCGTCGCCTTTGCGCGCGACCTGCTGGGCGTGCAGGATGCGGAAGCGGGGCTGCTTACGGTGGCGAGCCTGGCGCGCGAAGCCCACTTTGTGCCCGAAACGAAGAAGGTCAACGAATTGCTGCGCGAGATGCAGCGCGGCAAACAGCACATGAGCATCGTCATCGACGAGTACGGCGGCGTTGCCGGGCTGGTAACAATCGAAGACCTGCTGGAGGCCATCGTCGGCAACATCGAGGACGAGCACGACACGGCTGGGGATGCCCCGGTGTCTGAGGCAGGGGGGACTTTTCTGATTCCGGGAAGCTTTGAAGTGAGCCGGCTACGGGATCTGTTTGCTCCGTCGTTGGGTGGCCAGAACGGCGCGCGTGAGCAGTTGTATGGCGGAGCGCAGGACTTGACGGACCAGCTTCTGCCGCAGGTCCTGACAGACTATGAGGCGACGACGGTAGGCGGTCTGGTCAGTGAGATCGCCGGACACATTCCGCTGCCCGGCGAAGTGGTGGAGGACGGCCCGTTGCGGTTGGAAGTGTTGCAGTCGACGGACAGGCTTGTGGAGCGGGTGCGGGTGGGGCTGCAGCGGTCCATGATGGTGACGGAGCCGGAGTAGGGCGTCTGCGCAGCGCCGCCGTGGGTGCGAAGATAGCTCCATGGCACTTCGCTCTGGATTCGTTTCGATTGTTGGCCGGCCAAATGCTGGCAAATCCACGTTATTGAATGCGTTGCTGGGGCAGAAGCTGGCGATTGTCACGCATAAGCCGCAGACCACGCGAACGCGGATTCAGGGCGTGCTGGAGCTGCCGTTACGAAAGAAGACCAAGGGAGACCCGGGCCGGCCGCCGGCGCAGATTGTGCTCGTAGACACACCGGGCGTGCACCGGGGAGATACGCAACTGGACCGGCGCATGCTGCAGGAGGTGCAGGATGCCCTGGAAGGTCGCGATGCCGTGTTGTTCCTCGTGGATGCTACGCATCGGCTGCCGCCGGCGACGACCTCGCCCGGCGACGAGAGCGTGGTTGGGGAGCCCGGACGCGGGTCGCCCGGGGATGAGGCAGGGGAGCGCAAGGTTCGCACCCTCGGACAGCACAAGCGTGCCTTGTCTGCAGCGGAGGACGAGTTTGCGCTGGACCTGGTGAAGCGGCTGGACTGCCCGGTGCTGCTGGTGCTCAACAAGATCGATGCGCTGCCGAAGAGTGCGTTGTTGCCGCTGATTGCGCACTGGTCGGCACTGCACACGTTCGCCGAGGTGGTGCCGATCTCTGCCCGCAAAGGCGAGAACCTGGAGCTGTTGCTGGATCGTGTGACAGCTCATCTGCCCGAGGGGCAACGATACTTCCCCAAAGATGTTCTGACGGATCAGCCCGAGCGCTTTCTGGTGGCGGAGCTGATCCGGGAGAAGATCCTGCTGCTGACCGGGGAAGAGGTGCCGTATGCGACGGCGGTGGTGGTCGAGCGGTTCGAGGAGCCGGCCTCGCGCAAGAAGCTTCGGGATGGCAAGCTGCCGGTGACGAAGATTGCGGCGGCGATCTTCTGTGAGCGTTCCGGGCAGAAGGCCATCCTGATCGGCAACCAGGGATCGATGCTGAAGCGCATCGGCACGAACGCGCGCAAGGAGATCGAGGCGCTGCTGGGCACGCGGGTGTTTCTGGAGCTGTTTGTGAAGGTCAAAGTAGACTGGCGAGCCTCGGCGGGCTTCATCGAGGATCTGGACTGGCGACGACAGTTGGAGCAGATCGCGCAAAATCAGCAGTTGGCGCAGAGCCTGGAGCGGCAGGCCAGCCTGCAGGGT
>CAXUNH010000227.1:0-5042 GCA_964252405.1 uncultured Acidobacteriaceae bacterium | reverse complement strand
GTACTTTTTCGCAAAGTACGTTCGTTTAAGGACTTAGGTCCGGACCCAGAGGGTATGGATGCCGCGGGCGGATGTTCGCTGGCGAATGTAGGGACCCGGGGGGACATCCGGGCCCGGCTCCAGAGATCAGGCTAGCAAAGCGATCCTGAATGCTGTGCAATCCGGCCATTCGCGTGAAAAGAAAAAGGCAGCCTCGAAGGGAGGCTGCCGAAGTGGAGCAGGCTGCAATGTGAGTTGCCGTCCAGGGTTACTGAGCGGCGAAGGTAGTGGCCCCCCAGAGAGCCGTGGAGCCGCTGAGGGTGGAGGCTCCCCAGAGGGCTGTGGAGGCTGTGGAGCTTGAGGCTCCCCAGAGTGCGGTGGAACCGTCCATGGTGGAGGCGCCCCAGAGCGCTGTGGTGGCCTGCGGGGAGCTTGCGCCCCACAGAGCCGTTGCGCCCCAGAGGGCAGTAAAGGCCTGCGGGTCGTTGGCTCCCCAGAGGGCGGTGGCTCCCCAGAGAGCGGTGGCGGCGTTCGGATCTGAGGCGGCACCGGTGTTGGCGGCTCCCCAGAGGGCTGTGGAGCCGTTGAGCGTGTTGGCTCCCCAGAGGGCTGTGCTGCTCCCGACGAAGGCGCTGGACCCGTAGACGTTGGACGCTCCCCAGAGCGCGGTTGCGCCCCAAAGGGCCGTGCTGTCCGACACGAGACCAACGTTGCCGCTGGTGGGATCGTAGACGGCGAGTGGCGTCATGGCACTGCCGCTGGGGATGCTCTTGGACTTTGCGTCCTTGACGGCGGCGCCGATATCGAGATATCCAGCACCGACCGTGAAGACGTCATGCTGAGCAACGTAGGCGGTGCCACCGTCGTACACGGTGTTGGTCTGCGGGATCACGTTCTTATTGGCGTCCGCCATCAGCAGAGCCTTGACCTGATCCGGGGTAAGGGTCGGGTTGGCGTTGATCAGCAGAGCGGCGGCACCGCTGGCGACGCCGGTGGCCATGCTGGTCCCGCTAAGGGGCATGTACGCCGGGGAAGACTGGGTCGTAGCTTTGGGGCCGTTCACTGTTTGGTAGAAGCTGACCGGCGTGTAGAACGTCGGGTTGTTTTTCTGGAGCGTATTTCCCGGAGCGTTCAGGCTGGTGACGAGGTTGCCGGGAGCGATGATGTCCGGCTTGGCGAAGTGGTCGATGTACGTGGGGCCCTTGGAACTGTAGGTAGCCATGACATCGTCTGTAATGGTGGCGGTGTCCTTGGTGTTCGTCGCCCCGACGGTGAGGACATAGGGGTCGTTGCCTGGAGCTTCGACCGTGCCGTAGCCCTCGGTGTTCAAGGCGAGGTCCCGGCCGTTGTTGCCGGCGGCAGCGACCACCACGATCCCGGCCTTCCAGGCTTGCTCGACAGCCTGGCAGAGAGGATCAAGCTGGTAGCTCTCAAAGACCGGACGACCCAGGGAGAGGTTGATGACCCGGATGTTGTAGGTGTTCTTTAAAGAGATGGCTGCTTCGATGGCCTGGATCACCGACGTGTCGGTACCCTGACCGTTCTGATCAAGAACCTTGAGATTGATCAAGCTGGCCGTTGGTGCAATGCCGTAGAACGTGCGGAAATACTGCAGACCGTACGAGGCTGCTCCATTGCCAGCGATAAGGCCAGCGACGTGGGTCCCGTGGCCGTACTGGTCGGCGGTGTTGCCCGTGGCGCCGGGAACGAAGCTTTGGTTGTAGACGACGCGCCCATTTGCGCCCGGACCGGAGGGAATCGTGGGCCCGCCCAAGATGGCCGGCGCCGGCGCAACAAGGGCCAGGGTCTGCGCCGAAACGGCCTGCAGGTCAGGGGAGGGCGAGATGCCGCTGTCGATAACCGCGACCCCGATGTTGGAACCGTAGTAGCCCAGGTTCCAAGCTACCGGAGCATTGACCGGCTCGGCCGTGTATTCCGCGCTCTTGGCAATGGAAGAGGCCGCCCCGGCCGGTCCGGCCGGCCCTGCCGGCCCCGCATGGCTAACCAACGTGCGGTCAGGGCTGACATATTTCACATTGGAATCCGCAGCTAGCGTGGACAGCGCGGACGAAGGCAATTGCACTTGTATGGCGTTGATGCTCTTCAGGGTGACAGGGCTGTTGCCACCGAGGGATGCCAGCTGCTGGAGTTCCGCCGCAGTAGGCGCGGTGACGTACTGAATGATGCCGGACACAAGAATGGATGCTGCGTGTGCGAGATCCGGCGCTGTTTTGGGCGGGGTGGGATGCGGTACCTGGGGTGGACCTGCAAGCGCAGGAACACCCGCGCCCAGAGATGCACCGCAGAACAAGAGGAACTTATAAAACTTCGAAGACAGCAACATGCAAGACCTCAGACTGAAGAATCAGCAAGGCGTATGCGGGGGACCGGACTCCTGCCTGAACAGTACGTAAGTTACTGTTCCAGGTGACCTTAAGCGATCGCACACGTCCTTAACCAACGCGAGAGTAGCGCGATCCGAGGGGGGACGAATCCCACCAATGGGGGACCGTTCCGGAGGACGGTGTTAGTCATGTGACGGCCGTGTATGAAGTTGATTACTTAACCTGGCGGGCGCGGTACTTAGGGGCTAACTGAGGTAATCGGTGAGCCCTGGTCGGTGGATTTGGGCTGGGCACAGCTGGTCGAGCGGCGAAGCTGTTCGAGGTCGGACAGCGGGGATCGTGAGCAGCTGCATTGGCTCTACCTGCTGGCTTGCGCCTTACCCAGTGGCGGCAGAAGCCGTTTTCGGGGCAGCTGTTGATGGCCCGGCTCGAGCCGGGCCCTGACAGGCACACTGCGGCGGAGGTTAGATATAGAGCCGTCCTTCGTTCGGCGTCTGAAACCGCTTCACGGACCGCAGCTTCAGACAGGATTTGTGCTGAAGTGCCTATGGTTGTGGAGTGAAGTCCCGGACGCGATCGACCGTGGACTGGTCGAGGTGTTGCAGGAGGTCCACGAGGAGGTCGACGGTGCGATCGAAGTCGGCGCGGTTCACGACGCCGTTGTGAGCGTGCGTATATCGCACGGGCGTGACGATATTCAGCGTGGGAGCGCCTGTCCCGGATTCCTGGATCTCGGCGGAGTCGTCGCCGTATCCCTGCACCAGGTCGAGTTGGAGGGGGATGTTGTTGGCTTTGGCCGTGTCCTCGACGAAGCGGACGAGTTTGCGGTTGGGGATGGCGCTGGAGTCGTAGAGGAAGATGCCAGGGCCCCCGCCGAGGTGGGCTTGGGTCTCCTCCGGATGGCCGCCCTGGTCATTGGCGATGCCGCCTTCAAGCGCGAGGCCGAGGTCGGGACGGACCAGGTTAGCTGCCGTCCGGGCACCGCGGAGACCGATTTCTTCCTGGGTGGTGGCAACGAAGAAGATCTGGTTCGGGTGCGGGAGTTTGGCCAGGCGCTGCATAGCCTGAAGGAGGACAGCGCAGCCGATGCGGTCGTCCCAGGCCTTGCCGAGGTAGTTGTTGCCGGCGAGGAGCTTGAAGGGCGCGTCCGGGACGACGGGATCGCCAGGCTGAATGCCGAGTGCGGCGACTTCGGCGGGGGTGCGGGCCCCGGTGTCGAGGAAGACGCTTTCGCGGGGGATGACCGCGGTGCGCTCAGCGGGGGTGATGACGTGGATGTCACGAATGCCGGTGACGGCTTCGACCGGGCCTTTGCTGCCGAGAATGATCCAGCGCTGGTCGACGAGAGCCTGGTCGAGCCAGCCGCCGAGCATTTGCATGGTGAGCTGGCCGTTAGAGGCGATGCGGCGGACCATCCCGCCCAGCTCGTCCATGTGGGCGTCCACCATGATTTTGGGCCCGCTCGCGCCCAGTTGAGCGACGACGCTGCCCATACCGTCGTAGCGGAGGGGCGCGGTCGAGAGGGGCTTCATCTCCGCGACGACGATGGCGCGGACGGGGTCTTCGTAGCCTGGAGGGCCAGGGGCATCTGCTAAACGCTGCAGCAGTTGTGCGGTGGGGTCAAGCTGCTGGGCAGGCAGCAGGGACGATGCGGCGAGGAGCCCCAAGGGCAACAGAGTGCGGAGGAGAGGACGCATAGCCGAGCGTAGCATCTTAGGTGGGGTGGTTTGGATGGAGCGCAGGTGAGATGTCGATGGTCGTAAAGATTGGGATGCCGGTACCTACCTCGGGGGATTTGGAGTACAACCGGAGATCGGTCCCACAGTACGTGGAAGCTGTGCGCCAGGCGGGAGGCGAGGTGGTGCCATTGGAGTTGGGGCGGAGTGTCGCAGAATTGGGCACCCTGGCCACCCAGTGCCACGGATTTGTGCTGCCGGGGAGTCCGGCGGATGTGGACCCGGCCCTTTATGGTGAAGAAGCGGCCCCGGCGACGGCTGCCGCGGACCCGGCGCGGGAGGTCTGTGATCTGCGATTGCTGGAGCATGCGGCGGTGCAGGGCAAGCCGGTGCTGGCCATCTGCTATGGCGTTCAGCGGCTGAACGTGTGGTGTGGCGGGTCTCTGGTGCAGGATTTGACACCTGTGCCCGTGAATCACGAGGCCGGAGGACGGGTGGCGGTGGCGCATTCGGTGCTGATTGCGGGACAGAGCCTGCTGGCGGGCTTGTTGAGCGAGGCTGAGGCGCCGGCTGAGCGCGAGTTTCGGCGTCTGCCGGTGAACAGCAGCCATCATCAGGCGATTTCTGCCCCGGGGGAGGGGTTGGCCGTGGTGGCACGGTCGGCGGAGGATGGAGTGATCGAGGCGGTGGAGGGACGGATTGGGGCTGCGGCGATGATTGGCGTGCAGTGGCATCCGGAGCGGAGCGTGGGGATCTCGGCTGCGTCGCGCGCACTGTTTCGCTGGTTGGTGGCTGAGGCTGAGGACTCGGCCATGAGGGGCGCGGAGGCTTCGTCTCGCGAGGCGGCGCCCGATGCTGTCTGAGGAAAGGGTGCGGGGGTTGCTGGCACCGTATGTTGAGGGGCTGCCGGACGGGGTCGAGGTCACCGGCGAGATGTATAGCCTGCTCAGGATGTACCTTGACCTGCTGGTGCGGTGGAACGCCCGGACGAACCTGACCGCCATGCGCGATCCGGAGGAGATCGTTCGACGGCACTTTGGGG
>CAXUNH010000226.1:0-5065 GCA_964252405.1 uncultured Acidobacteriaceae bacterium | reverse complement strand
GGACGCAGCCGGTCGTTGTTGCCGGTGGCTGGATGGGCCCACGCGGCGTAGACGTAGAGGGCCGGGATGCGGAGCAGACGCCCCTCCCAGCTGCCTTGCGCCACGGCGGGGTCCGTACCGATGGCGGCGAAGGCGTCGGCCGATCCCTGGACAAAGGGACCGGCGTTGACCGAGGAGAACTCGGGGGCGCCGCCTTCGCGCGCGGGCAGGGTTTCGGCGGCGCTGAGCTCGGGCGCGCCCGCCTGCACGAGAAAGCGCCAGGCGGTAAGCGGGGCCCCGGTGAGGTTGGCGGTGTTGCCGAGGACGTCACGCAGGCCAAGGTTATAGACGGCGTGACCGGAGGCGAGGCGGATCTGTTCGGGCGCTGCCTTGGCCAGGGAGGCGACGCTGAAGTGCCTGGCGCGCGCCATGTCCTGCAGCTTGGATTGGGTGAGGTCGACAACTGTTTGCGGAGGTGCGGTGAAGGTGATTGGCATGTCGCTTCCTTGAGGGTGGCTAGGGCTTGGTGTAGTAGGTGTTGGTCCAGGAACCGCTGCCCTGATAACTGGAGGAGAGGGTGCTGTAGGTGATGTCGGATGTGCCGTAGATGGGGTCCTGCACGTGGACCGTGGAGGTGGCGTTGACCGAACCGGTGATGCAGACGAAGTGACCGCCACCGCCTGACCAGCCGATTCGGACGCCGATGGGGTATCCGCGGAGCACTTCGCCGTCGACGGTGGTCAAGGGCGTGGTGCCACCGATCGCGCTGTCGAGGTTCCCCGTGGCGGTAAGCGCGCGGTCGAGATACCAGGCCACATTGCAGGCGGTGGACCCGCCGTTGCTGCAGCAGGTCGTTTGGCCGAGCTGCTGGTTGGCCAGCGAGCACTGCGTCCAGGTGCTGGCAGAGTTGTAATAGTGGCTGACGGAGGTGGCGACGGCGGACCAGCACCAGTTGGTTTGCTGTTGCGTTTGCATGGTGAAGGGGAGCGTAACGTTGGTGCTCGTGCTGTCGTAGAGGGCAGACCAGTAGATGCCATCGTCGCCAGGGATGCCCTGCCAGGCCGCGTACAGGAGGTTGCCGAAGGGAGCGACGGAGGGCCCTACGCTGCTGCCCACCCCGCTGATGTTCTGCTGCGCGATCCAACCGCCACCGTTGAAGCAGGAGAAGTACAGGCCTGTGTCGCTGATGCCCTTCCAGACGGCATAGAGGCTGTTGTTGATGACCCCAAGCGCGGGGCCGACGCTGGTGCCGACGCCATTGATCCTGGCCTGGGGAGCCCAGTGGGCGCCGTCAAAGCTGGACCAGTAGATGCCCTGGTCGTTGCTGACGCCCTTCCACGCGGCATAGAGGCGTCCGTTGAAGTTGGCGAGGGATGGACCGATGCTGGTGCCGACGCCATTGATGTGTTGCTGCGCGGTCCAACGGATGCCATCCGCACTTGCCCAGTAGATGCCCTGGTCGTTGTTGACGCCCTTCCAGGCGGCAAAGAGCCGGCCGTTGTACGTGCAGAGGGAGGGGCGAAAGCTGGTGCCGACGCCAGCCATGTTTCGCTGGCGTGCCCAAAGCCATGTGTCTGCCATAGGAGATCCTCTTCTTTGGAGCGCGCTTGACGCTGGAGATGGTGAGTGGCCCGAAGGAGCGAAGACGGCAGGTTTGCCGGACGCTGGAAACGATCGTTTTGGCGCCGAGCACGACGGAATTTGTGCCTTTTCCGCGGGCTTCAAAAAAGGAGGGAGAAGCCCTGCGCAGTGCCATTCTGCCGCTAGGCACGGAGCCGTGCAAGACGCTGAGGTGGCCTTGTCGTCAGATAGCTGCGGGATGAGGTCAATCGACGATAGGGAGGTCCGCTAAGCTATGTTGGCGCCGTTCATGGTTCAGGTTGAGGCTGAGAGAACTTCCGTTGTGAGGGGCTTCGGTAGCATAGGGGCATGTTGGTGCTGAACCCTGTTGAGGCGCGTGTTGTTGGCTCGTTGATGGAGAAAGAGATTACGACGCCGGAGTATTACCCGCTGAGTTTGAATGCGCTGGTGAGTGCGTGCAACCAGAAGTCGAGCCGCGAGCCGGTGATGGAGCTGGGCGAAGCAGACGTGCGGACGGCGCTGTTTGCGCTGGAGAGCGATGGGCTGGTGCGTGTGATCGCGGATGCGCGGGTGCCGAAATACGAGCACCGGATGCGGGATCCGCTGCACTTGCGGCGCGATGAGGTGGCCGTTGTCTGTCTGTTGCTGCTGCGAGGCCCGCAGACAGCGGCGGAACTGCGGGCGCGGGCGGACCGGATGTACAGCTTCGACGACACACAAGCCGTGCAGACGACGCTGGAGCGGCTGGCCGGGCGCGAGGAGCCCGTGGTGCGGATGATGGCTCGGCAACCTGGGGCGCGGGAGGCCCGGTGGCGACATTTGCTGGACGGCGTGATGGAAGACACGGCGGTAGCGACGCCGGTTTCGCCGCGCGCTGGAATCGATGGCGATCGCGGCGGATCGGACCGGGAAGAGTTGCTGGCGAGAATCGCCGTATTGGAGCAGCGGGTGGGGGCGTTGGAGCAGCGGCTTGATCGCGTGGCGGGCACGTTTGGAGTGGAGTGAAAGGCCTCTGTGCGTCGGTTCCCATTTTGGGAATAAGGCGAAGAAATTTAGAAACCGGGAGGCTCAATCTCAGGGGCTTAGGGGTATGCTTGCAGCAATAAAGATGCCGAGGAGCATGTTCGTTGAAGATGACGATGGCCGTTCTATGTCGCCGTGCAATTTGGTTCGCGGTTGCGCTTGCTTGCGCCGCAGGTCAGTGGGTGCAGCCTGGATCTGCACAGGGACTGACCAAGCTTCCGGAGCTGAAGTACGACACGTACACGTTGCCGAACGGGTTGCAGGTGATCACGCATGAGGACCACCGGTTGCCGCTGGTGGCTGTGGACCTGTGGTACCACGTAGGGCCGCTAAATGAGCGGCCAGGGCGTACGGGGTTTGCCCACCTGTTTGAGCACATGATGTTTGAAGGGTCGGAACATGCCGGCGAAAAGGCGCATATCAAGTACCTCGAGAGCGCCGGTGCGACCGATGTAAACGGGACCACAGACTTTGACCGGACCAACTACTTTGAGACCATGCCTGCCAACCAGTTGGAGCTGGCGCTGTGGCTGGAGAGTGACCGCATGGGCTTCCTGATGGAGGGCCTGAACCGCGAACTGCTGACCAACCAGCGCGATGTGGTGCGGAATGAGCGACGGCAGGGAGAAGGCCGGCCGTATGACCTGGCCCAGGAAAAGACGTTTCACCTGCTGTTTCCCAAGGAACACCCGTATTACGGAAGCGTGATCGGGAGTCACCAGGATATTGAGTCGGCGCGGATTGCGGATGTGCGGGATTTTCATCAGCAGTTCTATACGCCGAACAATGCGTCGATTGCGATCGCGGGCGACTTCGATTCGAAGGCGTTGCGCGGGCTGCTGACGAAGTACTTCGGGCCGATTCCGAAAGGACCGGCTGTGCCTCCGGTCAATGTAGTGACACCGCCGATCACAAGCCAGAAACGGGCAACGGTGACCGACACGGTGCAGCTCTCGCAAGTGAACATCTCCTGGCTGACGCCGCCTGCGTTTACACCTGGCGCGTACGACACTTCGTCCGCCGTGTTTGCGCTGGGGGGTGCAAAGGCTAGCCGGCTGGATCAGGCGCTTGTATACAAGACGCAGGTGGCGCAAAGCGTAACGTGCCAGACCGACGCGCTGAAGCTGACCGGGGTGACAGGGTGCACGGCCACGGCGAAGCCAGGAGTGAAGCTGGAAGACCTGGAGGCGACTATCTGGAAGGAGATTGCCCGGCTACAGGCTGAAGGTCCGACGCCGGAAGAAGTCGACGCGGCCAGGGCTCGCACCCTGACGCAGAAAATTGTCGGCTTGCAGCGGCTGGGCGGCTTTGGCGGGGTGGCGGATACGCTGGACCGCTACAACCAGTACACGGGCGATCCCGGCTTTCTGCGAAAGGACGTAGCCATGATTGCAGCCGTATCTGCGGCGAGCGTGAAGGCTGCAGCCGCGAAGTACCTTACCCGGGACGCGGCGGTGGTCGTGTACACGGTGCCCGGTAAGAAGGTGGTGAACGACGTTCCCCGCAGCCCGGCGGACACGGACGCAAACGTGAAGATCACGAATCCGTACACCACGGCATTTGAGACCGGGCAGAACTGGCGGAAGTCGGCGCCGAAGCCCGGGCCCATGGCGCAGGTGCATCTCCCGGTACCTGAGACCTTCAGCCTAGGCAACGGGCTGAAAGTGTACGTGGTGGAGAACCATGCCCTGCCGGTGGTCTCGGCGCAAGTGGTGGCGCGAGCCGGCACGGACAGCAACGCGCCGGGTAAAGCTGGGCTGGCGACGCTGACGACAGAATTGATGAGCGACGGCACGGCGTCGCGCAACCTGGAAAAGCTGGCCGAGGATGAGGAGGTGATCGGAACCAGCATCACTCCGGCTGCGGGCATGGACGGCAGCACGACTTCGATGACGGTCCTGACCAACTATGCCGGCCCAGGGATGGAACTGTTGAGCGACGTCGTGGAGCATCCGGCGTTCCGGCCGGAGGACCTGGACCGTCGCCGGAAACAGCGCCTTGTGCGCATCCAGCAGGAGACGGACAACGTGCAGCAGATGGCGCTGCGGGTAGGGCCGAAGCTGGTGTTCGGCGACACGCCCTATGGTGAGGCCGCGACGGGCACGACCGAGAGCGTGAAGGCGCTGACGGCAGGGGACGTTGCGCAATTCTATCGGGAGCACTACGGTCCGCAGGATGCTGCGCTCGTGCTGGCGGGTGATCTGACCCTGGCGGATGCACGACAGATGGCGGATAAGTACTTCGGCACGTGGGTGGGCGCGGCGAGCGCGGCGGTCACGCTGCCTCCCGCACCGGCAGCTCAACCGACGCACGTGGTCATTGTCGACAAGCCGGGAGCTCCGCAGACCGCGCTGTATGCGTTTGGGCAAGGTGTGCCCGCCAACTCGCCTGAGCTGCCTGTAGTGCAGGTGGCGAATTACACGCTGGGCGGGTCGTTTGCTTCGCGGATCAACATGAACCTGCGTGAGGTACACGGGTATAC
>CAXUNH010000225.1:0-5066 GCA_964252405.1 uncultured Acidobacteriaceae bacterium | reverse complement strand
TCGGCGAGGGCTGTGGGGAGGGTGAGGCTGAGGGACGTGGCGAACTCGGTGATGTGCTCGGCGAGTTCGCCGGGGCGGGTGATCGGCGCGAGGTGGCGCGCTTCCGGCAGCGTGACGAACTGAGCCCGGGGCAGGTGCGGCAGCAGGAGCTTGCGCTGATTGGCTTCGCCGAGGGAGGTCTCCCGGCTGCCGGTGAGGACCAGGGCGGGGAGATCAAGCGTGCCGACGCGGGCAGTCCAGTCCTCCTTGCTGCCTCCGAGGAGCCAGGCGCGGAAGGAGGCGGGTGGTACGTCGAGGATGCCTTCGGTGGTGCGGTTGAAGACCGTTTGCGGGAGCGAGTCGCCGGCGTTTTTGCGGATCCAGTCCTGGGCGGCCTGGGCGCGGGTAGCCGCCGGGATGTCGGCGCCGACGGGCGTCAGGAGCTCCGGGCGACGCGGCTCTTCGATGGGCTCGGGTCCGGGTGTCGAGGGCGAGAGGAGGAGCAGACCGTGAAGGTCTTCGAGGCCGGCCTCGCCATCGAGGGCCCGGCGGGCGGTGACGATGGCGATCTTACCGCCCATGGAGTGGCCGCCGAGGAGCCAGGGCGTGTGCGGGGCAGCAGCGGCGCGGAGGTGGCGGATGGTTTCAAGGACCGCGTCCGCGGTGCCGGCGACGTCCTGGGCGGCTTGGCCGGCAGACTGGCCGAAGCCGGGGAGGTCGAGCGCGGCAACCTGGAAGCCGCGGCGGGCGAGGCGACCGGCGAGTTCCTGCCAGGTTTGCGCGCCGCCGCCGAGCCAGTGAAGCAGGACAAGAAGAGGACCGCCGGAGCCTTCGCGGTGAAAAGACAGCATGTGGGGGTAGACGCCGAAAGTCCCGGGTGGCCGATCGTAGGAAGGAGACTGTTTGTACCCGGCGAAAGATCGTGAGCGAAACGTTGGCGACGGGCGGCGAGGAGGCTCCAAGGAAGGCTGTTTAGCCCGTATGAACCGCGGAGACATCTACCTGATCTCCCTAGACCCCTAACCCAGGGACATGAGCACCAGGGGCGTCGGCCTGTGCTCGTGATCTCGCCGGATGCGCTTCACCGGGCGACGAAGCTGCCGGTCGTGCTGCCCAACACGAACGGCCGAGAGTTTGCGCGGCGGATCGCCTTTGCGGTGCCGTTGGCAGGTACGCAGACGACCGGCGTTGTGCGTTGCGATCAGCCGCGGGTGCTGGATTCCGGGGCGAGACAGGGGCGACCCCTGGAACGGGTCCCGAAAGGATTGATGGCGAGGATTTAGCGCGGACGGCGGTGCTGTTTCAGTGAACCTGGGGGGGGGAAGGCCGTGCGAGACTGAGGCTGACGATGCCTGATGCCCGGACGCAGCCGACGGTTCTTGTGCAACGACTTCACCCGGCGGCGCAGATGCCGCGCTATGCGCACTTTGGGCCGTATGGGGATCTGGCGGCCGATCTGTTTGCGGCGGAGGCGGTGACCTTGGCCCCGGTGGGCAGGCCGGGCGCGACGCGGGCGGTGAGCACGGGTCTGGCAATGGAGTTTCCGGAGACGCATGGGGCGTTGGTGGAGGATCGGTCCGGCCTGGCGGTGCGAGGGGTGACGACGCTGGCGGGGGTGATCGATTCGGGGTACCGGGGAGAGTTGAAGGTGGTTCTGACGAACTTGTCGACCGAGCCGCAGACCGTGGCGCCGGGGCATCGCATCGCGCAGTTGCGGGTGGTGGAGCGGATTCAGGCCGTGTTCGCGGAGACCGATGAACTGGCGGAGACGGTACGTGGCGAGCGCGGATTCGGGTCTACGGGGCGGTGACGCGGTACGCGTGAGAGGCCTGGAGCGCTTCTTCGGGATTCCCAATCGCCGCAAGCTGAGCGCACCCTAAGCCAGGAGCTAGAAGCTGGTTTCGCAGCTCGCGTAAGCTCGATGGCGTATGGCTGTGCGGGTGTTGGTGGTTGGCACGGGGTTGATTGGGGCGTCGCTGGGGTTGGCGCTGAAGGCGTTGGGGCCGGCGTTTGGCGGCACGGTGCTGGGATGGGATGCGAACGCGGCGGAGTTGGCGAAGGCTCGTGAGGTTGGTGCGATCGACGAGGCCCTGGGGAGCGCGGAGGCGGTGCTCGTGCCGGGGAGGGCCGACGTGTATGTGCTGGCCACGCCGGTGTTGCCGATTTTGGACTGGATGGAACGGCTGGCCCCGGTTGTGGGCGAGGGTCAGCTTGTGACGGATGTGGGCAGCACGAAGCGCGAGATCGTCGGGCTGGCGCGGACGCTGTACAACGGACCGGGGCGGGGTGTGTTCCTGCCGAGCCATCCGATGGCAGGAAAGGAGAGCGGGGGCGCGGCGCTGGCGGAGGCTGGGTTGTTTCGCGGGGCGGCCTGGTTGTTACCGCCTGTGGACGCGAGCTCGTCGCCCCTGGCCAACCAGTGGCAGGGGTGGATTCAGGCGATTGGGGCGCGCTCCTTGCATGTCGACACGGACGAGCACGATCGTTTGTGTGCGTGGGTGAGTCACTTACCGCAGATGGTGTCTACGGCGTTGGCGGCGCTGCTGGAGGAGACGTTTGCGGAGGACCCTGCCGGGCGGGAGCTGGTCGGCGCCATCGGCGGGCGGGCGTTGCGGGAGACCACGCGTCTGGGGGCGAGTCCTTACAGCATGTGGCGGGACATCGCGTTGACCAACACGGAGCCGATCGCGGCGGCGCTCCATGCCCTGGAGCAGAGGCTGGCGCATATGCGCGAAAATCTGCGTACACCTGGGCTGCGCGAGGAGTTTGTGACCGCCAACCGGTTTCGGGGGCAGCCGAAGACATCGTAGGCATCCTAAAAGAAGGGCGAGCCTTCAGGGAAGAAGGCTCGCCCTTAGAGCGTGCGCTTTGTTAGCGGCGTCCGCCACCCCCGAAGCGGCCCTCGCCGCCGTGGAAACCTTCATGGTGCTGTTCGCCGTAGGGGCCGTGCCAGTCGTTGCCGTGGAAGTCATGGAAATCGTGGCCGCGATCGAAGTTTTCGCCGCGAGCCGGATAGCTCCCATGGTAGCCGTAGCGCGGATCGAAGTCGTGGTTCACCCAGCCATAACCGCCGCGGGGGCCGCGGTACCAGGGGCCCGCGCCGAGGAAGATGCCGCCGGTGAACCACTCCGGACCGTAGTAGCCGTAGGGCGCGCAGTCGTAGGGAGCGAAACCGTAGTAGCCGTAGGGGCAGACAGGCGCGGGGCCACCGATGTTGACGCCGAAAGAGACTTGCGCCGCGGCCGGGGCCGGCGCAGCCGCAGCCAGACCGAAGGCGGCTACCGTGGCGAGAAGGGCTGTGTGAATCGAACGAACTTGCATCACGTACACCTCACTACGGTAGGAACCCGCTTGCCCCGGGGAGGTTGTGTGTTCTTCTCTGGCTAACCGGCGTACACGGAGGGCAGGGACACTCCGTGTACGTGGCATGTCAGTGATGCCCCTGGCTCACGAGGGGAGGTTCGGCGCTAGCGGGGCGGATGGCCGCCGTGGAAGCCCTCGTGGTGGCCTTCTCCGTAGGGACCGTGCCAATCGTTGCCCTGGAAGTCGTGAAAATCATGGCTCCGGTCGAAGTGCTCGTCGTGACCTGGAAACGGACCGCGGTAGCCGTAGCGCGGGTCGAAGTCGTGGTTTACGTGACCGTAAAAGCCAGGGTGACCGTGGAACCAGGGGCCTGCCCCGATGAAGATGCCGTCCGTGAACCACTCAGGCCCGTAGTAGCCGTACGGAGCGCAGTTGTACGGGGCAAAGCCGTAGTAGCCGTAGGGGCAAACCGGAGCGGGACCGCCGATGTTGACGCCGAAGGAGACCTGCGCCGCCGCAGGGGCGGGGGCAGCGAGAGCGAGACCAACAGCCGCAGCCGTGGCGAGACAAGCCTTGCGAAGGGAACGAACGTGCATTACGAACACCTCACGCCATAAGAAACCTGTTTTGGCGGTGAGGTTGCGTGTTCTCTTCCGTGCGATCGGGATTACGGACGGGACCGCGTGGCGGATCGCCTGAAGGCGCGCTTTTTGGGCGGGACGGGCTTTTTGAGCTGGGCGGCCTCGGGGCGCTCGCGCTTGCGTTCGACTTTTTTGCCGGCGGCGGCGCGGTTGAGGGCCTGGACTTCGCCCCCGGTGAGTTCGCGGAAGGCGCCCGGGGGCACATCGAGCGTGAGCGCGCCGTAGGCGATGCGGCGGATCTTTTCCACGTGGTGGCCGACCTCTTCGAACATCTTGCGGAGCTGGCGGTTGCGGCCTTCGGTCAGGGTGACCTCGAACCATGGATTGTCGCCGCCGCGAACCTGTTCGATTTTGGCGGGTTGGGTGAGGATGCGGTCGCGGCGGCCGGACTTGACCTCGTTGAGGCGGCCGCGGTCAATCATGATGCCGTGGCGGAGCTGGTGGATGGCCTCATCGGTGGGCTTGCCGGAGACCTTGACGAGATAGGTTTTTTCGACGCCGGCGCTGGCCTTGGAGAGCTTGTTGGCGAGCTCGCCGTCGTTGGTCATCAGGAGCAGGCCTTCGGAGAGGTAGTCGAGGCGGCCTACAGGGTAGAGGCGGGGGAGTCTGGAGTGCTCGCCGGTGACCTTCTTCTGGGTTGCTTCGGAGTGCTGGCCGAGGAGCTGGGCGACGTTGGGGCGGCCTTCGGGGTCGTCGAGGGTGGTGACGTAGCCGCGCGGTTTGTTAAGCATGAAGTAGCGCTGCGGCTCGGGGCCCTGGAGGAGCTTGCCGTCGACGCGGATGTGGTCGCGGGTGAGGTCGGCGCGGGTGCCGAGCTCGGTAACAATCGCGCCGTTGAGCTGGACACGGCCTTCGAGGATGATCGTCTCGGCGGCGCGGCGGCTGGCGATGCCGGCTCTGGCGAGGATCTTCTGGAGGCGGTCGCCGGGCGGGGTATCAGCGTCGGGCTGGTGGGCGGAAGGCGACTTCTGTTGGATTTTCATGCTGTTCCTGTGATGCGAGACTGAGGCCGACTTCACGCACGAGCTGGCCGCCCAAGGGCAACACCGATCGGGGATGACTTTCGCCTAAGGCGAAAACACCTCGGGGTTGCAGCCCCGAGGTGATCTCTACGTGAAGGAGGTGAGTCGATATGCGACCCTT
>CAXUNH010000224.1:0-5076 GCA_964252405.1 uncultured Acidobacteriaceae bacterium | reverse complement strand
CCCTGCATCCTCCACCACCCCACTACACTCAATCCCACGTCCTGTCTGATCAAAACGCCGTTCGCGACACCGTCATCCTGGGCTCCGGTTGCTCCGGCCTCACTGCGGCCATCTATGCCGCCCGCTCCAACCTCAAGCCGCTCGTCATTGAAGGCCATGAGCCCGGTGGCCAGCTCTCCATGACCACCCTGGTCGAAAACTTCCCCGGCTGGCCCGAAGGCATCATGGGCCCCCAGCTCATCGAGAACATGAAGGAGCAGGCCGGCCGCTTCGGCGCCGAGCTCCGCATGGGCCATCTCGCCGGCATCGACCTCACCAAGACCCCCTACGAGCTCGACCTCGGCGGCGGCGACGTCATCCGTACCCGCACCCTCATCATCGCCTCCGGCGCCTCGGCCCGCTGGCTCAACCTGCCCTCCGAGCAGGCCCTCATCGGCTACGGCGTCAGCTCCTGCGCCACCTGCGACGGCTTCTTTGCCTCCGGCAAGGACATCGCCGTCATCGGCGGCGGCGACAGCGCCATGGAGGAAGCTCTCTTCCTCACCCGCTTCGCGAAAAAGGTCACCATCATCAATCGTTCGGAGAACTTCCGCGCCAGCCGCATCATGCTCGAGCGCGCCCAGGCCCACCCCCAGATCGAGTTCGTCCACAACACCCTCGTCGAAGAGGTTCTCGGCGTCGAAGAAAAAGACGTCAAAGGCCTCAAGCTCCACAACACAAAAACCGGAGAGCGTTGGACGCTGCCCGTCAGCTTCATGTTTCTCGGCATCGGTCACGAGCCCAACGCCAAGGGCTTTGAAGGCCAGCTCGACCTCGACAGCGACGGCTACATCAAAACCGACCGCAACGTCTTCACCACGCGCCTCGGCATCCCGTTGCCCGGCGTCTACGCCTGCGGCGACATCCAGGACCGTCGCTACCGCCAGGCCATCACCGCCGCCGGATCCGGCTGCATGGCCGCGCTCGAAGTGGAACGCTATCTCGAAGAGCTCGGCCGGTAAAGTCATCCCGCGGCACAGGAAGGCGGCCCTCACGGCCGCCTTTTCCTTTGCAACCGCATGGGGAGTGACGCACCCGCGCACATTCCGCTTGCACTGACTCCCACCTTCGTTGTACCTTCACAGAATTCACCAAAACTCAATATTCCAGGTTTCGTAGCACCGCAGCAACGCAACACCGCAGCAGCACAACTGCAGTTCGTTAGTCGGTAGCAACTGGTAAGCGGCCCGTACAACCATCCTGGGCGCAATCGATGTCTTGCGCCTGGAAATAAGGTCGCCGCAACCCCTCACCTGCAGGGGCACAGCCCCTCTTTGCCCTGGAGGTCTCAATGTCACACCGTACGCGACGTTCCCTGATTCCCGTCTTCATCGCCAGCGCCGCCATCGCCGGCCCTGCGCCTCGCATGCACGCCCAAACATTCCGCGGAGGCATCAACGGCTCCGTCACGGACTCCACCGGCGCCGCCGTCGCCGGAGCCACCGTCGTCGCCACCGACACCGCCACCGGCATCGCCACCAAGGGCGTCAGTTCCTCCTCCGGCGAGTTCCTCTTCCAGGACCTTCCCCTCGGCGACTACACCGTCACCATCAACGCCTCCGGCTTCGCCAACACCAAGGTCGACCACATCAGCGTCTCCGCCGGCCAGGTCTACACCCTGCCCGTCAAACTCGCCGTCTCCGCTACCGGCGAGGTCGTCGAGGTCTCCGCCGCCAGCCTCTCGCTCGACACCACCACCACCACCCAGACCACCGTGCTCGACGCGAAGACCGTCGCCGACATCCCCCTCAACGGCCGTGACTTCACCCAGATGATCTCGCTCTCCGCCGGCTACGCGGGCTACTCCGGCGGCGGCTACGGCTCCCTCAACGGCACCCGCGCCAACCAGATGAACTGGCAGATCGACGGCGTCGACAACAACGACCTCTGGCACAATATCCCCGCCGTCAACCAGGGCGGCGTCTCCGGCATCGCCGGCATCATCCTCCCCATCGACGCCGTCGACCAGTTCTCCGCCCAGACTGAAGCCGGTCCCGAAGCCGGCCGGAATCCCGGCGGCACGGTCAATCTCACCCTCAAGTCCGGCACCAACCAGCTCCACGGCAGCGCCTACTACTTCAATCGCAACGAGCTGTTCGGCGCAAAAAGCCCGTTCTCCGATACCAAGCAGAAGGTCCGCAACTACAACGCAGGCTTCTCCCTCGGCGGTCCCTTCCTCAAGGACAAGCTCTTCGGCTTTCTTTCCTTTGAACACCAGCGCTTCGTCATCGGCGAGTCCGGCAGCGCCACCGAGCCCTCAATCGGGTGGCAAAATCAGGCAGAGGCCGTTCTCGCCGCCAAAGGCATCCCCGTTGACCCGGTCATGGTCAATGTCCTCAACAGCCTGTGGGGAAAGAGCACGCTCGCCCAGGACACCGTGGGCGTTCAAGACAACTACCACTCCAACGACCCCGAATTCGGCTACAGCTGGAACGGCCTCGGCAAGATCGACTACCAGCTCACGAGTAAAGACCGCCTGAGCGCTCATTGGTTCGTCGGCCAGGGCAACCAGGTCGCCCCGGTCGGATCGCAGCTCCTCAGCTATTACGAGGTGGCCCCGATCCACGTGCAGAACATCGCCATCGTGTACAACCGCATCCTCTCGCCGACAATCTCCAATCAGGTCCTCGCGGGCGTCAACTACTTCAATCAGGTCTTTGACGACTACAACACGAACTACAACGTCGCCAGTCTCGGGTTCGTCACCGGCGCCACGTTCCCCAACGCGCCCAACATCACCATCGGCGGCACCGCCAGCGGCAGCGGCGGCACCACCGTCAACGCCCGCGTCTTCGATCCCGTCGGCCTGACCCCGCCCGAGGGCCGCAACGACATCACCGGCCACCTTACCGACCAGCTCTCCTGGGTCAAGGGCAAGCATGAAATGCGCTTCGGCGGCGAGTTCCGCCAGGCCCAGCTCGATGAGTTCTACCACCGCCACGCCGTCGGTACCCTTTCCTTCAGCGGTGCCCGCGTGGCAGCCGAGGGACCGGCCCTTCCCGCCAACCCCGACATGCTCGACGGCTACCGCTACTCCCTCGCCGACTTCCTGTCCGGGCAGTTCAACACCGCCACCATCGCCATCGGCGATCCCGAACGTCAGGTCTTCGTCAACACCTGGTTTCTGAACGCCGGGGACAGCTGGCAGATCTCGCCCAAACTCAACATCAACTACGGTGTTCGCTTCGACTACGAAGGCCCGCTGCACGAGCCCTTCCAGGACATCTCCGTCTTCCGCCCGGCCCTCACCGCGACCAACGGGCTGGCCTTTCAGGGCGCGCAGACCGCCAACCTCTATCAGCAGTACTACAAGAACATCAGCCCGCGCATCGGCCTCAGCTACGCCATCTCTCCCAACACCGTCCTCCGCGCCGGCTATGGCTGGTATGCGGACACGCCCAACTTGAATCCCTTCCTCGACAACCGCCCCGGCAACGCGGCGCCCAACGGCGTCGAAGGCAACCCCGGCGGTCCCGACCCGGTCTACAACGTCGGCGCAAACCCCAACGCCCAGGTACAGATCCAGTCCGGCGTCCCGATCTTCCCCTCATCGCAGGGCTATCCCTGCACGTCGCTCTCCCCTTGCGGCGTCTTCTCCATCGACCCCAACTTCCGCCCTTCCTATAACGAGAACTTCAATCTCCAGCTCGAACAAAGCCTCGGTTCCAAGGCCGTCTTCCAGCTCGGCTACGTCGGCTCGGAAGGCCGTCATCTCCTTAGCCTGCTCGACATCAATCAGGCGCCCGCGGGTGTCTACGCCACGGGGCTCGCGCTGCAGCAGGCCCGTCCGTACTTCGGCCAGTATCCGCAGTACGACAACATCAACCAGATCGAAAGCGTTGGCACGTCCAACTACAACGCCCTCCAGGCGACCTTCCGCATCAACAACTGGCACGGCGTTTCCACCAACACCGTCTACACCTGGGGCCACAATCTCGATGAGGTCACCGCCTACCGCGGCACCCTTCCCCAGAACAGCTATAACTTCAAGGGCGATTACTCCAACTCCGACTTCGACACCCGCAACACCTTTGTCAGCTTCCTCAGCTACAACGTGCCGGGCTCATCCCACCTCAAACCGCTCACCAATGGCTGGCAGGCCAACGCCCTGCTCAGCTTCCACGGCGGCCAGCCCTTTACCGTCTACGCCGAACAGGATGAGAGCGGCACCAACGAAGGGACCGAGCGCGCCAACTTCAACGGCACCGTGCATTACCTGCCCAAGGGGGTCAACGCCAACTACATCGACCTGTCGTCCTTCTCCGAGCCGGCTGCCGGCACCTACGGCAACAGCCCCCGCAATGGCTTCTACGCGCCCGGATACTCGGACGTAGACCTCTCCGTGTTCAAAAACACAAGAATCTACGAACGCCTCACCATCCAGTTCCGCGCCGAAATGTTCAATCTCTTCAACCGCATCAACTACGCCCCACCCTCGGCCGCCGTCGGCAGCGGCTCCGCCCTCTACGACACCATCGGCGACTACAACGGAGCCCCCGGCATCGGCGCCGGCGAACCCTTCAACACCCAGTTCGGCGCAAAGGTCATCTTTTAACCGCAGTCCAGAAACGACGCGCCCCAACCGTCAAAAAGGTTGGGGCGCTTTGCTTTGTGGGTCGTAGACCAGGGGGTCAGGGTCTGGAAGCGGAGGACCAGCGGCAGGTACGCCTCTACTGCTCGGATCGGAAGATCAGGCTTCCGCCTTTGCCATTCTTCTTTCCCGAACGGGGAATCTCCTGCCAGCAACTTCAGCCATGGCACAGACTCCCCTCAGGGAAGGGAGACCATCCGGTGCGGCAGGGTATCCTTTCGGTTCCGCGTCGCTATCGCCGTTGCTGTTGTCGTCTAGTGGTCCTGGCAGCAACCTCCCCCACCTGTCGGCAGCAACCCCCAACCTGTCATCTCGACCGGAGCGCGCAGCGCGTAGCGGAGAGACCTGCGTTCCTTGGCAGCAACCTCCCCAACCTGTTGGCAGCAACTTCCCCAACCTGTCATCTCGACCGGAGCGCGCAGCGCGCAGCGCGTAGCGGAGAGACC
>CAXUNH010000223.1:0-5110 GCA_964252405.1 uncultured Acidobacteriaceae bacterium | reverse complement strand
GCACCCCGCCCCGCCGCGCCCGCAACGGAAACACATGCCCCGGCCGGGCTAGATCGTTCGCCGTCGACTCCGGCGCAATCGCCACCTGGATGGTCCGCGCCCGGTCCGCAGCCGAAATCCCCGTCGTCACGCCCTCGCGCGCTTCGATGGACTCCGTAAACGCCGTCCCAAAGCGCGAACTGTTCTCCTGCACCATGGGCGACAGCCGCAGGTACTCCGCCTGCTCTTCCGTCAGGGTCAAACAGATCAACCCCCGCCCAAAGCGCGCCATGAAATTGATCGCCTCGGGCGTGCAGAACTCGGCGGCCACCATCAGGTCGCCCTCGTTCTCGCGGTCCTCGTCGTCCACCACGACGATCAGCCGCCCGGCCTGCAGTTCCTGTACGGCTTCCTCCACCGAGGCGAATGGGACCTGGATATCCATAGAACTTCAGCATACCTGCGAACGAAAAAGCCGCCCAATTCCGGACGGCCTTCGCCTTTCTTCTCGCATTCCGCAGGGAGTCTGCTTTTGCTTTTGCCTCTGCTTCTCTTGTTGTCATTCCGGAAGGGAATCTGCTTTGCTTTTCCATTCCCGCAAGACAATCCGCTGCTCACCACCTACAGCGTCGACTCAATCTCAAAGCCCCAGGCCTCCAGCAAAGCCTCCGGGATATACTTCGAGTTCTTGTTCCGCCGCGCCCACTCCCGCAACCGCGTCGACCGGACATACTGATCCGGCGTCAGCTTGTACTCCTTCACAATCTGCTCAAACGATGTAATCGTCGGCACCACCGGCCCAATCGGCTCCGGCTTTCCCCAATTCGGATTTCCACGGCGCTTCGCCATCCCAGCTACTCCCTTCCTGCGCGCGGCCGCATGAGCGAAATACCCGCCCAGACCGCAACAGTTCATTTTACCCCGTTACGGCCCGGTAAACCAGCCCAAAGCTGGCCAGCAGCCAACAGCCCAGCAGCCAGCAGCCAACAGCCCAGCAGCCCAGCAGCCAACAAGCCCAGTCAACAGCCTAACCACCACGCCTCGTCAGGGCCCGGCTTCAGCCGGGCCGTACCTCCGCCAAAAAGCAAGCGGCTTCAGCCGCCGGGTAAGGGCCAGAGCCCCCTACGCCAACCAAAGCCGCATCGCGATCCGCGCAAGCATCACCTACCGCCGCACCGCCCCGTCATAAAACCGGTCCATATCCGCATGCAGCATCTTCAACGCGTCCACATTCAGGTACACCATGTGCCCCGCCGGATAATACCCAAACTCCACATTCTTCCTAAGGGCCTCCGGCAGCAACATATGCGACAGGTCGAACTCCGTCGCAAAAAACGGCGTCGCCATATCGAAATACCCGTTCGCGGAAAACACCTTCAGATGCGGATTCTTGCGCATCGCATCCGCCAGATCCACCGCCGTATCCGGCATCGTCTGCTCACCCCGCGCGCCCGCTCCATACGGCGTGCCGGAAGCCCGGTGATGGAAGTCCCAGGCCTGGTTCAGCCCCGGCCCCTGCAGGTTATACGGCTCCTGGCTCATGTACTTCAGCTCGCTTTGAATGTAGTCGTGAAACGCCCCAACGTACGCCCCCGAGATCCCCGTGTCCGACGGGTCATACCCCGGATTCTCGCCCGCAGCATCCACGTCATAGCCCTCAAACCGCGCGTCATACCGGCCAAGAATTTGAGCGCTCTCCGCATCCCCCCGCAACAGCTCCTTCCGGAACCGCGTCGGCGAGATCCGCAAATTCGACTCCTTCACATACGCCGCGCTCAAGCCCGTGAACTTCGCCACCTGCTCGGCAATCGTGTTGAACTCCGCCGCCGGCAGCCGGTCACCCTGCTGCAGCGCCGACAGGTACGGCCCCCGCGCAAACTTCCGCGCCTCCTCCACCCAGTCCGCCATCGACCCCGATGCCTGCACCTTGTGGTGGTACATCGCAATGGCCGCATACGTAGGGAAATACCCTACCGCCTCGGTGTCATACCCCGGAATGCGCACCCCATAGTTCAAAATCGAGCTCAGCAGCGTCACCCCGTTGAACTCGATGCCGTCGTTCTGCAACTGCGCCACCAGGGCCGCCGACCGCGGCGTCCCATAGCTCTCGCCAACAAAAAACTTCGGCGACTCCCACCGCTGGTTCACCGTGATGTAGCGCACGATGAACTTCTCGAACGCCTTCACATCCGGGTCGGTCCCCGCAAAATCCTTCGCCGTTCCCTTGCCCACCGCCCGCGAAAACCCGGTCAGCGGCGCATCGATGAACACCAGGTCACTCTTGTCCAGCAGGCTCGACTCATTCGCCACCCACCGGAACGGTGCCGGCCCGGTAGCCTCAGGGCTCGCCGTCACGACCCGCACCGGTCCCAGCGACCCCATGTGCAACCAGATCGTCGCCGACCCCGGCCCGCCGTTGTAGAAGAACGTCACCGGCCGCTCCCGCGCGGGGGCATCGTTCGCCGTATACGCCACGTAGAAGATGCTGCCGTTCGGCTTGTCATTGTCATCCCGGATCAGCAGGTTGCCGGCCGTCGCGGTGTAGTGAACACTCCCTCCGCCCGCGGTCCACACATGCTGCGTCACCGCCGTCTTCTCCGGCGGAATGGGCGTGCCCTGGTCCTTTTTGCCGTCGCCGTTCTGCTCCGGTTCGCTCGCCTGGCGGGTCTGCGTCGCCGGCTCATCGCTCTGCCGGGGCCGCTCCGGCCGATCCTGCGCCCAAAGCTGCATGCACACGCCGGCAATCGCCACACTCAGGGCTACTCGTCCCATCCTCAGTCGTTCCAACACCTGCCTCCTCGAAAAGTCGATTCCAAACGCTCCGAATCATCTACCTGCACGACTCGATGAGCCTTCATCCGATGGCATTCTCCGCTGTCCGTGTCCAGGGCATCCAATCGTCCTGCTAAGGGCGTCTTCTTCCCTGTCCCCATGCGTCGTCCTATCTCCATAGCCGCAACACAGCACACCTGAGGAGTTCCCTTGAGTCCCTGTTCCGAATTGCTTGATGTCGAGTTGGACGAAGCTGCCGCCGCCCGGGACGCAGAGCTCCAACTCACCCGCCGCCAGTTCCTCGCCGCCTCGGGTCTGGTCTCGGCCGGTGTCGCCGCCGGTCTCAGCCCCGCCGCCGCGGCCGAAGCGGCCAATGCTCAGGCCGTGCAGACCGTCCCCATCTCCCTCTCCATTAACAAGCAGCAGCGCACCCTCACGGTCGACACCCGCACCTCGCTGCTCGATCTCCTGCGCGAAAACCTCGACCTCACCGGCAGCAAGAAGGGCTGTGACCACGGCCAGTGCGGCGCCTGCACCGTCCTCCTCGACGGCCGCCGCGCCAACTCCTGCCTCACCCTCGCCGTCGCCGCCCAGGGCTACGAGATCACCACCATCGAAGGTCTCGGCGACGAGAACAATCTCCATCCCGTGCAGGCCGCCTTCCTCGAGCACGACGGCTACCAATGCGGCTACTGCACGCCCGGCCAGATCTGCTCCGCCGCCGCCCTCCTCGAGGAACAAAAGCGCGGCGAACTCTCCCAGGTCAGCTTCGAAACCGGCCACACCAGCCGCCCTCAACTCACCGACGAAGAGATCCGCGAACGCATGAGCGGCAACATCTGCCGCTGCGGCGCCTACCCCAACATCGTCGCCGCCGTCCGCGCCGTAGCTCAGACCTCTGCCTAAGCTTCGGCTCTTCGCTTCGTCATCCCAAGCGTAACCATTTCGTCATCCCAATCGAAGCCAGTTCGTCATCCCAAGCTTTTCTGTTTGTCATCCCGAGCTTTTCTATTTGTCATCCCGAGCTTTTCAATTTGTCATCCCGAGCGAAGCCGAGGGATCTGCTTTTCACAACGCGAGAGCCGAAGGCGCGAGCCAGTCGAACTCAACATCACCACCGATCAGCGCACCGTTTCGTCAGGGCCCGGCTTCAGCCGGGCCGTACCAGCCAAAACCGCCAAGGGGCTTTAGCCCCTGGGTAAGGAGCACGAAGTGATCCCCTTCACCTACACCCGCGCCGACGCCCCCGAAGCCGCGGTCCACGCCGGCTCCGCGCACAACGCCAAGTTCCTCGGCGGCGGCACCAACCTCGTCGACCTCATGAAGTACGGCGTCGAACAACCCACCGCCCTCATCGACGTCAACCACATCGGCCTGGATAAAGTCACCGCCTCCGCGCAAGGCGCCACCATCGGCGCCAGCGTCCGCAATGCGGACCTCGCCAATCACCCCGACATCGTCGCCAACTACCCCCTGCTCAGCTTCGCGCTCCTCTCCGGAGCCAGCCCGCAGCTCCGCAACCTCGCCACGACCGGCGGCAATCTCCTGCAGCGCACCCGCTGCTACTACTTCACGGACACCGCCTTCCCCGCCTGCAACAAACGCAAGCCCGGCTCAGGCTGTGGCGCGCTCGTCGGCTTCAATCGGATCCACGCCATCCTCGGCCAGACCGACCAGGGCGCCACGAGCCCGCACACCTGCATCGCCACCAATCCCAGCGACATGTGCGTGGCCCTTTACGCACTGAATGCCACGGTTGAAGTGCAGGGGCCCAAGGGCAAGCGCACCATCCCGGTCCGCGAGTTCCATCGCCTCCCCGGCGAAGACCCCACCCGCGACACCGTCCTCGGCCCGGACGAGCTCATCACCGCCGTCACCCTCCCCCTCGACACCGCAAAATTCGCCCAGCACTCCTGGTACCTGAAAGCTCGCGACCGCCAGTCCTACGCCTTCGCCCTCGTCTCCGTCGCCGCCGGCCTGGAACTCGACGGCGACACGATCAAGTCCGCCGGTCTCGCCCTCGGCGGTGTCGCTCATAAGCCCTGGCACTCGCCCGAAGCCGAACACGCCCTGGTCGGCAAACCCGCCACAGAAGCCACCTTCCAGCAGGCCGCCGACCTCGCCCTCCGCGGCGCCAAGGGCTACAAGGACAACGCCTTCAAACTCCAGCTCGCCAAGAACTGCATCACCCGCGCCCTCACCCAGGCCACCAAAGGCGCCAACGCGTAACACCACGTCTCGTCAGGGCCCGGCTTCAGCCGGGCCGTACCAGCCACGCATCTCATCCCCGCTTTAGCCGCCGGGTCAGCAAGTAAACTTGCGGCCACTTTACGGAGCCCCAGGCAAACGCAAGAACAGA
>CAXUNH010000222.1:1352-5120 GCA_964252405.1 uncultured Acidobacteriaceae bacterium | reverse complement strand
CCGTCGCCCCAGATGTTGACGTCGTCTTCCTTCATGGCGGTGACGAGCATGGTGCCGGTGACGGCGCGGCCGAGCGGCGTGGTGTTGAAGTACGTGACGCCGGCGGTGGAGATGTGGAAGGCGCCGGATTGCAGCGCGGCGATGCCTTCCCGGACGAGTGGGAGGCGCGCGTCGATGAGGCGGGCCTTTTCGGCGCCGTACTCGAGCGCCTTGCGCGGGATGGCGTCGTAGTCGGTCTCGTCTGGCTGACCGAGGTTGGCGGTATAGGCGTAGGGGATGGCGCCTTTTTGCTTCATCCAGTGGAGGGCGGCGGAGGTGTCGAGGCCGCCGGAGAAGGCTATGCCGACTTTTTCGTTGAGGGGGAGGGATTCGAGGATGGTGGACATTTGGTTCTCGGTTTCCGGTTCTCGGTGGTCAGTGCTCAGTTGAAGGCGAGTTGGATCGCAGGTCTGCAAGTAGTCGGCTTGAACGCTTTCTCACTGTTGAGCCCAGCTTCGTTTCTTGCGCTCCCACTCAAGCTGAGGAACTGGGGCGGGATTTTTGATGGTTTGGAGTTGAAGCGCTTCTCTTGCAGCAGCTTCTGCCGGGGCAAATAGCTGATTGAGCTGTTCCCATCGCGATTGGAGCAGGATGTCAGTTTCTCTTAAATCCCGTGGGGACTTGACCTGCCATTCCGTGGTGCCTTCGAGAGAGGCGACAACCTGCAAGAGCTTATAGCGTTCACAGGGTTCTGTGCGCGGACCTATTGTGAGTGCCACTTCGCCTCTGCCTTGCGTAATGCCTAGGATCATGTAGCCTGTCTCGACGTGAATAGTTGCATAGTCAAATGGCTGAATCTGTGGACGCCTGTTTCCTAGGATTCTCATCGGAAATGGCGGTCGTAAGCTTTGCTTGATAGCTTCCGAAAGACGCTGTTGCTTTCTCCGCTGTGACCAAGGCTCAAGCCACCATGAAAAGAGCGACTTGTACAAGAGGTTGATGATGCTGCCCACGATTTTGGATCGGGTCTTCATCGTTGGTCCTTGGACGCTTGCGGCACTCCAGGCAAACAGCAGATTCCCTGCGGGAATGACAACAAGAAAGCAATAGCAACTTCATGTGCGACATGATCTAGCGGCGGTTGCGGCTGTTGATCTTGTTGCGGCTGTTGGGGATGCGCTTGGCGCCGCCGAGGAGCATGAGGGTGATGGCCTTTTGGGCGTGGAGGCGGTTTTCTGCCTGGTCGAAGACTACGGATTGGGGGCCGTCGAGGACCCCGTCGGTGACTTCCGCGCCGCGGTGGGCGGGGAGGCAGTGCATGAAGACGGCTGAGGGTTGGGCCTTGCTCATCAAGTCTTCGTTGACCTGGAAGGGCTTGAAGATGGGGGCGCGGCGGGCGGCTTCGTGTTCCTGACCCATGCTGGTGCAGACGTCGGTGTAGACCGCGTCGGCTTCTTCGGCGGCCTTCTGCGGGTCTTGGGTGAGGGTGAGGGAGCCGCCGGTGGATTCGGCGATCTCGATGGCTTTGTGAATGATGTCGAGCTTGGGCTGGAAGCCCTTGGGCGTGGCGACCGTGACGTGAACACCCTGCAACGCGCCGGCGAGCATGAGCGAGTGGCACACGTTGTTGCCGTCGCCGACGTAGGTGAAGCGCAGGCCTTCGAGCGAGCCGAAGCGCTCCTCGAGGGTCATGAAGTCGGCGATGGCCTGGCACGGGTGTTCGAGGTCCGAGAGCGCGTTAATGACGGGAACCTTGGCGATGGCGGCCATCTCGGTGATGGTCTCGTGCGCGTAGGTGCGCAGGACGATGATCTGCATCCAGCGCTCAAGATTGCGGGCGACGTCGGGGATGGATTCTCGTTCTCCGAGGGGTTCTTTCGTCATGTCGTAGAACATGGCGTTGCCGCCGGCCTCGTTCATGCCGGCCTCGAAGGTGAGGCGAGTGCGGAGGGAGGCCTTTTCGAAGATGAGGACCATTTGTTTGGCGAGGAGCGCCTGGCGGAAGTCTTCGGGGTTGGATTTGACCGCGTGGGCTAGCTCCAGAATGGCGGCGAGTTCAGAGGGGCTAAGGTCCGCGATCGAGATAAGGTCGCGGCCGGCGAGGGACTTCGCCACCTCCGTAAAGGCAGTATCAGACTGGATGCCGAGCGAGGCGGCCTTGGGCCCGGTGTGGCCGTTGGGGCGGGGGTTCATGACGAGGGTTTTGTTATCCATGCTGTGGCTTCCGTGAGGTTAGTGGCTGGCGGAGGCGGCTGGGGCGCTCCGGGCTGAAAAGCAGGTCTCTCCACTTCGCGGCTGCGCCGCTGCGGTCGAGATGACAAGGTTTGGGTGAATCGGGAGGGTATTAGTCATGCACGACTTCTTCGGGCGCCGGCGTCTGGGCGGCTTGGGTTTGGGGCACGGGGTGTCGAGCGGCTTCGCTGAGGAGGTCGTCGAGGGAGCGGATGGCCTGGTCGATGTGCGCGTTGGTGATGAGGAACGGCGGCAGGAAGCGAAGCACAGTTTCGTGGGTCCGGTTGATGAGGATGCGACGCTTCAGCATACCGGAGAGGACGGCCTTGGCAAGGTCGGCGGAGGTGAGCTCGCACCCGATCATGAGACCGAGGCCGCGGACGTCTTTGATGAGTTGTGGGTGCTTGGTTTGCAGGGCCCGGAGCTGGGCCTGGAAGTAGGCGCCGACCTCGGCGGTGTGTTGGAGGAGGTTGTCTTGACGGAGGATGTCGATGACGGCGACCGCGACGGCGCAGGCGAGCGGGTTACCGCCGAAGGTGGTGCCGTGCATGCCGGGCTTGATGGCGCGGGCGGCGGCTTCGGTGCAGAGCATGGCGCCGATCGGGATGCCGTTGGCCAGCGGCTTGGCGAGCGTGGTGACGTCCGGGGTGATGCCGAAGTGCCCGTAGGCGGTCCACTCCCCGGTGCGGCCCATGCCGGATTGGATTTCGTCGAGGATCAGGAGCGCGCCAGATTCGTCGCAGAGGCGGCGGGCTTCGGCGAGGAACTCGGCGGAGACGAGGTTTATGCCGCCTTCGCCTTGGAGGACCTCGAAGGCGATGGCGCAAAAATCCTGCGGGTTGGCGCTAAAGGTTTCGCGCAAGCTGCCGATGTTATTGAAAGGAATGAACTCTACGCCGGGGATGAGGGGGTTGAAGGGCTGGCGGTAGGCGAGTTTGTGCGTGGTAGAGACCGAACCCATCGTGCGGCCGTGGAAGCTGTCTTCGAGGCAGAGAATCTTGCTGCCCATCGGCTTGCCTTCAGCGCGCATGAGGGTGGCGTGCGCATGGGCGAGCTTGAGGGCGGCTTCCCAGGCTTCGGTGCCGCTGTTGCAGAGGAACGCGCGGTCGAGGCCGGTGATCTCGGTGAGGCGGAGCGCGAGCTCGGCGGTGTGTGGATGGAAGAAGAGGTTCGAAGTGTGGAGGAGGGTTTGCGCTTGTTTGTTGATGGCTTCGGTGACCGCCGGGTGGTTGTAGCCGAGCGCGCAGACGCCGATGCCGGAGAGAAGGTCGAGGTACTGATGGCCGTGCTCGTCGAAGAGGTGGACGCCTTCGCCGCGCGTGAACAGGATCGGGTTGCGCTCGTAGGTGGTGAGGAGGAACTTGGACTCGGCAGCCTGGAGTTGAGCGAGTTGCGTTGTGGTCTCAGTAGGCATCAGTGGCACTCCGGGTGAAGCAGTTCCCTGCGGGAATGACAACAAAGGAGGCAAGGGCGGTGCGGCGTGGGGGGGCCCCCCCCCCTAGGCCCGCTGACGCCGGGGGGCAGGAGGGGGCCCCCGCTACAGCGCGCGGCAGGCCG
>CAXUNH010000222.1:0-1342 GCA_964252405.1 uncultured Acidobacteriaceae bacterium | reverse complement strand
GGTGTACCCTGGCCCGGGGGTTAATTAAAACAATGGTGCCATGGGGGGGCGCGCTTCGCTCCACGACCCACCTTAGCCGCGATGAAGCCGGGGCGAAGATGGGGCACCCGCTTACAGAGGAGGCAAGCAGGCGCATCATGCGACCATGACCTCTGTACCTTCGTCGACGCGGCTGCTGAGCAGATCGGGCAGGAGCTTGGCGGCGGTGGCGGGGAGGATGCGGACGCGTTTCACGCCGTTCTGCAGGGCTTCACGGCAGGCGTGGAGCTTGGGCAGCATGCCGCCGGTGATGACCTCGTCGCGCTCCAATTGAGTGATCGTGGGGAGGTTGAGCCAGCGGAGGACCTGACCGTCGGCACCCTTGACGCCGGGAACGTCGGTGAGGAAGACGAGGGTGTCGGCGTGGGTGGCGATGGCGGCCGCGGCGGCCATCTCGTCGGCGTTGATGTTGTAGTACTCGCCGTCCATGCCGAGCGCGATGGAGCTGATGACGGGCACGGCGCCCATGGTCCAGATGGCGTCGAGCCACTTGGGGTCGGTGGAGGCAATTTCGCCGACAAAGCCGAGGTCGCCGCCTTCGGTGCGCTTTTTGCGGGCGCGGAAGACGTGGCCGTCGCCGCCGGTGAGGCCCACGGCTTGCTGGCCGAGGTGTTGCAGTGCGGCGACGAGCGACTTATTGACGCGTCCGCCGAGCACCATCAGGGCGGTGTCGCGGGTTTCGGCGTCGGTGACGCGCAACCCGGCGATGAACTCGGACTCTTTGCCCATTTGGGCGAGCACGCGGGTGAGCTGGACACCGCCGCCGTGCACAACGGCGACCTGGTGGCCGTCCTGCGCGAGGTCGACGACGGCGCGGGCGCATTGGTTGAGCAGCGCGGGGTCCTGCAGGGTGGCGCCGCCGAGTTTTACGACGAACTTCATGGTTGGTGCTCCGTGCAGGTGCGAGGAACTGTGGATGGAACGTACGTTGTAGGCTTTACCGTGCTGATTTCGCTGCAGTCGATGGCATACCCGCCGGCTGTCTCACGATGCCGAAATCGATCAAGCATGTTTGAAGAGAGCAACTCGTAAGAGATTTCATGCTCTTCAGGCTCTTCGCTGTGAAACACACAAAGCACTTTGGCGACCAGCCGCTCACCGTCGGTGGTTTCGATCTCGACCGCTTTGTCGACCTTCGCCTTGAGCGAACTAGTGCCCTTTGATGTCAGTTTCATCAAAGCAGGCCCTCCGCCTGGGGCCACCCGGCCATCAAGTTCATGTTCTCGACGGCCTGGGAGGCTGCGCCTTTGAGCAGGTTGTCGAGGCAGGAGACGACGACCAGCCGCTGGGGATTGTGTGGGTC
>CAXUNH010000221.1:0-5187 GCA_964252405.1 uncultured Acidobacteriaceae bacterium | reverse complement strand
TAGCATCCTGGGGCCTTTCTGTCTATTTGGCGGGTGGGGCTTAGGGATTGGTTCCTGTGGAGGGGAAGTCGACGGAGACCGCGTGGGACCCGTTGCCGACGGCGACCAGGCAGGAGGGCAGGGACGAGGTGGGGAAGGGCGAGTTCAGCACCTGGCTAAGCACGCCGGTATGGGCATCCAGTTCGCCCCCGGAGATGCTTCCATCGACGAAGTTGGACGCGTAGAGATACGTGCCCAGGTTCGGGTCGATGGTGACGCAGCTTGTGCCCGCTTTGGCCGTGAAGTTGGAGCCTGCCACGGCGGAGAGGCTGCCGGTGGCGCGGTTGATGGCATACGCACCCACGGTGCCGGCGTTGGAGTTGGCGGTGTAGACGTACTCGGCACGCGGATCGACGATGATCGACACGGGCAGCGCACCCGCACCGAACGGACTGGAGGGCATGGGGGTGAGATTGCCCGTGGTGGACCGGGCGATGGTGTAGCCGTAGATCTGATTGGTCTCCTGGTCGGTGACGTAGACGAAGCTCGCGGTGCCGTCGACGGCGATGGCGCTGGGAGTGACACCGGCGGACACGCCCTGGGGCACGCCGGAGGTGTTCGTCGTGGTGCCGGAGAGCGGCGTCAGTGCCCCGGTGGTCATGTTCTGCGCGAAACCGAGAACGGTGGGGCTGCCCTTGGTCTCCTGTTCGATCACGTAGGCGTAGGTGTTAAACACGCCGGAGGCCGATCCGGTGCCGGTGGTGCAGGCCGGGTTGCCGCTGACGATGGGAGCTGTGACGCAGACCGGAGCGGAGACGGCGATCCCCACGGGGTTGTCGCCGACGTTGACCGTGATGGGCGAGCCGAGGCTGTTGTCGGCAGCGATCTTGAAGACGCTGACGCCGCCGGGTCCGGGGGAGGCCGGCGTGTAGCCGTTCTGGTAGGTAAAGGTCACGTACAGAAAGGTGCCGGTGCTATCGATGGCCGCGCCGGTTGGGTATGTGCCGGAGAGATTGTACGTGTGTGTGGCGTAGAGTTTGCCGTCGGTGCCGACCTGGAACTCTTCGACGGAGTTGCCGTCCGACCCATTGGGGCCGCCGATCACGTAGATGGCCTGGTTATTGGGATGGGCGACGACCTTGATGGGGTCGGACACGATGGCCGCGAAGGGGGAGCCGGCGATCTGGTTCAGGATGCCCGTCTGGTAGTCGATGGCATAGGCCGAGACCGTCGCACTCGCGGCGGAGACGGAGTACACGTAGCCAACCGTGTAGTCCCGGCTGCAGGAGCTCAGTCCGAGAGCCAGCGAAAGTGCGGCTCCTCCGGTGATGGCGCTCCGAAGCTTTGTATTCAACCTCATCTGCTTCCCTTACGGCGACTCCCCGGGGAGCCGCCTGTTCTTTCTGCCGGGTACGCCGGCGAATCTGCTGCTAAGCCCCGAACGTACAGGAGCGGGGGATGGCTGCCGTGACTAGATGGAACCGCTGATGGCCAGGCAGCTCAGCCCCCCTTGAGCCGAGGTCTGGAAGGTCGACCCGCGCGACAGACCGGCCACCTCACCCTGCGTGTCCGAGTACAGGTATCCGGTGATCGTCCCATCTGTTCCGTCGGAGGTGTACAGGTACTTCGACGTGGGATCTTCCACCATGCAGGTGGGTCCGGCGCCGGAGCTGAAGGGACTGCCCGGAAGTGGCTGCAGAACGCCGGCGTTGATCACATAGCCTGTCACGGTGCTTCCACGGGTCGTTGTGGTGGTGTTCGTGGACGAGCTGTTCAGCACGTAGACGTACTTGCCCGACGTGGTCAGGAAGGTGTTTACCGGACCCACGACGCTGGGATCGTTTGCCTTGGCGCCACCGGTGAACGGGACCAGGGAGCATCCCGAGCCGATGGTGTAGGAGCTGATGAACCCCGCGTTCTGCCGGTTCTGCGAGTCGGTGATGAAGATGTACTGCCCGTTGCCGCCGATGGAGGTCGCTGAAACCGTGTTGACCGGGATCGTTCCTGTGGTCACCGTACCAAGCTGTCCGCTGGCGATACTGTAGGCCGAAACGGTCTGCCCCACGCTGTTCAGGGTGAACAGGCAGTTGCCGGTGGACAGCATGCGAAGTGGCGTCTTGCCGACCTCCAGGAAGGTGGGTGATTGTTGCCCCGGCTGCGTGCTGGAAGTCTGCGAGACCAGGCTCAACCGGCCGGTTGTCGGGTCCGAAGAGAAGGTCGTGATGGATCCATTGCCGTCGCCCGAGGGGGAGTACTGGTCGAGGATGTAGAGATATCCGCCGGAGGTATCAAACGCGGCCCACACATGGCCATAGCCTCTCGACTCGTACGTAACCTCGGGTGTGAGCGTCCCGGACCCGCCGACAGCAAATAGCTGGATGGCATCGCTGGTGCCTGCCGAGGTCGGCGTAAATCCCGTGCCCTGGTTGATGACGTACACAAAACGCCCGCCGGGCCGGACCAGCACCTGTACAGGATTCGTTCCGCCCGCACCAAACGGCTGGCCGGGGATCGCGGTCAGGTTGCCGGTGAAGTCGTCGACCTGGTAGCCCACGACGACGCCATTCTGTGTGCCTGCCGGACCTGACGCTTTGGTCGTGCCAACCGCCCACAGATAGGCGATGGTGCCGCCACCACACGCCGTCATGCTCAGACCCAGGGCTACTGCCGATGTAAGGGCCATTGCTGCACGGCCAAACCAACTCCACTTCATGCTTTTCCTTCATCAACCCACTCCGCGCAGCCCTTAGAGGCTTGCCGCGGGCGGGGAACCTGTCTTTCAAGGTGATTCAAAACTTCACTTCATTGTAGGGGTTGCGCGGGTTTCCTGCCACTTACTGCAGGGTGGGACGGGCGGAACCGCCCGGGGGTGAGCGAGGACTTTTGCGAAAAGCGGATTCCTTTCAGGAATGACAACAAACGGGCAAACGCAGGAACGGAGGCCGCTGATCTGGCCTCCGGTTCCCTTGGTGACGCTTCTTGCTGCTTGCTGCGCCGCTTACCAGACGCGGCAACCGCCGTTTTCCGGCATCATGGGCTGGCCCGGGTGGCAGCCGAAGGCTTTGCCGAACTGGTCGAAGTTCTGCACGGTGCCCTTGACGCGCCACTCGCCGGTGGAGTGCGGATCGGTTTTGGCCTGGTTGACCGAGGCCTGTTCCCGCTGATTCTGGCACCACACCTGGCCGAACGCGATGAAGAAGCGCTGCGCCGGCGTGTAGCCGTCCATCTCGGCGGTGGGGGACTGGCCCTGCGCCTTCAGCGTCTCCATCAGCGCCTGGTAGGCGATCCGGATGCCGCCGTTGTCCGCAGTGTTTTCGCCGAGGGTGAGATGGCCGTTCAGGTTCTGCCCCGGGGCGACCTGGAAGCCGTCGTACTCTTTGGCGACGCACTCAGTGCGGTCCTTGAACTTGGTCTGGTCGTCGGCGGTGAACCAGGAGCCCATGGTGCCGTCCGCGTTGTACTTCACGTTGCCGGTCGGACCGAACTTGGACCCCTGATCGTCGAAGCCGTGGGTCATCTCATGGCCGATCACCACGCCGATGCCCCCGAAGTTGACCGCCGGATCCTTGCTGAAGTCATAGAACGGCGGCTGCAGAATGCCGGCCGGGAAGTTGATGTCGTTCATCGACGGCGAGTAGTACGCGTTGACGGTGGGCGGCGTCATGCCCCACTCCGTCTCGTCCACCGGCTTGCCGAGTTTGGACAGGTTGCGATTGCGCTCGAAGACTTCGCCCCGCTCCTCGTTGCCGAGCAGGTCGTCGCGCTTGATCTCCAACTTGGAGTAGTCGCGCCAGTGAGCGGGATAGCCGATCTTGTCGCGGAAGGCGGTGAGCTTCAGTTCGGCCTCTTTCTTCGTCTCGGGGCTCATCCAGTCCAGTTGCTGGATGTCCTGATCCAGGGCCGCTTTTAAAGCTGTGACCAGCTTCTCCATGTTGTCTTTGGCCTGGGGCGGGAAGTTCTCTTTGACCCAGTCCTGGCCAACGGCCTCGCCCAGAGCCTGATCCGTCAGACGCGTGCAACGCTTCCAGCGGGGCTGCTCTTCTTCCTGGCCGTTCAGGGTCTTGCTGAAGAAGTCGAAGTTGACCTTGACGAACTCCTCGGATAAAAGCGGCGCGGCGCCGTGAACGGCGTGCCAGCGCAGATAGCTCTTCCAGGCTTCGAGCGGTTCGCCGGTGATCTCGGCCTCCACGGTCTTCTCGAACCCGGGCGACATGACGTTCATGCTCGGCGCGGAGCCGACGCCGATGCCGTCCAGGTAGGTCTTCCAGTTGTAATCAGGGGTGAGCGCCTGGACCTCCGCGATGCTCATCACGTGGTAGCGCTTGGACGGATCGCGCATCTGCACGCGGTCCATGGAGCCCTGCGCCAGGGCCGTCTCGATCTTCATGACGGCGGCGGCTTCGGCAGCGGCCTGATCGGAGGTGTCCCCGAGCAGGGCGAAGGTGGCCTTCACGTTGTCCACATATTGATCGCGCAGTTTCGCGAAGCGCGGCGCGGGGTTCAGGTAGTAGTCGCGATCGGGGAGCGTGAGACCGCCCTGGCCGGTGCCGAGAATCTGCTTGGTGGAGTCCTTCTGATCCTGCTGAACGCCCACGCCCAGAAGCTCCGTTCCGCCGAAGCGCTTGGTCAGGGTGACGTTCAGCGCGGCGAGGTCCTTGGTCGACTTCAGGCCGGCGATGGTGTCGAGCTCAGGCTGTAAGGGCTTCGCGCCTTGCTTGTCCACGATGTCGGTCGCCATGCAGGACGCGAAGAAGTCGCCGTATTTTTTCTGGAGGGGCGACTTGGGTGCGTCCGCGGCCTTTTTCAGGTCCACGTAGAGCAGGTAGTTATTGCGGTCCGCGAGCTCGTTGAAGCGGCCCCAGCGGGCCTGATCGGCCGGGATGGGGTTGGCTTTGTTCCAGTTGCCGCACGCGTACTGGTAGAAGTCGACGCACGGGTCTGCGGTCTTGTCGATGGCCGACAGGTCCATGGAGAGCGGCTTCTTGGGCGGTGCGGTGGGACCGGCGTCGGCGGTAGGGGCAAAGGAAACAGCGATCTGCTGGGCTGCGCAGAACGGAGCGCACAGGGCGAGCAGCGTGGCAGCAAAGGAACGGCGCATTCGGGCTCCTGGATCAAGGGCTGGCGGATGAGTGTCGCTGCACGAAGCATACCCGTGGAGGTGTGCCTTTGTGAACGACCGGTGACGTGAGGGTGTGGGTGGGGTACGGG
>CAXUNH010000220.1:0-5281 GCA_964252405.1 uncultured Acidobacteriaceae bacterium | reverse complement strand
ATTCTGGTTCATTCGTTGCGCGCGTTTCTGGCGGTTCCGCGGGTTTCCGGGGTGTATGTGGCGGTGCGGGAGCCGGAAGAGGCGCGTTTGCGCGAGCTGCTTGACGAGCATGGGCTCGCGGAGCGGGTCGAGGTGGTGCGGGGCGGAGACTCGCGGCAGGAATCGGTGGGGAATGCGCTGGCAGCGTTGCCGTCCTTGTCGGAGGAGGATGTGGTGCTGGTGCATGATGCGGTGCGGCCGCTGATTGATCCCGCGACGATTGAGCGGACAATCGATGCGATCGAGAAGCATGGGGCGGCCATTGTGGGGATGCCGGCGGTCGATACGATCAAGCAGGTGGAGCGTACGGCGGATGGTGCGCTGATTACGGCGACGATCCCGCGAGAGCTGATTGTGCATGCGCAGACCCCGCAGGGGGCACGGGTGCCGCTGATGCGGCGGGCGTTTGCGGAGGCCGCGGCGGATGAGTTTGTGGGGACTGACGAGTCAAGCTTATTGGAGCGGGCGGGGATCACGGTGCATGTGGTGCCGGGCAGTGGACGGAACTTGAAGGTGACGCAGCCGGGCGATCTGGAGATTGCGGAGTTCTACCTGGCGGGGTGAGGGTGGCTTTAGGTTTCAGGATGTAGGTCGAGGGTTTGTGGCGATCAACTTTACCGGTGTTCGACGTGTGGCTCATGACGAGGATCGGCGGCTTGAGGCGGAGTATTGGGCTTCGCGGTCGATGGCTGAGCGCGTGATTGCAGGTTGGGAACTGGCGGAAGGCGATCTGTTTCTGCGAGAGAACGATGAGCCGGAGAAGCGAACAGCTTGGACTCTTCGCCGCGTTGCACGCGACCGGGGCTGAGTACGCCGTTGTGGGCGGGGTGGCGGTGAACGCGCACGGCTTTGTGCGGAATACGCGTGACCTCGATGTGTTCTTTCGCCGACGGTAGAGAACGCCCAGGCGGTCTTCCACGCGCTGGAGGCGCTGGGGGCTCCGCTTGACGGCATGAATGCAACTGATCTGCTGGACGATATGCAGCACTACCAGCTCCAGACAGAACACGGGCGGATCGACCTGCTGGCGTCTATCGGGGAGATGCACTTCGACCAGGTTTGGCGTAACCGGGTGGAGGCAGAGATCGAGGGCGTGACAGTCTGCTTTATCTCCAGGCGAGATCTGATCGAGAACAAGCGTCAGGTAGGGCGGAAGATCGATTTTGCGGATGTGGAGGCGCTGGAGCTGCTCGCCGGCGACCGGGATCCGCAACTTCCCGAGTAGGTACGTGTGTCCCATACAATTCCAGAATGTCCATGCGCATTGGCCTTGGGTTTGACTCGCACGCCTTTCATCCAGGTGTGCCGTTGGTGATTGGCGGGTTGCGGATCGAGCATCCAGAGGGACTGGCGGGGCACTCGGATGGAGATTTGCTGCTGCATGCGGTGACGGATGCGCTGCTGGGCGCGGTGTGCGCGGGGGATATCGGGACGTTTTTTCCGCCGAGCGACGAGCGGTGGAAGGGGGCGGACTCGACGGTGTTTTTGAAGACGGCGCTGGAAGAGGTCGCCCTGGCGGGGTACAAGATTGTGAACATCGATTGCGTGCTGGTGATGCACCGGCCGAAGATTGTGCCCATTGCTGGGGAGATGCGGGAGCGGCTGGCGGATCTGTTGGTGCTGCCGATGAACTGCGTGTCCATCAAGGGCAAGACGCCGGAGGGGTTGGCGCAGGATGGGACGGCGGTGTGCCATGTGGTGGCGCTGCTGGAGTCGATCAAGCTGCCGGATGAGCATAAGAAGCTGACGCTGGAGGCGGATGTGCCGGCGGAGGATGAGATTGAGACGGTGGTGAGTACCCTGGTGTCAGATGTGCATGACATCAGTGCCCTGGGGCGGAAGGTGACTGTGTTTGATCCGGATGACCTGACGTAACGGCACAAAGGGCTAAGGACTGGGAAGGGAGCTGTTGCTACACTGCGTCGCATGTGCCGTGGTGTCGTTGCATTGCTCTGTCTGGTTGGCGGCTTTCTTCTGTGTGCGCGAGGAGGCGCACAAAGCTCCCGCGCGGTGCCGTTCACGTTTGAGATGCCGGAACACCCGGGACTTCTGCGCCTGAACGGCTTTCCGCTTGAGGTGACGGAGATGTCGGCCAAGCCGAACGGACGCGAGTTTGGGATCCGGGCAGAGGGGACAAGCGGAGGGGCCAAGCTCCACTTTCTGGGATTTCTGTTTGTCTGGCCTGAGGCTGCCCCCCTGACCGCGGAGAGTTGCCGGGACCGGATGCTGTCCGAAGAGGCGGCGCACGCTCACACCAGCGTGGCAGGGCAGCGCGTGCTGCAGACGAAAGGCGGCGTCACCGTGGCGATTGCGGAGTACATGCACGAGGGCAAGGGCGATCCTGATTTTCTGCACGTAATCCGGGCGTTTGTGGCGGAGGGCGATCTTTGTGCGGACCTTGAGTTTTCGGCCGCAAAGCAACCGGATCCCGCGATCGAGGATAGCTTTTTGCGAGACATCACGTTCGAACCGAAGGCCGCGCCTGAGTTCTGGGGCCAGTTCCTGTATGCGAAGCTGCTGGAGCAGCACCATGCCCTTACCCCGGCGGCGCATGTCTTCGAGCTGGCGGCAGCCAATGCGAAGCAGACCGACGATCCGCTGAAGTGGCAGCGCGTTGCGACGGATCAGGCGAGTACGGACTATGGCATGTCGGGCGATCTGCAGCGTAGCCGAGCGTTGAACGAGGCTGCGATCGCGAGAGACCCGGATTACCCTTTGTACTACTACAATCTCGCGTGCGCGGATGCAGAGGAAGGAAAGGCCTATGCAGCGAAGGCGCATCTGCAACAAGCGTTTGCGCGACGGGCGAACACGCTGAAAGGCGAGACGCTGCCTGACCCGGCAAAGGACGATTCCATTCAGAAGCTGAGGAGCAATAAAGAGTTCTGGAGTTTTGTTGAGTCGTTGTCGAAGTCTTAGGCCGAGCCGATGGAGCTCCGAGCCGCTGTTACGCTGCGGGTACGGGCGCAAGGGCGGAGGCTGTGCTGCATCGCGCTTAGAGCGGAAGCCTTTGCGGTGAGTCGGACCATGGTTTGTGACGGAGGAGCTATTAGACAGCGGCCACAGCGGGTGTGAGGGCAAGGGTGAGGACCGTGATATCGTCTTCCTGCCCAAAGGCGCTGCCCGCGTGAGCGATGGATTCAGCTGTGTCAGAGACGATGCTGGCCGTGCGGTCGAAACCGAAGAGTTCGCCATCCGCGTTGCGAGCCTCGACGATGCCGTCGGTCAGATGCGTGAGTTGATCTCCCGAAGCTAGTCGGATTTAGATTCCCGGTACGATATGCCCTACGAGACCTAACGGCAGGCCGGTTTCAACCGGTAGCTCCTTGCCGCCGATGTAAGGCGCGAGATGGCCGGCGTTGGCCAGGGTGGCCCTTAGTACGAGGCACGTTGTGAACTCGCCGTTGCTGCGGCCCAGCAGGCGTTGTTCATGGCGGCCAGCATCTCCCGGGGCTGTTTGTGTAGTGGGCGAGGGTGCCGAGGGTGCCTACGAGGATGATCTGGAAGAAGTCTCCGCCCACCTGTCCTGCCGGCTTGTACACAGTTTGTTGGTGAGTCCCGCGATGTTTGGAATCTCTTCGGGGAGGAGAACATGTTGCACTTCCGCGGCGGACCGCAGCTCCAGCTCGGTTTCCGTTCGTTAGCGACGGGCTTCGATGAGCGACTGAGCCGCTGCGTATGCGAGTGCGAGAAGCAGAAGCAGGTCGGTCATCACCCGGACGCTTACGCCGCCTCCCCAGAGCGTGAACAGCGCATCATCCAGGTGGTCGCCTATGTCCCATCGCTGAAGAAGCTGGAACACGTTGTAGATCGCTGGAAAGAGAACTGCCGCCGTGGCGGTTGCGACGACGCACCACCTTGCAGGGTCCAGCTTGCGACGCACGCCTGCTCCGATCAACACCAGGGAGTAGAGGGCGAGAACGGTCTGGAGAGTCCAGCGGGTTCGGAAGAAAGAGCTGTTCTCTCTGTCCAATGGGAGTGCTGAAAAGTAGGGATCTTATTTCTATTTCGAAGCTTAGCTGTCGCTGGCGAGAGCTTTTGCTTCGTCTGCACCCCTTGATTTTGCAGGCTGTCAGGGCTGAGCTTTTGGGCTGGCTTCAGGTCAGGGCGGGACCGTTGAAGGGGTTTTCGAGGCTGGGGCTTTGGGGTGTGAAGAGTTGGGCGCCGGAGTCGGTGAGGACCATGCAGTCTTCGACGCGGATGCCGAACTTGCCGTGGAGGTAGATCCCGGGTTCATCGGAGAAGGTCATGCCGGCTTTGAGTTCGGTGTGGTTGCCGCCTACGAGGTAGGGCCACTCGTGCATGTCCAGGCCGATGCCGTGGCCCACGCGGTGGAGGAAGGCGTCGTAGTTGGCGGGGAAACCGGCGCTCGTGATGACCTTGCGGGCGGCCACGTCGACGGCCTGCATTTCCACGCCGGGACGCGCGGCGGCGAGCGCGGCGGACTGGGCTTTGCGGACCGTTTCGAAGACCTTGCGCTGCTGGTCGGTGGCGGTGCCGTAGACCCAGGAGCGGGTGATGTCCGAGGTGTAGCCTTCAACGCTGCAGCCGTCGTCGACGGTGACGATTTCATGCTCGTGGATGGTTTGGGGCAGGGCGGAACCGTGGGGGCTGGCGGTGGCGGGGCCGATGTTGCAGGAGGCTTCGCCGCGCACCCCGCAGCGACGGTAGGCCTGTTCGATAAGAGCCTGAACCTTCTCGCTGGTGTCGCCGGGACGGCAGCTCTGGTAGACGGCGCGGTAGACGTCGAAGGTGATGCCGTTGGCGAGGCGAAGCAGGGCGATCTCGGCAGGGGACTTAATGCTGCGGCAACCCATGATGACGGAGCGTCCGGAGGTGAGCTTGAGGCTGGGCGCGGCGTGGGCGATCGCGTTGGCGAAGCTGAAGCTGACCTGGTCGTCCAGGCCGACGGTGCCGGTGCTGATATTGATCTCCGCGAAGGCGCGGCGGAGGAGGGTGAAGGGATCTTCGTTTTCGTTCCACTGGTAGGTGAGGGTGGTCTCGTACTCGGGGAAGGTGGGGAGGATTTCGGCGAGGTGGTCGCGCTCCAGGGCAGGGCACATGATGAAGGGCGCGGCGGCCTGGGGGAGGACATAGGCGAAGAGGCGCTCGGACTGGTACCAGTGGGCGCCGGTGAAGTACTGGAGTGAGGCGCCGGTGGTGAGGAGGATGGCATCCAGGCCGAACTCCTTCATGAGCTCGCGGGCGCGGTCCAGCCGGGCGTTGCGTTCCTCCAGGGTGA
>CAXUNH010000219.1:0-5313 GCA_964252405.1 uncultured Acidobacteriaceae bacterium | reverse complement strand
GTCCTATGAAGTGCGGTGGGAGGGTTGTCAAGCAGCGCGGGTGGGTGAGTTCGCTTCGGTCCGGAGATGTCGCAAAGGCGCCCGCCAACTGCCCGGCCGCGAGCACCCGCGTAGTCTGGCCACACACGCCGTTCGCGCCGTGAAAACTAGACTGGGGCGTCGGAAAGAGTGGTACAGGGCCTACTGTCTCACCGCACACAGGCGATTGACTGCCCGCGTTCCTTGAATTTTCTGTGAATGCGGCAGGCGGTTTGAGAACACGGCAGGAAAACCGAAGCAGTGCTTCGCGGAGATCCGGCCAGGACTCCGCGACCAGAGTGGATGAAAGAACGAGCTTTCCGTTCATCCTTGCTCAAAACTGAAGGCCAGTTCGCGCCAGCCTGAGCGGGTCTCGGAAAAGCGTCAGTCAAGAAGATGGCCGTAAATGGTCGTTACATGTTGTCGATCATGCGAGAGGCAAACTCGCTGGTCTTCGCTTTTGTAGCTCCCTGCATCTGCCGCTCGAAGTCGTAGGTGACGTATTTTTGCTCGATGGTCTTTTCCATGGAGGACTCGATCAGCCGCGCAGCCTCCGACCAGCCAATGAAGTCAAAGAGCATGACCCCGGAGAGGATCACCGACCCTGGATTGATCACATCCTTGTCGGCGTACTTGGGTGCGGTGCCGTGGGTGGCTTCAAAGACCGCGTAGCCGTCGCCGATGTTGCCGCCAGGGGCGATCCCCAGTCCACCGACCTGCGCTGCCGCGGCGTCGGAGATGTAGTCGCCGTTGAGGTTGGTGGTGGCGAGCACGCTGTAGTCCGAGGGACGGATGATGATCTGCTGAAAGATCGAATCGGCGATGCGGTCGTTGATGAGCAGCTTGCCTTTCCATTGACCATTACCGTGCGACCTGCCGATGCTCCCCACGACCGACTCCACTTCGCGCACAACGGCGTCGCCAAACTCCGGAGGGGCGAACTCGATGCCGGGCTCAATCATGGCGGCGTTTTCGCGCGCGGAAAGGCCGGGAGACTTCTCGAGGTTGTCGAGAATCCAGCTTTCGCGTTCGGTCACGGTCTGCTCGCGGAACTCCTCGACGGCCACCTCGTACCCCCATTCGCGAAAGGCGCCCTCGGTGAACTTCTGAATGTTGCCCTTGTGCACGAGCGTGACGACCTCCCGGCCCTCCTTCAGGGCGAACTGGATCGCCGCTCGCACCAGGCGCTTCGATCCTGTAATGGAGATGGGTTTCACGCCGACGCCGGAGTCGAGGCGGACCTTCTTTTTGGTGCCACCCAGCATCTCCTCGTTCACAAACGCGATGAACTTCGCGGCCTCGGGCGTACCCTCGCGAAATTCGATGCCGGCATAGATGTCCTCGGTGTTTTCACGAAAGAGCACGATATCGAGCTTCTCCGGATTCTTTACCGGACTGGGCACGCCGGCGTAGTACTTCACCGGGCGCACGCACTGGTAAAGATCCATCAACTGGCGCAGCGCTACGTTGAGTGAACGGATGCCACCGCCGACCGGCGTCGTGAGCGGGCCTTTGATGGAGACGCGAAAATCAACAGTCGCCTTCACCGTGTCCTCGGGAAGCCACTCCTGTGACTGCCGATAGGACTTTTCGCCGGCTAGCACCTCGTACCACGCCACGCTGCGACGGCCGTCATAGGCCTTTGCGACGGCAGCGTCAAAGACCCGTCGAGAAGCACGCCAGATGTCGCGCCCTGTGCCGTCCCCTTCGATAAACGGGATGATGGGATTGTCCGGGACGCTGTACGTTCCGTCCTGGTAGGTGATGGCTTGGCCGTTTGCCGGGACAGGGATGCCGTTATAGCTCGTCTGCATGGTTACAGGACTCCAGGGGTCCGGATGGGTTGAAGGCGAAGACTAGCACCCAGCGGGAACCAAGAGCAACGACAAATTTACCCATCGTTCACTTTAGCGGGGGCGTTCTGCTACACTCTGTCGCCACGCGGACAGGAGCGCTCTTATGACGCAGCTTGAGTTGAACGAAATTGTGGAACATGCCCTGAACGATGCACGCATCTCGGGTTGCATCGCCAGCAACTTCCGCGAGGATCTCGCAGCGGCCGAGCGTCATCGCGATGGAGAAAAACTCAGCATTCGCTGGCACGATCGCGGCGACGGGCGGCGATGCACCATCTTCGCCGGCGAGGTGCAGCCCTATCCCCTGGCGCAGGTAGACCTTGGAGAGAACGCCAGCCTGCGCATCGAGACGTTCGCGCCCTGTCGCGTGACCGTCTCGCAGGAGGAAGGATTCCTATGTCTCAGCCGATGCGTGCACGGGTAGGCAAATGCCCTCACGATGTGATCGACCGGCTCGCCCATTGTTGAGAGGCAGGCTGCGCGGCGCGCACCAGCCAAGGCGCGCTTGGACCGGTCAATATGCCGCCGTTTGCCGGTTTCGCCTAAGTGGGTCGTACTCGGCTCGGCAAAGAGAGCCGGCGTCCTGCGCTTGGCCGGGTACAATCGAAGCTTGTCACCTCACAAAACGTTTCAGGGAGATGGGCGTAGCCGGCGTGATGGCATCAAGGAAGCTGACGGAGAGCAGTCGTGAGCCGTGGAAGGCTTTTCAGGTTCGGCTGCGCAGCCCCGAACTGAAGCGGGATGCCGTGCTGCAGACCGCGGCTCACCTGTTTCTCGAGCGCGGCTATGGGAAGACCTCCATGGTCCTGCTGGCGTCCAGGCTGAAGGTGACGAAACCCGCCCTCTACTACTACTTTCATAACAAGGAAGAGATCCTGGTCGAGTGTTACCGGGCCGGCATCGCGGAGATTGAATCGCATCTGGAGGACTCCAGTCCGGAGGAGGGAACCGGCCTGGAGAAGCTGCGGCTTTACGTGCGAGCGTATGCGACAGCGGTTCTGACGCATTACTTCGGCCGCTGTGTTGCGATGGTGGACGATACCGAGCTCTCGCCGAACGGACAGCATGAGGTGCGCGCCCTGAAGCGGCGCATGGACATGGCGCTACGCTCTTTGGTGAAGCAGGGTATCGACGACGGGTCGATCGCTCCCTGCAATCCGAAGCTGGCGTCCTTCGCCATCGCCGGGGCGATCAACTGGATGGGCACCTGGTACCAGCCCGGCGGGGACCTGACGCCGGCAGAGATCGCGGGGGAGTTCAGCCAAATCCTCACCGGTGGTCTGCTTCCCGGCACGGGCCGTCGCGGCCGGGCTCGGAAGACCTGATGTCAGGCGCGGAGGCTCCATCTCAGGGCCGAACAGGCGCTGTGGCGGACGCCATTTCTCTCCTTGACTTGTTTACCCTTCGGTAAGTAATCTGCTCGGGTTGCGCGCCCCTTCACCACGGGCGGCACCGATCCCGATTGTTTTCCAGGGGAGTACGATTCATGGCCTCGGCACCTGCCGCTGTTTTCGAAAGCTCGCCGGGCACCAACGGGGCAAAGACTCCGGGGCACCGTTACGCCGTGGGCCGTGTGGCCGTGCTGGGCGCGGGTACCATGGGCGCGCGCATTGCGGCCCACGTAGCCAACGCGGGGCTGCCGGTTCTGCTGCTGGACATGGTCCCCGCCACCGGAGACCGCAACGCGCTCGGCAACGGCGCCTTGATCAAGCTGAAGTCCGCAAAACCTGCCGCCTTTGCTGCAGCTGCTGCTGCCAAGCTGGTCAGCGTGGGCAACTTCGAGGACGACCTGCCCAAGCTTGCAGGCTGTGACTGGGTGATCGAAGCCGTTGCGGAAAACCTGGAGATCAAGCGCACGCTGCTCAGCAAGGTTGCGCCCCACCTGCATCCGCAGGCGATCTTCACCAGCAACACCAGCGGTCTGCCGATTGCCAAAATCGCTGAGCAGCTGCCCCCGGATCTGCGGACGCGGTGGTTCGGCACGCATTTCTTTAACCCGCCACGGCACATGCGTTTGTTGGAGTTAATCGCGACGCCCGAGGCCGACCCGGACGCGGTGGAAGCGATTCAAACCTTTGCTGACCGGCAGTTGGGAAAGTCCGTGGTGCCGGCGCATGATGTGCCCAACTTTATCGCCAACCGCATCGGCACGTTCTCGCTGCTGAACATCATCAAGGTGATGGCTGAGCAGGGATTGACGGTCGAGGAGATCGATCTGCTCACCGGGGCAGCAATTGGCTGGCCCAAGTCGGCGACCTTCCGGTTGGCCGATATGGTGGGCCTGGACGTAATCGGCAGCATCGTGCGCAACTTTGAGGCGGGCACCCGCGATGAGCGATCGGACGTGGGCTTGCCCGAGGTGATGCGGCAGCTGATCGAGCGCCAATGGCTCGGCGATAAAACGGGGCAGGGCTTTTACAAAAAAGAGCGCGGCGCGAACGGCAAAGAGGTTCGGTCCGTGCTCGACCCGGGGACGATGGAGTACAGGCCGGCCGGCGAGGTGACCCTGCCCGGTTTGGAGCAGGCCAAAGGCAGCCTGCCCGTGCGCCTGAAGACCCTGCTGGCGGGCGACCCCGCCACGGACAAAGCGGCCCGCTTCTACTGGAAGGTGCTGCCGGAGCTGTGGGCCTATGCCGCCAACCGCATCGGCGAGGTCGCCGACACGCCCGCCGACATCGATGCGGCGATGCGCGCGGGCTACAACTGGGAGTTTGGCCCGTTTGCGATGTGGGACGCGGCCGGCGTGGCTCCTGCCGTGGAACGGATGCGCGCTCTCGGCCTCCCTGTGCCCGCGGCCGTGGAAACCCTGTTGTCGAGCGGCGGCGACAGCTGGTTCCGCAACGAAGGAGGGGAGTACTTTGACCTCGCCTCCCGGAGCTATCAGCCGGTCCCACGCTCCCCCGAGCTGGCGCCGATTGCAAGCTACCGGCGTTCAAGCGGCGTGGTTGCCGGCAATGGCGCGGTGTCGCTGGTCGACTTGGGCGAGGGTGTGGGGTGCTTCGAGCTGCACTCCAAGATGAATGCGCTGGGGGAAGAGACGCTCTCCTTCCTCACCGAGCAGCTGCAGCCTGGCAGCCATGCCATACGCGACTTTGCGGGCCTTGTGATCGCGACGGATGCGACGAACTTCTCTGCCGGCGCGAACCTTGCGCAACTGCTGGGAATGGTGCAGTCGGCCCAGTGGGGTCAGGTGCGGACGATGATCGAGCAGTTCCAGGCCATGACGCAGGCGATCAAGTTTTGCACCCGGCCTGTCGTTACGGCCGCGTCGGGACTGTGTCTCGGCGGTGGATGCGAGATCGCCCTTCACTCGGCGTTCCGGCAGGCGCACCTTGAGCTCTACACCGGGCTGGTGGAGGCCGGTGTGGGGTTGATCCCTGGTGGCGGCGGCTGCAAGGAGATGATGCTGCGCGCGACGGCCAAGGCCATGGCCGTCAAG
>CAXUNH010000218.1:0-5327 GCA_964252405.1 uncultured Acidobacteriaceae bacterium | reverse complement strand
GACCTACCTCTACCACACCGAGCACTGGCGATCGGCGGCGAGCTATGTCGCGCTGACCCGGCAGCGGGAAAGCGCCGAGGTGTTCGTCGCCCATGAGACGGCGCGGGACGCGGGGCAGCTCGCCCAGCAGATGGCGCGCGGCGAGGTGCGCTCCGCTTCCCAGACATGGGCCACGCGGAGCGAGCTGGGAGCGGAGCAGAACCGGGCGGCTGAGCGCGAGAAGCAGGCGCGCCGGCTCCGTGACGCGCTGACCTGGAACACGCGGCAGGGCGGCAATCTCGACCAGGTGCGCGCGCTGCTGTCGCCGGCGGCGCGCGACTCCGTTTAACGCATTAAGGCAGCAGTCCTTTGAGCTGGCGCGGTGGCCCTTCATGGAGCTGCACCAGATTGTCAGGTTCTGACATGAACCAAGCGAACGATCCCCAGGCCAGCTCCCGTAAGGCTTTCGGAACGGGCTTAGCGCCCCTGTCCCGATAGGCCGTAACGAACACCGCATCTTCCGGTGTGTAACCCATTGGGGAAGCAGCCAGCAGCTGCAGGATACCGGCTTTCCGTTGTTCTGTGACCGGACCATCGCTGGAAACGATTTCGATAAACACCAGCTTCAAGCCCGGCTTGATGAGATCCACCAGCACCACGTCCGGGAGTAGGCTGGCAACATCGAGCTTGATCTTGAGAACCTGGTTGAGCTTGTCGTCGCTGAATTTTTTAACCGCGCTGTCGCTGATCCACACCACGGCAGGTTTCGCCAGGAACCGCTTCGAGAACTCCTCGACAACGGCTTTCGTGATGAGCGGGCTTTCGCCCGGGGGAAGGACCGTGGAGCCGCCTTGCGGGTGGTGGACCGTGATCCCTTCGTCATCCATCGTCCCGGCTAGGGCTGCCCGCGCGCGGGCGGCCGCCGTCAGATAGTTGCCCTGCCATGCCGCGACGGCCGCATTTAGGGCGGCCCCCGAGAGGGAGGGATCGAACAGGGCAGCGAAATCCGGGTGCAGTGCGTAGCGCCCTTTGCTCGAAGTTGTGTCCACGCCTTGCCGCTTCACCATGGCATTGAGCGGGATTAGACCTTGCCGCACGCCTTCGTCGCGGGCGCCCTCGCGGCTGTTGTCCGCATACCAGGACTCCTCGGAGGATTTCGGCACCTTCTTGTAGAAGGCGAGCCGCAAATCGGGGTCTGTGACGCCCGCGAGTTCCTCAGTCATGCGGTAGAGATGGCGCGGCGCAAACCATCGGTCTGTTCCCTCGATCGCACCGATGTAGAGCGAGCAGAACACCACGCGGGCCGTGTTCGGCTTAATGATGTGCTGGCGGTTCGGAATTCCGTCAGGGAAGATTGCGAGCAGCCTGTCCCGTATTTCCTCAACTGGCAGCAGAGGCGGAAAGCTCACGCGGCAATCCCGTACAGGCCGCGCAGGGCCGCTTCCGGATCGTTTGCCGCCATAGCCGAGATGATAGCGGCCGGAGGCGGCAGCGGCATCGCCTCAATTTCCGACGCCGACAGCGCGACGGACGCATTGATGCAGCGGATCACCCTGTCCGCCGTTTCCGACGCGAAGAAGGACGCGAGAACCTTCATGGGAACGGGAGGCTTCGAGGTGGCGGCGAGGATCATGTTGAGATGGTTTTCGACGGTGACGGACCCGTGCGCCTTAATGACCGACGCAGGTAGGACGGCCGAAATCAGGCGACGATCTTGCTCCTTGGAGGTTGTCCGCTGGAGTAGGAGGCATGGAGCGGTGACGAGGTTCGAGTCGCGAGGGCCGCTGGGCGAGTAGAAGGCGGCGTGGTTCCGTTTCTCTGGCTTGAGCCGGAACTTGCCCTGACCGCAGACCGCTTCGGCCCATACGACGGGGACGGAGCCTTTGCGGGCTTCGTTGTGCAACTTGCCCTTCTTCCGGTTCCAGACGAGCGGCCCGGTGCTGACCGAGTAGCCCCAATCTGACAGCCTGGACGACATGGACAGCATCCGCTCGACAAAGGATGCATCGGAGGCCTTCCGGGGCATGAGCCAGGAGGCCTCGGGGTTAGCGGGCAGCACGAAGCTCCCGGCCGCCTCGATCCGCAGGCCGCCCGGTTCCACGTGGATGACCGAACAGCTCGCGGCTCCCTCCGGCGGGGCGCGCCGGAACACACTCAAGGCGACCTCCTGCAAGACCTCTTCGAAGACGTCCTCCCGGCTTTCGACAATGGCGATGCTGACCGGGGGAGCTTCCTCGCCGAGCAGGCGGCGCAGTGCCTTGAAGTACTGTCCGCCGAGATAGCTTGTCGGGGTAAGATAGGCGATTACGCCGCCATCCGGCGCGGCCAGGTGGACAGCAAGATCGGTGAACAGGCCATAGAGGTTGGGATGGCCGTACAGGCTACGGCGGAAGCGTTCCCGGCGTTCCGGGTTGTCCTTCACCTTGCCGAAGGCCGGGTTGCCCATGACGAGGCGGTAGGCCCCCTCGTGGCCGTCCCATCCGGCCAGGCTGTCCCGCGTTTCTGTCACGGCCCCGAGCCGCTTTCCTGATGCGATCACTTGCGGCAGAAGAACGGCTTCGACGCAGAGATGCGACAGCCAGGCGGCAAATGGATCAAGGTCCCAGCCGCGCAGGCGCCCAGACACGGAGGCAACCACGAAGGCAGGGTCCGCCGTGCCGAGAGCCTTCACCATTCGGCCCGCGGCATCGACCATGAAAGCCCCTCCGCCACATGAGGGGTCTATAGCTTTGCCGACAGCCCAATCATGCCCGGCTGCTTCCGCGTCATCCAACAAGCGGCCGACGAGCGGCCTAGGCGTGTAGAAAACGCCGTTGGTCCCCCGGTGCTTCGACGGCAACAGGAAGCAGTAGAGCCGCCCGATTTCGGCGGCGGCCGCGGCAACTGGAAGCTTTGCAAAGTCCTCCCCCAGGGATGCCGCGATGGCGGCAACTTCCGGCCCGAGATCGAGCAGTGGCCCGGCATAAGGATGTGCGGGAATAGGGGAGGAGCTGGACGATGCCCCGCGCGCGACCAGGTGATCCCACCATCCCAAGGCGACACGATGGGCCACGGTCCGGGCAATATCGACGGAAGCAGCCGAGACGGACTGCGCGAGCGCACGCGAACGGTCCGCCAAGGCGAAAGAGGGGGTTCCGGCGTCGGGAGCCTTTTTCCGTTTCCCGACTGCACCAGTCATCCCGTTGGCCCCCGATTCGTTGGGCAGGGTAGCTTGCAGACTGCAGGTTATGGAATCCCTGCCATGGTTCTGAAATCCGGTTCTGATCGATGCTAACCGGCGGTGTAGGCGTATCGTTGTGTCAAACGACGGTTTGCCAGAGTGCGACGCCTGGCCGGAGTAGTTCAGGTATGCTTCGCCCCGGACGTGAGCGCAGCCGCGATGATCGGGAGGTAGCGACGAACTTGCTCACGGTCGCTCTCCTTCTCGGCCTCACTGAGCTCGGCGTACCCCCGCGCGAGCTGCCCCTCCCACCGTGCAACGAGGTCGGGAGGCAGGACAACCGATCCATCGATCCGGCGCTCACCCTTGCCGTGCATATATCGCTGCCAGTGGGCCCAGCGTTCGTGCTCGACCGCTGCCAAATCCTCCACGAGGGATTCTAGCAGGGCCTCAATTTCCGCCTGTTCCATCGATGCCGCCTAAATCAGGCCCCTGGCGACAAGATTGCGGTAGTGCTGCCCGAGAACGGTCAGCTCGCACGACTTGCTTCCCATGGCCGCATGCCACATGTGCGGCGCGCCGACCGGCCGGACGAGATTGACCTTTACATACCCTTGCAGGATGGCGAAGACGGCGGTTTTGAGTGGATCAGGAGGTGGAATGTTCGGATCTGCCCGTTGTTCTGCTGAGCGCTCCGGCTCGTACGCGGGATCAAGTAGGAATTTATAGTCTGCACTCGGGAAGTGCGCGGCGAGCGCTTGTAGATCGGCCAACGGAATCGGTGGCGCCGCCTTCCGGAGCGAGACGAAGGTTTTCACGTTCGTCTTGAACACAGGTCGCTGCGCCCACGGCCCGAGCGACTGATCTATGTGAGCATAGACGCTGCCCGGGGTGACGTCTCCAACGAGGTTCGCCGCCGCACCTCCGAGGGCATCCACCAGCAGGTTCGTGAAGACACCCGCACCGCCGCCTGGCACCTCCATCGCATATTGCTCGGCCGTGGATGCCGTGAGGATCGTCATCCCCTCTTTAATCTCGGCCACTGCCCCGGCACCGGGCCGGTTCCCCGCGATGCCACCGTGGCAGCTGTCGAGGATGATAACCTTGTTTTTCGCGGCCGATTGGCCGGCAAGCGTCATCACCTCGGCGAGGGACAGGCCGTCATCTCCCGTCCTGCTATCGCTTGCGCAGAGAAAGCCACCCGTATCCTCAATGTGGCCATGGCCTGCAAAGTAGAAGAGGGCAATCTCGGCATCGTCGGCGAAGAGCTCACGCACCGCATCCTTCAACGCGCTCCGTTCCACGCAGCTGCCCGCCCCAGTCCCCGTCATGATCCGCGGCGTCGCGAAGTTGATCGTCCCGTCCGCGTGCCGTTCCAACACGCTTTTCACCGCGTGCGCATCGTTCACGCACCCGCTCAATGAGTTGATACGGTCGTAGTAGTCGATGCCAACGATCAACGCCCTGCGCACGGCCGCTTCGGATCACAACGAGTCGATGAAGTCGCTGATGTTCTTGTCGCTCCACGCGTATGTTGTGACCCCGGCGAGCGTCGTCCGATCGTTCGAGTAGGCCCAGATGCCGCGGATTGGCTTCCCCTCCTCTTTCGCGCAGCCAATCTCCCACTTCTGTCCGCTGGAGGAGGTTGAGTTCTTGCTAATAAGCGCGATCACGCCGTCCGAGCGCAGGATACGTGTCCGTACTCGCTTCTTCCACTCCTCATCGTATGGCTCCTTCACCGACATATCGATGAACTCGTACGGCGCGCGCGGCGATAGCGACTGTCCCTTGAGGAAATCCCGTTGGCGCTCATCCTCGATTGCGAAAGCAATGAACAAAACCTTCTTGTCGGCCACTCTTGCTCTCCTCGGGCCACCGCTGTCTGGTTCCGGTGCCGCTACTCTCCTATCACATCTTCAGCACGTGATAATCCAGTTTATCACGCGCTCAGGAGATGGTACGGTTGGGCATGACCGAGGCCGTTCTCGCCGTATCCCGACCGGGCCAGCTCGCCCAGCTCGACGCCCTGGCGGCGATCCCCGAGGAGGAGGTCTGGCTCGCCAGCCAGAAGAGTGCGCGCACCCGCCGGGCCTATCGCCAGGACGTGGCGCACTTCCTGCGCGCGCTCGGCATCGGCAGCGCCGCGCAGCTCCGCCAAGTGGACCACCGCACCGTCCTCCTCGCGCAG
>CAXUNH010000217.1:0-5364 GCA_964252405.1 uncultured Acidobacteriaceae bacterium | reverse complement strand
GCTGGTGGCTGGTTGCTGGTTGCTGGTTGCTGGTTGCTGGTTGCTGGTTGCTGGTGGATGGTGGATGGTGGATGGTGGATGGTTGCTGGGGTGTTGGTGGATCGTGGTGCTGGGGGCCTGGGTGCCTGACCGGGCTGGGGTGAAGGCGACGCGGGCAGGGGTGGCGGGCATCGTAGAGTGCCAGCAGGGGAGAGAACGGTGGGGATCGCCGGGCCTTCCGCTTTAGTGCAAGAACGAAGAAGGTAGTACGAGAGCGTGGCCCTTTGGGGGCCAAGGAGTGCATCATGGGACTGTTTACGCCGGATCATGAAACATTGCGGGAGTTGTACGTGGTTCAGTTGCGTAAGGCGCTGAACATGGAAAAGCAGATTGTGGATGCGCTGCCTACCATGATCGAAAAGTCCACGCGGCCGGAGTTGGCCAACGCGTTCCGCACGCACCTGGAAGAGAGCAAAGCGCAGTTTGGGCGACTGGAGCGAATTTTGGACGAGACGGATGGGGAGGTCAGCCAGAAGAAGTGTCCGGCGGCCTCGGCTCTGATCAGTGAAGGGCAATCCGATATCGCCGATGCCGGCAATGAGCAATTGCGGGATGTGGTGCTGATCGCCGCGGGCAATCAGATCGAACACCATGAGATTGCGGTTTACGGGACACTGATTGGGTGGGCGCTGGCGTTGGGCGAGGACAAGCATGCGGCGACCTTGTCCAAGTCGCTGGAAGAGGAGAAGAACGCGGACAAGCTGTTGACCCAGTTGGCTGAGGGGATCAACGTGTCGGCTCCGGCGGCCTAAGAGTCTCTCTGGCCACGCCGGAGGGGGATTGCTTCGGGAACGACAGACGGGAAGGTGAAACAGGGAAGGCTCGCACCTTGTATGGTGCGGGCCTCTTGTCTTCCCGGGGAATGGCGCGGGTATGCTGGCGAGTAGGAGTGCGGGTGGCTCGGACGGTCAGGTTTGCCAAGGCCCAGGCGCGGGGAAACGATTTCCTCATCCTGGAGGAATCGCTGGCGCTGGGGCAGCATGCGGCCATCGCGCAACGGCTGTGTGCCCGGCACACCGGCGTGGGGGCGGACGGCATTGAGTTTGTGGAGCGGCGCGCGGATGGGAGCGTGTTTCTGCGGCTGTTTAATGCGGATGGCAGCGAGGCGGAGTTGAGCGGCAACGGCACGCGCTGTGTGGCTGCGTGGCTGGCCGAGAGCGAGGGTCTGGAGGAGGTCGCGCTGGGTACGCATGGAGGCGTGCGACGGTGCCGCGTGGTGCGGCGCGCTGGGGAAGAGGTTTGGGTGGAAACCACGATGGGTGTACCGCGGGTGATGGAGCGGCGGATCCGGGTGGCGGGCGTAGAAGGCGAGATCGCGGGCGCGATGGTGAACGTGGGGAACCCGCATTTCGTGCTGTTTCCCGAGCGTGACGACTACGGCAGCCACGGGATGAGCTGGCAGGCGCTGGGTGCCGTGATCGCCGTGGATCCCCTGTTTCGATTTGGGACAAATGTAGAGTTTGTGCGCGTGGTTGCCGATAAGAGGATTGAGTTTCGGATTTTTGAGCGTGGATGCGGGCCGACGGAGAGCTCAGGGACAGGCACGTGTGCGTCCGCGGCGGCGGCGATGGTGATGCGGGGCACGGGGCGCGAGTTGACCGCGGTGGCGCCTGGTGGCGAGCAGTTTGTGGCGTGGCCGGAGAATGGGGCGGAGATGATGTTGACAGGACCGGCGGAGATTGTGTGTGTTGGTGAGGCGCGACTTTGAGCACAGGCGGTGTCAGGCCGAGCTTGCGGCGCGGTGCAAGGATCGCTGTGGTGTCGCCGGCGTCGGCGGCCAACGTGGAGAAGATTGCGCGTGGGGTGGCGGCGTTGCGGGCGTACGGCTACGAGCCTGTGGTGATGCCGCATGCACAGAGCCGTGGGCCGTTGTACTACGCGGGGACCGCCCAGGAGCGGGTGGCGGATCTGCATGAGGCGTTTGCGGATCCGGAGATCGAGGGCGTGTTTTGTACGCGGGGTGGATGGGGATCGGCGGAGTTGTTGCCCCTGCTGGATGCGGACCTGGTGCGGGCGAATCCGAAGGTGTTCTGCGGGTACTCGGACCATACGTCGCTGCACACGTGGTTTTGGCAGGAGTGTGAGCTGGCGACGTTCTACGGGCCGATGGTGGCGGCGGACTGGTCTTTGGCGGGCGGGGTGGATCTGCCGGCGTGGGAGGCGGCCGCTGCGGACGAGACGTATGCGCTGGGACACGATGATGGCCTGCGTGTGTTGCGGCCCGGGCGGGCCGAGGGGCGCTTGCTGGGCGGCTGCCTAGCGATTGCCGAAGCAGGATTGGGGACACCCTGGGCGGTGCGCGTGGAGCAGCCTTGCGTGTTGTTTCTGGAAGACATCGGCGTGAAGCCGTACCAGTGGGACCGCATGCTGCAGCACTTGCGCTTTGCGGGGTTGATGGAGCGCGTGACGGGCGTGGTCTTGGGTGATATGTCCGCCAATGTCGGCGCGGAGGAGATGGAGTTGCTGGAAGGGGCTTGCCTGCATGCGTTGCGGGACTTGAAGGGACCGGTGGCGATTGGATTGCGCTGCGGGCATGTGACGGGCGGGAACCGGACGGTGGTGCTCGGCGCTGAGGCGGAGCTGCTGTGTGAGGAAGAGGCTCGGTTGAGGGTTTGTCGATCTGGGTGGATGGAGGTGGCCGGGATGGAAAGAGCAGGTCTCCTGCGGGAATGACAACAAGAAAAGCTAGTGGTGGGTGGTCGGCGATTGGTGGTCGGCGATTGGTGGTCGGTTGTCGGTGGTCGGTGGTGAATGCAGTGTGCGGCGGCGAGGCGGCTTGGCAGGCAGCGCAAAGCGAGCGCCGGTGCCAAGGCGCGCCGAAGATAACGCAACGAAGTACAAGATGGATCGGGGTGTAGGGACGTGGCGAAGCATATTCATCTGATTGGGATCTGTGGGACGGCGATGGCGTCGCTGGCAGGGATGCTGCAGGCTGAGGGGCACCGGGTGACGGGGTCCGACACCGCAGCGTATCCGCCGATGAGCGACCAGTTGGCTGGGATGGGCATCCCGGTGATGGAGCCGTACCGGGCGGAGAATCTGGATCCACGGCCGGATCTGGTGATTGTGGGCAATGCGATCTCGCGGGGAAACCCGGAGTTGGAGAGAGTGCTGGACCAGCGGATCCCGATGGGCTCAATGGCGCAGCTCATCCATGATGAGTTTCTGATGGACCGCGAACGGCTGGTGGTGGCGGGGACGCATGGCAAGACAACAACCACGAGCATGCTGGCCTGGATCTATGAGACGGCCGCGCAGATGGAGGGGGCAGGGTCGCGCTGGAAGCCTTCGTTCCTGATCGGGGGAGTGGCGGAGAACTTCGGCACGAGCTTCCATGTTGAGGCGGGGACCCGGCCGTTCCTGCTGGAAGGCGACGAGTACGACACGGCGTTTTTCGATAAAGGGCCGAAGTTTCTCCATTACTTCCCCGATGCGGCGATTCTGACGCACGTTGAATTCGATCACGCAGACATTTACGCGGATCTGGAGGCGGTGAAGACCAGCTTCAAGAGGCTGGTGAACCTCATCCCCGGGCGGGGCCGGCTGGTCGCGTTTGATGGGAGCAGCGCTGTGACGGAGTGTTGCGCCAGGGCCTTTTGTGCGGTGGAACGGTATGGCTTTGCGGAGGGTTCGTACTGGCGTGTGCGTCACTATGAGCAAAACGGACCGGTGTCCCGCTGGAGCCTGGCGCGTGGGGGGAGAGAGTTTGCCGAGTTGGAGTTGCCGATGGCCGGGGAGCACAACGCGTTGAACGCGACGGCGGCCGCGGCGCTGGCTGCGGGACAGGGGATACCGGCTGAGGATATCCGGCGCGCGTTGCGGACGTTCAAGAGCGTGAAGCGTCGTCTTGAGGTGCGGGCAGAGGTTGGGGGGATCACGGTGATCGACGACTTTGCGCACCATCCAACGGCGATCCGGGAGACCTTGCGGGCGTTGCGGGCGGCGTACAAGGGGCGGCGGCTCGTGGCGGTGCTGGAGCCACGGTCGAATACGCTGCGGCGCAGTGTGTTTGAGCGGGAACTCGTCGAAAGCCTGGGCATGGCCGACCTGGTGGTGCTGGCCGATGTGTTCAGGAGCGAGGCGATCCCGGAAGGCGAGCGGCTGCACCCGGCACAGGTGGTCACCGGGGTGCGCGCGATGGGTGTGCCGGCGTTCCTGCGGCCCGATGCCGACGCGATCATCGCCGAGCTGGTTCCCCGACTGCTGCCCGGAGATGTTGTCGCGATTCTTTCGAACGGGGGCTTCGGCGGGATTTACGAAAAGCTGCCGGCTGCTCTTCGGGAGGCGGCTGACGCCAGCGGTGACGTGGCTGGTCCAGACACCCAGGCCTCCGGGGCGAGACCTGGGGCGCCCGCGCTGGTGGCCTGAGCATGTGGGCGTCGGTGCGGATGCTCTCTGTGTTTGTGGTGCTGGGCTTCCCGGCGGCGCTGGTGGGCATTCCTTTGTCGGCGATGCGCGGCGACTTCAGCACGATGTATGGCTGGGGGATGGCCATCATCCGGCTTGGGGTGCGCGCGGCGGGGGTGCGCGTGCGTGTCACGGGACAGGAGAGTCTCCCCACGGAGCCGAGCATCATCATGAGCAATCACACGTCCAACCTTGACCCGCCGGTGCTGTTACCGGTGATCCCGGGAATGACGAGCGTGATGCTGAAGCGGAGCTTGATGAAGATTCCGCTGCTAGGGACAGCAATGCGCATGGGCAAGTTCGTGCCTGTGGCCAGGGGTCACTCGCGCGAGGAGGCCGTGCGGAGTGTGGCCGCAGCGGCGGAGGCTCTGCGCAGTGGTCTGCACATCACGATCTTCCCGGAGGGGACACGATCGCCGGATGGCCGGCTGCTGCCGTTTCGGAAAGGGGCGTTCTTTCTGGCGGCTGATACCGGGGCGCCGATCGTACCGGTGGTGATCCACGGGACCGCGAAGATGATGCCGCGCGATACGTTGAAGATCACGCCGGGGGAGGCCACGGTGGAGTTTTTGCCGGCGCGGCGGCCGGCGGACTTCGAATCGAAGGAAGAGCTGATGGCGGCGGTGCGCGCGGATATGGAACGCGCTTTGGGGCATGGACGCGAGATCACGGAGTGAGGAGTGGGCGGGCGTAGGTTGCTGGTCTGGCTGCGAGCGTGTTGAGGAGCGGCGAGGCGGTTGGGTGGGGAGGGCGGTCGACGGTGGGCCGTTTTGTGGCGGCTTGGCGACTTGGCCCTTGAGGGCTTACCCGGCGGCTAAAGCCGCGTTGTCTGTGGCGCTTAACGGCCCGGCTGAAGCCGGGCGCTGACGAGACTTGAACGCGCCCGGCAGGAGAGGCTCTGATGGGGCTTAAGTGAGC
>CAXUNH010000216.1:0-5371 GCA_964252405.1 uncultured Acidobacteriaceae bacterium | reverse complement strand
ATCCAGTACCGCACCTAGGATCGAAGCTATTGGACGCCCTAGTTCCTCTCCTGGTGACCCCCTTGTTTTCCAAAGGAGAACCCAGATTTCCCTTGAAAAAAACGATTGACCCGGTGGCGGGAGCAGGGTAAGGTTCAGATGTGGCACGGCACACTGAGGAGCTTACGGGCTTCTCCAATCCCGGTACAGCACCCTTGTACCGCACCGGAACAACCTCAAGAGACGAGTTGTTTGCTCACCGGAGTCTCCTGGTGCAGGTTTTCTGTCTGCGCAAAGTGCTCCGGGCCCAAAAATATCCCAGGACGCATCTTGAGACACCCAACACGCGTCTAAAAACTAAACCGGGGATCAGACCAGGCGTTTGTGTACAGGCTGACGATCCCGGGAGGCGAAGCCTTCATCGAGGCAGCGGAGCCTGCACCACTCCGGCCTCCCCTAAGAATGAGGAGAAAACAGATTATGCGCTCAGACCTGATTTTTGGAGCTCTTACGCATGTGAACAACCGGTACCAGCTCTGTCAGCTGGCATCCAAGGCGACACGTAAGCTCCACAAGCCGAATACCCGGCTGCAAGACACCACAAACGATGTTCTCGAGCGTTTCAAGGACACGGTTCCGATGGGCGAAGGATTTCCCGAGTCTGAGCAGGAAGAGATGCTCGCGACCGAGCGCCGCGCGGCCTAAGCTGCGCGGCCAGCGTCGCCCTGCCACGAAAGCGTTACTCGCGTTTTCGCCCTCTCGTGATACGCTAAGCGAAACTTAACAGCAAGCCCCCGCAAGACCCTATCCGCAAGATCCCCCGCATTCTGTCCCACTTGCTTCGCAGCTCTCTGCTGTGGCCTCTTCTGGCCGTCTGCTGTTCCCTCCTGCTCGTCCCCCACCCCGAAAACTGAAAGAAGCACACCGAAACACATGACTATCTCTGAACTGAAAGAAAAGAGCATTGCCGAATTGGGCAAGCTTGCCCGCGGACTGGAGATCGCGGGCACCAGCGCGCTGCGCAAACAAGACCTGATCTTCAAGATCCTGCAGGCGCAGAGCGAAAAAGAAGGCCACATCTTTGCCGAAGGCGTCCTTGAGATCCTGCCCGACGGCTATGGTTTTCTCCGCTCGCCGGATTACAACTACCTTCCTGGGCCAGACGACATCTACGTCTCGCCGAGCCAGATCCGGAAGTTCGATCTCAAGACCGGGGACACGATCAGCGGCAACGTCCGCAGTCCGCACGAGGGCGAGAAGTACTTCGCGCTGGTCAAGATCGAGGCGATCAACTTTGAGTCGCCCGAGGAGACGCGCAACAAGATTCTGTTCGACAACCTAACGCCTCTGTACCCGCAAGAGCGGATCAAGATGGAGACGGTCCGTGAGGGCATCTCGGGGCGCGTGCTCGACTTGCTGACCCCCGTGGGCAAGGGCCAGCGCGGACTGATCGTGGCGCCGCCGCGTACCGGCAAGACCGTGCTGATGCAGGCCATCGCGAACTCGATCACCGCGAATCATCCGGAGATCGTCCTCATCGTTCTGCTCATCGACGAGCGCCCGGAAGAAGTGACGGACATGCAGCGTTCCGTGAAGGGCGAGGTGATCAGCTCAACCTTCGACGAGCCCGCGGCGCGGCACGTGCAGGTCGCCGAGATGGTGATCGAAAAGGCCAAGCGCCTGGTCGAGCACAAGCGCGATGTGGTCATCCTGCTGGACTCGATCACGCGTCTGGCGCGCGCTTACAACACCATTGTTCCGCCGAGCGGCAAGGTACTGTCGGGCGGTGTGGATTCCAACGCGCTGCAGCGCCCGAAGCGGTTCTTCGGTGCGGCCCGCAACATTGAAGAGGGTGGCTCGTTGACGATCATCGCGTCGGCACTCGTCGAAACAGGCTCGCGCATGGACGAGGTCATCTTCGAAGAGTTCAAGGGCACGGGCAACATGGAAGTGATCCTTGAACGGAAGCTGGTCGACAAGCGCGTGTTCCCGGCGATCGACATTCAGCGCTCCGGCACACGGAAGGAAGAGCTGCTGATCCCGAAAGATGAGTTGCAGCGTACCTGGATCCTGCGCAAGGTGCTGAATCCGCTGTCGCCTGTGGAAGCCATGGAGTTGCTCTCCGACAAGCTGGGCAAAACGCGCAATAACTCTGAGTTCCTGCACAACATGAATTCGTTGTAAGCGGGCTTTTGACTCGATACGGCGACAAGTCTATGACTCGTCGCCGTTCTTCTTGACAGGGCGGCTGACTGTTTGGGGCACGTGACTACGCATGAGCGGAAGCAGAACAAAATCGGGGTATCTGCCCAGTCTTGATGGATGGCGTTGCCTTGCCATTGTTGGGGTGATGTTGGCCCACGATTCGCGGCGAATGATCGGACATTGGTATTCCGGCTATTACCAGGGAATGGGCGGCTACGGCGTTGAGCTGTTCTTCGCCATCTCCGGGGTTCTGATCTCATGGCGCATCTTGGAGGACGAGAAGAGGACTGGGCGCTTCTCGCTGAAGTCCTTTTACATTCGCCGCTTTTTTCGCATCCAGCCGCTACAGTGGGTCTATCTGGGGGTTGTAGCGCTGCTGATGAGCCTGCATTTGATTGCGGGCAAGTGGAAGTACTGGCTGGGCGCTCTGTTTCTCTACGAGAACTTTCTTTGGCACAACCTGGATCGCGCTCACATTGTTCCCGCCAGCTATGTTGTGGGCCACTTCTGGACACTGGCGGTGGAAGAGCACTTCTACCTTCTGATCTCGCTATTCTTCTTCGTGGTCAAGCGAGGCCGGATTGCTGTCCTGGGCGGGCTGCTCGTTCTGCTGCTACTGGTACAGTCCTGGGCGACGGAGCACGGACACTTCTCGGTTGATGTGTCCGATCGTCGGACGTACTGGATTGTGCAATATCTGTTGTTTGCTGCGTGGGCAGCCATGTTGTTGCGTCAACCCGTCGTGATGGAGGCTGCACGGCGATGGTTCCGGCCCTGGGTAGCATTTCTGGTCACCCTTGTGGCCATGTGCGCCCATCACCTGATCGTCTATGGTCCCCACGGGCTCAAGATTCATTGGCTTCTTGGCATGGATGCCGGCATGCTGTTTTATGGCTTTACTGGCTGGGTGATTGCAAGCATGTTGCACCCCGAGAGCTGGACGACCAAGTTTCTGGAGTTGCGTCCTCTCCGTTATCTGGGCCGGATCTCCTACAGCATCTATCTTTGGCATGTGTTCCTGTTTGGCGGGGGCGCACCCGAGCGCTGCAGTCTTCACTGGCTCACGCTCTCCAATCAGTGGACGATCTCGCGTTATGGGCTGTCGATCGCGCTTGCGTCTCTCAGCTATCAGTTCATTGAGAAACCGATGATTCGTTTGGGCCACCGGTTGGCGCCACCGGCCACGCCGGGACACCGCGACCTGGCGGGTGATGCTGGGCAAACGACCAGGTTGAATCCGATGCCTGTGGAGGTCTCCTAAGAAGGCGATCTCCCCTTCTGCCCCTCCCGCATCCAAAGGCGCGGAGGCACGGGATGAGCGAGGCGGAGAAGGATCAGACGGCGGCTGAGCACGTGTGGACGGGAGAAGGATTCCCGGCACTGTTGCGGGGCAAGGTGGCCGTGGTGACCGGGGCGGCGCGCGGCATCGGGCGGGCGATTGCCGTGGACCTGGCGCGGAACGGGGCCAAGGTGGTGGCCGTGGATGCGGCGGCTCGCGTGTCGAGTAAGACGGAGTATCCGCCGGCGACGCCGCAGGATCTGGATGAGACAGGCAAGCTGCTGGGGACGATCGGGCCGAAGTGGGCCACGATGGTAGGCGATATCCGCGACATTCAAGCTTTGCGCGAGATTGCCGATAAGGTGAGTGCGGCGTTTGGCGGGATCGACATTGTGGTCGCGAATGCGGCGATCCAGACCTTCAAGCCGCTGCTGGAGATGGAGGACGAGGACTGGACTGACACGGTGCACAACAACCTGGATGGCACGGCGAACACCGTACGCGCGTTTGCGCCGCACCTGGTAAAGCGTGGGGGTGGGCGGTTGATCTTGGTTTCGTCGATGCAGGGGAGGTATGGAACGAAGAATGGGGCGGCGTACTCGGCGTCGAAGTGGGGGATCATTGGGCTGATGAAGTCGGCTGCGCTGGAGTTGGGCAAGCACAAGATCACGGTGAACTGCATTGAGCCGGGTTTGATCGATACGCCGCTGACGCGGAACGACAAGCGCTGGTCGATGGCCGTCGGGGAGACGATGACGACGCCTCCGCCGGAGCACCCGAGCGAGGAAGAGACGATCCAGGCACGGTTGCCGAAGGTGCCGCTGGGGGTGCCGTGGCTGCAGCCGGAGCAGGTTGCCCCGGTGGCGGTGTTTCTGGCCAGCGATGCGGCGGCGATGGTGACGGGTGCGACGTATGACGTGAATGGAGGTGACTCGGCACACGTGACGGCGTAGGGGAGCAGCTTGAGTGGCTTGACGCAGAGGGCATGGCCGGACATGATGAGCTTCGTCCATGCCTCTCCTGCGAACGTTTCCGTGCTGTGCTGTGTTTGTTCTTTCTCTCGGCGCCTTGGGGCAGGCCTGCCCGCGCGAGAACCCCAAAGGACCTAATTTCGACTCGCAAGAGCTTTGGCTGGATGGCACGGCCGTTTTCCACAACGGCCTTCGCCGATGGATGGAGTTGAAGCCCAAGGAACCGGTTTGTGGGAACTCATCCATCCAACTTCTTCAGGGTAGTGGAGGCGGTTTTGAGGTCGACGAGGGCGATTCACTGCAGCTGGAGGCGCTGCGAGGATGTCACATTGCCGTCAAGGGAAAGCTTGGGATTCCTGCAACGGGGTACTACTCAGCGCCACTCTACTTTGGGGTAATTCAAGTGCGACCGGGTGCCGGTTGTAGGCGGCAGCCAGCGATTCCGACCTACTGGTACGCTCAACCGGATGCATCAGTACAGCGGTACCGCGTCAGTATGGTGGTGAACTACAAGGGCGAGGGAAGCGTACGTGCAACGATCCGGTCAGGAGCACGGAGCTTAGCGCCCTGGCAGGCCTATGCCAGCTATTGGCTGACCGGTAGCCATATGCTGTATGCCTATTGCGGGAAGGGCTTCCACCTGAGCGAGTTCCAAGGAACTCCGGAGGCGAAGCCCGACGTAATTGACGACGAAGTCTCGATGGACCCGGAGGGTGCGGCACAGATGGGCGTGTGGCACCTGCGTTTGGACTTTAACTGCAGACGCTGAGCGAAGTGCCATCAACTCAGTAGCCGTTGGCCAGGAGGTAAGCGGGGGTGAGCCAATTGGTTGAGGGTGGGGTGGCTTGCTTTTGTGCGTACTTGGCGAGGACGTCGGTTTCGATGTTGAGGGGGGCGCCGGGGACGAGGGTGTGGTGGTGGGTGGTGCGGTAGGGGG
>CAXUNH010000215.1:0-5382 GCA_964252405.1 uncultured Acidobacteriaceae bacterium | reverse complement strand
TGACAGCAGAAGAACTGTCAGTACGCTCGAAAGGACTGCTCGGAAACGCATGGCTGGAATTAAGACCTCGGGGGCTTGGATGCAGGGTGAAGAGAAAGGGTTCCGGGTTGCCGATGTGAGGCAACCCACAACGTCTACCTGTCCATTCTCTCAAGAATCGGACCTAGCAGTACGCGACAAAGAAGCCGCCGCCATAGATCAATGCCGATGTCCAGAGCAGGACTCTCCTGTTCACCGTGCAGGTTGATCCCCAGACTTTCCATCCAGTCATCGGCGGAAAGCCTAACTGCGGCATAAGTTTGTTCTAGCTGATGCGCAAGCGTCGTCTTCCCGGAACCTGGCAGTCCAGCAACGACGATGAGGCGAGCCTGGGACATTGCTTCCTGCTTTCAGACACTTCATAGGCTTTGAGACTGGAGAGGTGAGAAGCACCAATCCTAGCGAGCTGACCACAGTGCTGACCTCGACGATGGTGCCGATACTGCTTGCAAGCATCGGAGCACTCTCAATGCTCCGGTGCTTCGCGACACGGGTGATCATTCTGCCCGCGTGTAAGTACGCGACCTCAGTTGCCGGACATCTGCTGCTGATGTGTCGCGTAGTCGTTTTCCACGCTGATGCGGCGTACCACGGTGAGGCCGTCGCTTCCGAGCAGGAATGTAGTGCCCATGTCGTTGTTGGCCACCTGGTGCTTGACCTGCTTTACGGTCGTCAGCAGCGTTGGGTTGTCCGGTGTGGAGATGTCCACCACCTGAAAGTCGCGGGGAACCGCGCGCACGTAGTTGTACGGCTCGTCCACTGCAAGGAATCCTGTATCTCCAAGCGGCTGCGTCTGGCCCGGATCGAGAAGCCCTGAAATCATGCGCAGCGTGGGGTGCCCAGCCTTGTGCAGGTCCAGCACCGCGACGCCCTTCTCGTCCCGGAAACGTATCAGTTCCGCACTGCCGTCCAACGGACGGACGAAGTCAAAAGGGCCAGCGACCTGGAGTGGCATTACGGAAACGGTCTTCACATGAGCGGGGTCGGTCACATCAAAGACGGCAAGGCGCGCTCCGCTTTGCTGTTCAACGTAGAGGTAGAAGCTCCCGCTGCTTGTGGTGTGGAGGAAGAAGCTGTTACCGCCGATTTGTGCGGCCTCGGGCAGGTTTTGCGGCTCCATCACTACGATCTCACCCGATTTGGAGCGCAGTTCCGCCTGGCTCGCAACGGGAAGAATGGTTGCCGCGAGGGTGAGGGCGGCGGCGGCGAACTGGCGAATCCGAGTCGTGTTCATGGTGTTTCTCCTTGTCGAAATCCAGTGTGCTGCCGCTGGGGTCAGGAGGTCCAAGCAGAAGTGGTGATGGGGTATAAGCCGAGCTTGGGCTAAGGCAGAGCAGCTCAAAGAGCTGCTTATACGGCATAACGATTTGCGAATTCTCTTCTATCCCGGGCGCGCCTAGCTTGGAGCTAAGGAGATCGACATGCACGTAGCGGCCGTAGGGAGCGCAAAGACAGTAGCCATCATCGGAGGGGGCGTGAGCGGCGCGTTGACCGCGTTTCACCTTCGCCGGAGCTCGAAGGATGTGCGCATCGTCATCGTCGATCCTCGCCCGGAGCTTGGCCTCGGGCTGGCGTACTCCACCCCAAGCCTGCGCCATTTGTTGAATGTTCCTGCAGGCAAGATCAGTGCGCTGCCGAACGAGCCGGAGCACTTCCTACGTTGGCTGCAGGTGAACCACGATGCCGACGCGACGCCAATGACCTTTGCTCCGCGTGCGGTATTTGGGCGCTACATCCACTCGCTCTTGACACAGGCAGCCCACATCGAGCACCTGCAGACCGCTGTTACGGATTTAACCGTGACGGACAGTTCTGCCACGTTGCTGCTGAGGGATAGCACAAGCCTGCAAGCCGACTTCGTGGTGCTGGCGACGGGTAACTTCGACCCTGCGGCGCTTCCGGGTATCGAACCTGCGGCGGTAGAGAGCGGTGCTTACTGGCACAATGCCTGGTCGGACGCAACGTATGCCAACCTGCAGGCAGACGCGCCGGTAACGCTGATCGGGACCGGGTTGACCGGCGTAGACGTGGTGCTGCGTTTGCGCGAACTAGGTCACCGAGGGGTGATCACCGCTGTCTCGCGGCACGGTGTCTTCCCGAATCGCCACACGGAGTACACGCCTGCCGATCGCAGCGCAATCCCGGCAAAAACGTTGGCTACTTGCGTGAGCTATCTGCGTGCCCTGCGTGCTGCTATCGCGAGTGGTATGGAGTGGCGAGCGGCCATCGACAGCCTGCGTGCGACAACGAACGAGCTCTGGCTTGCCCTGCCGCTTGAAGAGCAGAAGCGCTTTCGCCGTCATCTGCAACGCCGCTGGGATGTGGTGCGTCACCGTATGGCTCCGCCCATTGCGGACCTGATCGAGACGGAGCTTGCCGTAGGCACACTGCGGATCGAAGAAGGCCATCTCGCAGGCGTAGATGCGGAAACCGAGGGAGCCAAGGTGACGCTGCGCGCAGCCGGTGGCCAGAGCGTGTTGCATGCCGCGCGGGTGATCAATTGCACCGGCCCGAGCATGAACTACCGCCGTGTAGGTTCGCCGCTGCTCAACAGCCTCTTCGCGCAGGGTGTCATCAGTTCCGGACCGCTGGGCGGCGGTCTGAACAGCACCCGACATGGCGCGTTGATCGATGCGCAGGGACAAGCTTCAAGCGTGCTCTTCAACCTGGGGCCTGGCCGCCTGGGGACACTGATCGAATCGATTGCCATTCCGGAGATCCGGCAACAGGCCGTGGAAGTCGCAACCATTGTCGCAGGGCGCATCAACGCAGGGTCGCCGGCGGTTCTGGCGAGGCAGGCTCCCCTACAAATGACAGGATCCCTGGTGGCCGCATGAGCACAACCGTGATGGAGCCTGTGGTGGCCACTGAGACGAGATCCGCATGGAAAGCCGGTGCTTTCACCGCGAGCTTAGCCGTCCTCCTCGGCCTGGTGAGTGGTTTGGCTTGCGTGGGGGTCCGCCTTGGCTTTCGCATGCTGCAGTGGGTATTCGTACAGCACACCGGGCTCTTGCCGGATGCAGCAGCAAGGCTTGGCAGCTTTCATCGCGTTCTGGTTCCCGTAGCTGGCGCTCTGCTGGCGACGGCAGTTCTGTTTACCGCCCGGCGCTGGTCGCGTGCGGAGCCCTTCTCTGAGTACGTCGAAGCGGTGCGCTTTGACGAGGGGCACATCCCGTTCGCATCGACCGCTTGGCGCACGGCGTCATCAGCTTTTTCCGTGGCTTCGGGGGCGGCAGTTGGCCGGGAAGGCTCCATGATCCAGTTCGCCACTGCGGTGACCTCCTGGTGCGGCAGTCGTCTCGGCGGGCGCGAGGTCTCGCTCGCTCGCAAAGTGAGCTATGGAGCTGCCGCTGCGGTGGCGGCTGCGTATCAGGCGCCGTTGGCTGGTGTCTTCTTCGCCTTCGAAATCGTGCTTGGCGAATGGCAGTGGACCGAAATACTACCGCTCTTGCTCGCTTCGTTCTCGGGGTGGCTTATCAGCCGTACGCTACTGGGTGGCGGACCTCTCTTTGCCATTGCGGGCAACCTCTCCATGGCCGGCCTTCTATGGACTCTGCCGCTGGCGTTGCTACTCGGCGGGCTTGGTCCCGCCTATCAGGGTTTGCTGCGCAGCTTCACTTTTCTGAAACGGCTTCCCGTGCCTCTTCTTTGGGGTGCGCTTGCCGTGGGGCTGCTCAGCATCGTGCATCCTGCCGTATGGGGCAACGGGGATGTGGCCCTGCTCAGAACACTGCAGGATGCGCCCCTTGTCTCAAGCGTACTTGTGATCCTGATCTTTCGTCTTGTCGCGACAACGGCCTGTGTCGGAGCCGGAACCGTGGGTGGAGTCTTCACGCCGACCCTCTTTGTAGGAGCGGCGCTGGGGCTCCTGGCCGGCAGCCTGCTGCATGTCTCCCAGCCCGTCTTACTCGCTACGGTCGGGATGAGCGCCTTCCTCGCGGGTGTTACTCATGCACCGTGGATGGCTGCATTCATGGCTGCGGAGCTCACCGGGCAATGGCACCTGCTGCCGGTCTTTCTTGTTCTGAATCTCCTCGCGAAAACAGTGGCGGGCCGCATTTCACCACGATCGCTCTACGCCATCGCAACGCCTGCCCCAACGGGCGCACCTAACCAGTAAGCTGAAACACCGAGGGACACCTATGAGCACATCCATGGCACCAAGTGAACCGCACGTCGGCCTCATCATCCGCGAACGTGAGCCCGTCAATCTGGAGTACCCCTTCGATCAGCTCAACGAGTTCCTGACCCCAAACGACCTGTTTTACATCCGCAGTCATTTCAAAGCTCCGGTCTTGGACCGTCACGACTACAAGCTGACGATCGGCGGCGCGGTGGGCAAGCCGTTCACCATCAGCTATGAGGAGCTGCTCGCGATGCCCTCGGTCACGCGACCGGCTACGCTTGAGTGTGCCGGCAACGGCCGCATCTTCCTGGTGCCTCAGGTGAAGGGTGCGCAGTGGCAGCTCGGCGGCATCAGCACGGCGGAGTGGACGGGCGTTCCTTTAGCAGCGCTGCTGGAGCGGGCGGGCCTCGATGCCGATGCCTGCGAGGTGCTGTTTGAGGCTGCGGACAAAGGCACGCCTAAAGAAGAGCCGGTGCCGCCTGGCGAGACACCTTATGCGCGAAGCATCAGCATCGAAAAGATCGCTGATGTCGTGATCGCCTATGCGATGAACGGGGAAGAGATCCCGGTCGATCATGGCTTCCCGTTGCGGGTGGTGGTTCCAGGTCACTATGGCATGGCGTCTGTGAAGTGGCTTACGAACATTCGCGTGTTGACCGAGCCGTACAAGGGCTATTGGCAGACCTCGGATTACGGGTACTGGGCCTATGACGAGAACCGCAACCCCATGCGGCTTGCGCTTGGGCAGATGCAGGTCAAGTCTGCCATCGCGCGGCCGCGCACGCGGGAGTTCATCCCAGCAGGTTCGACGTACCACGTCTACGGTGCTGCCTGGGGCGGGGAACCCTATATCGAGACCGTAGAGCTTTCGACCGATGACGGCAAGTCCTGGAAGCCGGTTCGCTTTCTGGATGAACCGCAGTTCGGAGCTTGGCGACGCTGGGAGTTCGAATGGCAGGTGCCTGCTGAGAAGGGAACTTACGTGCTCAAGTCGCGAGCCACCGACCCGAAGGGCACCACACAGCCGGAGGAACACGACAAGATGAAGGGTACCTACGTCATCCACCACACCTTCGGAATCGAAGTCGTGGTCCGCTAATGCTGGAGAACTTCCGCATCCGCGTCTTTCGCGCCGTTGCACACCACCTGAACTTCAGCCGGGCTGCGGAAGAGCTTCTGCTCACGCAGCCCGCCGTGACGCAACAGATCAAGGCGCT
>CAXUNH010000214.1:0-5491 GCA_964252405.1 uncultured Acidobacteriaceae bacterium | reverse complement strand
GGGTTTATCCAGATGTTTCGGATGGCTTCGGGGTACTTGAAGCGGGATGAGTAGCGGGTGACCGGAACAGCAAATTCCCTCCGTGCATGACAACAAAGAAGGCAACAGCAGATTTCCGCGCGGGAACGACAAACAAGAAAACAACGGTGCTGAAGCCGCAAGTAAACTCGGAGGGATGGAGCTCTCGGAGTTTACGGACGCGGACTTCCGGTCGACGATCCTGCGTGCCTTGCGGTTGTTGCTGGTGCTGACCTTGGTGGCGCTGCCGCTGATCTGGTGGAAGCTGGGATGGCGGAGTGCGGCGTTGCTGGTGGTGGGCGCGGGGATTTCCGGGTCTGGGTTGTGGGAGTGGTTGCGGCTGTTGACCGCAGTGATGAAGCGCATGGATGCAGCGGGCGGGGATGCTGCCGCCATGCGGCCGATGGGGCTGGTTCTGTTTGGGTTCTTCGTGCGGCTGGTGCTGGTGGTGGGGGTGCTCTATGGTAGCCTGAAGGTACTGCAGGGATCCGTTGTGGCCATCGCGGTTGGGCTGGGTCTGGGCGTGGTTTCGCTCACGATCGAGGGCCTTCGGCTGGTGAGGGCGTGGACGGTGTAGCCGTCCGAAGTGACGGGCTTTGCGGGTTAGCTGAAGAAATCATGCACACACAGCTGCTGTTCACAAGATTTTTGAATCACCTCTTCGCGCGTCCGGTAGACGGGCTTCTGAGCGCGCTGGATCTTGCGCCGGCGTACCCGAGTGCGCCGATCACCAACGCGTTTGCGATGGAGTTGCTGGTCTTTCTGGTGCTGATCGCGTATTTCCTGCTGGTCCGGTCTACGCTGAGCGTGGAGACGCCGGGCGGGGTACAGCATTTGGCGGAGATGACGCATGAGTTTGTTTCCAGCCAGAGCGAACAGATCATTGGCGACCATTTTGAGCACTTTACGAGCTACCTGACAGCGCTTGGGCTGTTTATCCTGCTCTGCAATCTGGCGGGTTTAATTCCGGGGCTGGAGTCGCCGACGGCCAATGTTTCCGTGCCGCTGGGCTTCGCGCTGGTAACGTTTGTGTACTACCACTACCACGGCATCCGGGCGAACGGATGGGCGTACATCAAGCAGTTTCTGGGGCCGCTGCCGCTGCTGGCGCCGCTGTTGTTTCCGATCGAGATCATCTCGCACCTGGCTCGTGTGCTGTCGCTCACAGTCCGGTTGTACGCGAATATGTTTGCGGGCGATCTGCTGACGCTGGCCTTCTTCTCCATCGTGCCGATCGGCATTCCCGTGGTGTTTTATGCGCTGCACTTCGGCGTCGCGGTGATCCAGGCGTATGTCTTCATGCTGCTCGCGGCGATCTATCTGTCGCTTGCGGTGGCGCACGAGCATTGAGTTTGATTTCGCACCTTTGAGATTCCCGCGAGGGGGCGCCCCCTCCTCGCGGTGGGTACTACCGCCGCTTCAGTGTGAGGGGGCCAGCACGGTGAGCTTCAACCACCAACTGGCGGCGAGATTTACGGGGGCAGGAGTTTCACCTATGCGCACGATGAAGTACATCTTTTCGATCCTGGCCGCGCTGCTGATTTCGGCGCCGGCCTTTGCCCAGGGAGCAGGGAATGCAAGCCCGGCGGCCCAGTGGGTTCCGCTCGCCGCCGGTCTGGGCATGGCGCTTGCCGCCGGCCTTTGCGGACTGGGCCAGGGACGGGCAACCGCCTCGGCAACGGAGGCGCTGGCGCGCAATCCGGGAGCCCGGCCGGGCATCTTTGTGTTCCTGATTCTGGGACTTGCGTTTATCGAGTCGCTGGCACTGTTCACGTTCGTGATCATCTTCCTGAAGGTTGTGGCGAACCCCACCTAAGCTGGATTGTTTTCTGGAATCGCGAAGGCCTCCGCAAGAGCGGAGGCCTTTGTGTTTGGTGCGTGTGGTTGGTTGTGGACTTGAAGGATGTCGGCTGCACACGGAACTGCCGGTCTCTGCACTGCGCGGGAGACGCTGTTCGCTCCGGTTGAGATGACGACGCTGGGCCTGGATGCTCCCATGGGACGCTGCTGTTGGACGCTCCTGTTGAGAGGACAACGCGCGGCGTGTCCGCTCCGCCGGGTCGCTTCGTTGAACGCCTGGCTGTGGGCCTGGAGGAAGACTGTCTTAGCTTTGGGGCTTCTGGCTGGCAGGCGGGTGGCAGCCGGAGACGTCATAGACGGCATCCTGCATACGGCTGATGCGAACGGAGCCTATCTGGCGCGCGTGGCATGTGGCGTCGCGGGTGACCCAGGAAATGGAGCCCGGCACCAGGCTCGCAAGGAAGAGAAACTCGGGGTAGGTCTGTTCGAAAGTGTCGACGTGATGGAAGGAGTTGGGGAAGTAGCCGCGCCTGGCGACGGTGGCCATGATGCCGGAAGGCTGCTCGCGTGCGGGGGCAAGGAGGAAGTGGAACTGCAGGCCTGGGTTGGAGCGGTAGTACTGGAGCTGGAAGAAGGTCTGCTCGTCGGCGACGACGACCGGCTTGCCGGCGGCGAGTTGTTGGAGTTCGCCGAGCTCCAGCGATGGGCCTGGCGGCAGCGTTTTGACCGCCCGGGTATGCAGGCCGAGGATGAGCACCAGGCAAGCGGGGGAGATCGCTTGTGCAAGACGCCGGCTGCGCGTTGTCCGGAGCCGCGCAAAGGCGTGGGCACATAGGGTGCAGAGACAAAGGGAGTACGGCAGAGTGTAGCGCGTTTGCCCCAGAGGTCTGCCGAGGTGCGAGATCCCATAGAGGCTGAAAGGAATCGCGCCGAAAGCGAGGCAAAGGACAGGCCCGCGAACGGCGAGGTCTCTGCGAGGTTGGCCCAAGCGCATTTGGGATAGGAGATCGCGGAGCAGCCAAAGGGCGCCGAGGAGGGCAATCACGAGGACCGGCGGGGATGCGGACGATTTGAGGTGAAAACGGAGCACGTCGCGGAGGACGGGGATGGCCTGCGAGGTGGCGTTCGCCGAGCCGTTGCGAATCGCGGTACGGCAGGGGAGAAGCGTGAGCCACGAGGCCAGGCAGGCAGCGGCAATCAGGAGAGATCGTCTGCGCGGACGGGTGCACAACAGCGACGCAGCGATGATCAGCGCGCTGTAGAGGATGCCGAGCATGTGGATGAGCACCAGGCCGGCGTGCGCGGAAAAGACGAGCAGAGCTGCCCGTGGGCGTGGAAGGTTCTCTTCCGACGACCGTAAGGTGGCCCACACGGCGAGGGCTGCAAAGAGCAGAAGCGGCGTGTAGAAACGAACCTGGGCGATGTAGACCAGCAGAAGCCCGGTGCTGAGCCACACCAGCAGGACCCCGAGCGCGGCAGACCAGGGATCGAGAAAGCGGGACAGGGCGCGCCACCACACAAACGCTGCGAGCAGGTAGCACGCGGCAGAGAAGAGCCGGGCCACGAGAACAGAACCCTGCGAGAGCTGTACCAGCGGCCAAAGCAGGATGTAGTACAGGATCCCGCCGCTATCTGCGCCCGCGTTCCAACTGCCGAGAGCGTGATGAAAGGATGGGTCGGAGAGCAGGTTCCAGGCGAAGAACTCGTCCAGAACCATGAGGTTGTGTGAGGAGAGCCAGGCTGCGAGGCACAGCGCGTAGAGAGCGATGAGGCTCAGCAGGATGGTGCGTTTCGGCATGACCCCACGATAGCGTAGCGGACTGAGGGCCTTGATCGCTGGGCTTGAGAGGACGTGCTTGGGGTTCTACTGCTGGTCGGTGTGGGGTGGGATGAACGCTGTGGCGGCCGGCGCCGGCTGTGTGGGTTCGGTATAGGCCGGCAGCGGCTGCGGACTGGCGCGCTGAACGAGGTTGAGCATGTGGCCGGGGAAGATGCCGAGCGCGAGGGTGGCCAGGGCGGTGCCGGCGAGGGCGAGGCCTGCGGGGATGGGGAGTTTGCGGGTAGGCGCATAGCCGAGCGAATCCGTGACCGGGCGGGCGTAGAGCGCGGCGAGCAGGCGGAGGTAGTAGAAGCAGGCGATGCCGGAGTTGAGCAGGCCGATAAGCGCGAGCCAAACATAACCGCCGCTGATGGCTGCAGAGAAAGCGTAGAACTTGCCGAAGAAGCCGCCCGTGAAAGGGATGCCGATGAGCGAGAGCAGGAAGAAGGCGAGCAGGCCGGAGAGGACGGGCTTGCGCTGCGCGATGCCGGTGAAGTCGTCGATGGAGCGGGCACCTTCGGCGTATCCGGAGAGTTCGGTAAGGACGAGGAAAGCGCCGACGTTCATGGCGGCGTAGGCGGCGGTGTAGAAGCAGGCGCCGGCAACGGCGGTAGGTTTGGCGGCGGTAAAAGCGGCGAGCAGGTAGCCCGCGTGGGCGATGGAGGAGTAGGCGAGCAGGCGCTTGACGTCGCGCTGAAGCAGGGCGCCGAGGTTGCCGATGCACATGCTGGCGACGGCGAGGATGTAGATGAGGACGACCCACTCGCGGTGGAGTTGCGGCTCAGCGTTGAAGAGGAAACGGAGCAGGACGGCGAAGACGGCGGCCTTGGGCGCGGTGGACATGAGGGCGACGACGGGGGCGGGCGCGCCCTGGTAGACGTCGGGGGTCCAGACGTGGAACGGCGCGGCGGAGACCTTGAAGCCGAGGCCGATAAGCACCATGGCGATGGCGAGAAGGCCCATGCGCGGAGTCGCGGTGTGGGTCATGCCTTGGGCGATGGCAGTGATCTGCGTGCTGCCGGTCGCGCCGAAGCAGAGGGCGATGCCGTAGAGGAAGAACGCCGTGGCGAAGCTGCCGAGGAGGAAGTACTTGATGGCGGATTCGGACGCGGTGGCCTGGCCCTTGCGGAAGCCGGCGAGGATGTACGTGGAGATGGAGCTGATTTCGAGGCCGATGAAGACCATGAGGAGCTCGACGGAGCAGGTCATGAACATCATGCCGGTAGCACCGAAGAGGACGAGGGCGAAGTATTCGCCGGCGTGCGTGGTCGGGCCCTCGAAGTAGTCGAGCGAGGCGAGGAGCACGGCAACGACGATGGCTGCGATGAGCAGATGGAAGAAGACGCTGAACTCATCGATGGAGACGGTGCCGTAAAAGGCGGAGAGCGGGGCACCGCCTTCCGCGTCGATCCAGCGGTGCTGGTACCAAGTGGCGGCGCCGGCAGCGAGGGTGCCGAGGATGGCGAGCCAGCCGAGACCCTTGCGTGTGGTGTTCGCGGGGATTACCGGTTCGGCGAGCATGATGAGGACGCCGGTGACGGTGAGGATCAGTTCGGGGAGCAGCGCAAAGAGATTCGGAGACATTTAGTAGCGGGCTCCTTCAGGATACGGTAGCCGGGTGAGGATCGAGGCTTGGTCCGCAGCGCAGCCACCACGGGCAAAATTCAGGGGTCTCTCCGCTCCGCGCTGCGCGCTTCGGTCGAGATGACGGCGCATAGGTTAGTACCGAGCTCCTTTGTTGAGCTTTTTGGGATCGGGAGCGGGTTTGCCTTGGGCGGCGGCGGCGAGGGTGGGATCGACGAAGGTCGGTTGCGGGGCGGGCATAACCGCCGGTCTCTTCACCCCGCTTCGCTC
>CAXUNH010000213.1:0-5494 GCA_964252405.1 uncultured Acidobacteriaceae bacterium | reverse complement strand
ATGTTGCCCCGCATGGGCACGAACTCCAGATCCGGCCGCAGCGCCAGCAGCATCGCCTGCCGCCGCGGGCTGGTCGTCGCCACACGCCCTCCCGTCGGCAGCATGTGCAGACCCCAAAAGTTCTCGCACACAAACGCGTCCCGCGCATCCGCCCGAGGGGGGATCGCCGCCAGCGTAAACCGCGCGTCCAGCGTCGTCGGCAGGTCCTTCAGCGAGTGCACCGCCACGTCAATCCGCCGGTCCAGCAGCGCATCTTCAATCTCCTTGATGAAGATGCCCTTCGCATCCAGCGGCGTGCCATCGTCAAAGGTCGCGGGCGCCACAAAGCTGGGATCCTGCATGCGATCGCCCGTCGTCCGGATCACCTCGACCTCCACGGTATGACCGTGCTTGCGGAGCTCCTCGGCGACGTGATTCGCCTGCCAAAGTGCCAGTTGGGAGCCGCGGGTGCCAAGACGAATGGGTTGGGTACTCATCGGTCCTAAGAATACGCCGCCCTCTCCGCTCACCTTTGTGGATTCGCACGCGACCAAACAAAACACCCCACGCGTTTGGGCGTGGGGTATTCGCATTCCTTTGCGGATAGCTGAGCTTTAACGACGTCCCCGGCCCGCAGCCGTCTTCTTGCTTGCCGTCTTCTTGCCTGCGCTCTTCTTGCCTGCAATCTTTTTTGCCGGCCCCTTCTTCGCTGCCGCCTTCTTGCCGGCAGCCTTCTTGGCAGAGCCCCTGGAGGCAACCTTCTTCGCCGCAGACTTCTTCCCTGCCACCTTCTTGCCCGAAGCCTTCAGCGAAACCTTCTTCGCGGCTGTCTTCTTGCCGGCGGCCTTCTTCGCAGCACCCTTCAGCGCGCTCTTCTTCCCCGCGGATTTCCCCGCGCTCTTCGTCGCGGTCTTGCCGGCCGTCTTCTTGCTCGCCGTCTTGCCGGCAGACTTGCCGCTCGACTTCTTCGACGAACTCTTCTTGCGCGCAGTCTTGGCCAAAAGACGTTTGCCCCCTTCGGATTCCGGATCCGGGTAGATCAGCTTGTTGAAGTTGGAAAGCTCACCCTCGGCGGTCTCTTCCTGGTACAGAAACTCCAGGCCGCTCGCGTCGAACTTCTCAAAGAAGTCATCCCAACTGATCTCCTTCAGCGCATCATCGTTCGCGTTCGGAGCATCCGGGAACTCCAGGCGCAGAATGCCCGGTGCGCCTTCGGTTTCCGTGCTCGCCACTTCTGCCGGCTTGCCGCCACGCTTCTCTGCCCACTCGCGTATGAAATCGTGATCTTGCGTCGTATTTCCTGATGCCATCGTCACTGACCTTGCCTTCGAAAGTTTGGAGCCGTCACAGGCTTCGGATGAGAGATCATCGCACAGCGCTGTCTACCCATGCACTCTTTTTTGTGCTGCCTTTGTGCTGTTCTGGATGCTCCCTGAAAACATCGCGCGCGCCCAGTCACGCGATGGCACGCAAACCCGGGGAGCGTGTCTACATTTCGTCTTGATTCGGTTGGGAACGCAACGCCGCAATCTGCGGATGGAGCAGCTTCGCCGTCAACGCCTTCGTCAACGCCTCCACCCCCGCCTGCTGCTCGACCGTCAACCCCAACCGTCCCACCGACCGCACGAGCTCTGCCTGACGCACGGCCTCCGCTTCGGCCATCAACTGCTTGATCGCCTCGGTCGCCGGAGCCTGGGCCAGCCGCGCGGTATAACGCTGTACCTCGGCCTGAACAATCTGCTCGGCCGCCTCGGCCTCGCGGGTCCGCCCGGCCCGGTTGCCCTGCGCTACCTGCTGCAGGTCGTCGATGTCGTACACAAAACACCCTTCGACCTCGTTTACCTCGGGCGCCACATCACGCGGCACCGCAATGTCGATAAAAAACACTGGCCGATTACGCCGCCGTGCCAGCAACGCCCGCGCCTGCGCCGGGGCAAACACCTGCCCGGCCCCGGTCGACGTGATGATGATGTCGGCCCGGTGTGCCTGGTCGTGAAGCTGCTCAAACGGGATCACCCCCGTGGTGATCGTTGGCGTCCGCAGATTATCGGCAATCCGCTCCGCACGGCTCTCCGTCCGGTTCGACACCAGCAGCGTCGTCGCGCCCTGCTGAATCAGGTGCCGCGCCGCCAGGTCGCTCATCTTGCCCGCGCCCACCAGCAGCACGGTCTTCCCCTCCAGCGTCCCGAAGATCTTCCGCGCCAGGGCTGCCGCGACGGACGCCACCGACACCGTGGTCGTCCCAATCTGCGTCTCCGTCCGCACCCGCTTGGCCACGCTGAACGCCCGTTGCAGCAGCGGATCCAGCGTGCCCTTCACGCCGCCCACCTCGCGCGCCACCGCGAACGACTGCTTCACCTGCCCCAGAATCTGCGACTCGCCCACCACCATCGAGTCCAGCGAACACGCCACGCGAAACAGGTGCCGCACCGCCTCCGTATCCCGGTGCTCATACACATGCGGCGCCACCTCGGCCGACTGCAGGTGCAGGTACCGGTGCAGAAAGCGCAGCGGCGTCGCCGAAGGATCATGCACGGTCAGCAACTCCACCCGGTTGCACGTCGACAGGATCAGCCCCTCCTGGATCCCGGGCTCGGACAGCAGCGTGCGCGTGGCCTCCGCCAGCCGGTCGTTGGGGATCGCGAGCCGTTCGCGCACCGCCAGCGGCGCCGTGGTGTGGCTCACCCCGATCAGCAACAGCGAGTTGGCAGCCGCGGGTGCGCTCATGGGGCCTTGAACCGGTGCACCACCGAAAGCTGATTCGCCGCCCATACCGCCAGCACAAAGAACAATGCAAAGCTCGACAGGTACACCGCCCGCCGGCCCCGCAGCCCCGAGTGCCTGCGAATAAAGATCATCAGCACATACGCCAGCCACAACAGAAAGGACAGCAACACCTTGGGGTCGGCAAAGAACGTCACGCCCACCGTTTGCAACGCCACCACGGAGCCGATCAGCAGCCCCGCCGTCATGCACGGCAGCCCCCACAGCAGCGCCTTCAGCGCAATCGCATCCGTCGTCTCCAGCGGCGGCAGCCAGCCCTTCTGCGGCGTCAACCGCTTCTGCTTCAGCCCCCGCTCCTGCACCAGGTACAACACGCTGGCCAGCAACGAGACCAGCAGCGCCGCATAGGCGGCCAGCAACAACGCCACATGCAAAAACAGCCACCACCCTGACCCCAGGTACGGGTACGAGATCATCTCCGCGCCAGGCCGAAACGCGGGCGCAAGCGACACCAGCACCGCCACAGGCAGCAGAAAGATCCCGAACGCCACTGTCTTGTACCGGACCGCCAGCCCCAGAAACGCTCCGGCCAACAACAACCCCAGCAGCGACATCGTCTCGTGCGTGTCCACCGGCAAAGCATGGTGCGCCGCGCTCAACGTCTCAATCAGAGCAACAAAATGAAAGAACACTCCGCCCAAAGCGGCAGGCATCGCGACGTACCGCCACCGCGGCCGGTGATACAACGCCGCCGGCAACACCGCGAGCGCGGCCACCGCGTACAACAACACCGCAACTCGAAGCCAAAGCAGGGGCATACAGGCACAGAAAGGCCCTTTTGGGGGCACGTCCCAGTATAGATGTCCGGCAAGAACCTGAGGCTCAGCTCACCTGGAACCGGTGTGCCGTCTTGGACGTATAGAACCGAGTCCCCGAAAGGCTTCACCCATGGTCGAGCTCCATGCACTGCAGGCCCAACGCGCGTGGGCGAGGCTCGCTGGCCTGATGTACTGGCTGGTGCTCCTCGTGGATCTCACGGGGATGCAGCTCACTCGAGGGAACGTGGGAAGATCGCTGCTGCTGGCAGGCTCCCTGTTGACCGTGCCGCTCGCTCTGGGGCTCTTCTTCGCCCTTCGCCCGGTGGGGCCCACCGTCGCCACTTGTGCCCTTGCGCTTCGCCTGCTTGAAGCAGCCCTGGGGAGCCTCTCGGTGCTTGCCGGCTTCGCCAGCCTGCACCTGCAATGGGCCGGGAGCCACTCAGGATCGACGCTGCTGGGGGTGGCTCACTGGGATCATCGAACCAACTTCGCCGCCTTTGTCTTCACCGTCGGGTCCACCCTCTTCTTTATCCTGTTCGTCCGGTCCCGATACATCCCCGCTCCCCTCGCCTGGTGGGGACTCTTTGCCTCCGTCGTTGCGCTGTTTGCCTGCTCGGCGCACCTGGTACGGCCCACCTTTCCCGCCATGACCATGTATGCCTGGGTGCCGATGCTGCTCGCCGAAACCTCAACGGGCCTCTGGCTGCTCCTCCGGTCGGTTCGCGTCCAAAACCACCTCGGCTCCCGTGAGCCCGCGGCCCCGGTACAGAACAGCGGAGTGTCCTCTCTGTAGACCTCAGCCGGCCGCCAGGCTCTGCTCCAGAAACGCCTTCAATCGTCCCTCGATCAGGCTCTCCGGTAACAAAAACGGCTTCTCCAGAATCGTGATCCGCAGCCGGTCGTTCGCATGCTCATACTTGGCCGTAATCCCATCCTTGGAAAGCGTTCCGGAAGGTCCCGTCAGCTGAATGCCGTTCGTGGCAAGACGTCGGGTGGCAGCGGCAAACTGGGCTTCGGTCATCGGCACTTCAATCATGGTGGGAGTGTACCCGTCCCGGCCTCTGCACGCACATCGTCCCGCGCCTAGAACGGCGGAAGCCCCACCAGGTGGGTGTTGGCCTCGGCAAAGACTAAAATGGCGCGAACTACCTGACGATCGTCGTCATTCCGGAACGAAAAAGTGAACCCGGCTTCCCGGTCCTGCACCCGCGCCACACGCGCCGTCAACTCATAATGCCTGTTGCCGAAGTGCAGCCGGAGACTGCCCTTGGTCCAAAGTTCCGGGGGATCCCGAAAGGCCGCCAGCAGACCGGATTGGCTGATGTTCAGGCAGTTTCCACGCAGCGTCGCGCCATCCGCATGGAACTCCAGCGGAAAGCTCAGGTCCAGCCGCGCTGCGCGGTCTCGGAACACGCTGGTTTACCTCATCGACCAGAGCACGAGTCGTCTGCACACCCTACCACGTCCCCCAGCACGCATTCTCCTCCGCAGAGCACCGGAATGGCACAGCGCTCCGCACGATATTCTGGGGCTTCTCACCAACGGCATGGCATCCCCCACCAACCCGGGCCCCGAGGGCAACGTCACCCCCGCCATGCGGCAGTACTTCGCCGCCAAGCAAACCCATCCTGACTGCCTGCTCTTCTTCCGCATGGGCGACTTCTACGAGCTCTTCTACGACGACGCCCTCGTCGCCGCCCGCGAGCTCGGGCTCACCCTCACCGCCCGCGACAAAGCCAAGGCCGTCCCCATGTGCGGCGTCCCCTTCCACGCCGGCGCCGCCTACCTGCAGCGCCTCCTCCGCAAGGGCTACAAAGTCGCCCTCTGCGAGCAGATGGAAGACCCCAAGTTCGCCAAGGGCGTCGTCAAGCGCGAGGTCACGCGCGTCCTCACGCCCGGCACCGCGCTCGATGTCGCCCTCGACCCCGGCCAAAGCCAATGGCTCGCCGCCCTTGCCGCCGTCGGCTCCGGCC
>CAXUNH010000212.1:0-5544 GCA_964252405.1 uncultured Acidobacteriaceae bacterium | reverse complement strand
GTGGGAATTTGGGCGTTGCTGCCGCCGACGGTGAGGTCGGCGTTGATCTCGGCAACGGGGTCGCTGGTGCTGGTGCGGGGACCGGCGGCGGGATCGGTGGAGGGCTGGTTATCCGGGTCGGCCGCTGCGGCGCTTTTGGCGGTGGGCAGCGCGGCTTCGGTCGCCATGGGGACGTTGGTGGCTTCCTGCATGGGGAGTTGGTCGGGCGTGTTGCGTGCTTCTTCCATGTTGATCATCACCTGGGCGAGGGATTTGTCGGCGCGGGGAAAGATGGGGCTGAGCGGGCCGAGTTTTGTGCCGGGCTTGAGACCGCCCCATTCGAGAAGAGTGGCTAGTGGCTGGTGGCTGGTGGCTTGTGCAATGTCACCGAGGCCGAGTTGTTGCCAGACTTTGGCTGTGGCGTTGGGGAGGATGGGATGTAGTAGCAGGGTGATGACGCGGATGTTCTCAGCGGTGTTGCAGAGCACAAAGTCCAGTAGCGGAGACGGTCCTTTTTTGGCTAGTTTCCACGGGGCCTGTTCACTGATGAAGCGGTCGATGCCACGTGTGGTTTCCAGCAGGAGCTCCAAAGCGAAGTGCCACTGATTTTTTGCTATGTGAGTCTCGAAATCTTCGAGACTTCTCCGTAGATTCTCGCGAGATGAAGCAAAAGATCGCGTTTCAGGAGATTCGAAGTGGTAGCCATCGGGAACAGCTCCTTCACAGTACTGTTGAATCATCTTCAACGTGCGGCTGACGAGGTTACCGTAGCCGTTGGCGAGGTCGGCGTTGTAGCGGGTGACGAGGGCGTCGAAGCTGAAGCTGCCGTCCTGGCCGAAGGGGATTTCGCGCAGGAGGAAGTAGCGGAGGACGTCGGCGGCAAAGAGGTCGCGTTCGTGCTTAGTGGAGTTGGGAAACTGCTTGCCGTAGACGTGGTCGCCAAAGGCGTCGAGGATGGTCTCGGTGCGGACGACGTTGCCGCGGGACTTGGACATCTTGGCGTTGTCAAAGAGCAGCCAGCCGTTGGCGGTGATCTGTTTCGGCGTGGGCAGGCCGGCGGCGAGGAGGAACGCGGGCCAGTAGACGCAGTGGAAGCGGGTAATCTCTTTGCCGACGAGGTGGAGGTCGGCGGGCCAGTAGCGTTGGAATTCGGCCTTAGCTTCTGGCGCGTCGCTACCATAGCCGATGGCGGTCATGTAGTTGGCGAGGGCGTCGAGCCAGACGTAGATGACGTGGTCTTGGGTGGTGCCGGAGGCTTGCTGCACGTCTGCGGGGACAGGGATGCCCCAGGTGAAGCTCGAGCGGGAGACGGATAGGTCTTTGAGGGCGCCGGGGAGGTAAGGGGTTCCGGCGGCCGTGGCGGGGAGTCCGCTTCCCGAGATTTGGGCGTGGGCAGAAGCAGGTTTCTCCGCTGCGCTTCGCTCCGGTCGAGATGACAACTTTTCAGCGGGATCGGAACCCGGGTAAGTGACGGATTGGACGTTGCCGCGGAGGAAACTGAGAACTTCGTTGCGGGCGGTGTCGGGGGTGATAAGGAGTGCGTTGCTCTCGATGAGGTTCAGGAGAGGGAGTTGGAACTCGCTCAGCTTGAAGAAGAAGTTCTCCTCGGTGACGGTTTCGAGGAGACGGCCGCAGTCGGGACAGGGAGTGCCGGAAGGGAGGTCGACGAAGGCTTCGTCGGAGACGCAGTAGCTTCCGGTGTAGGTGGACAGGTAGATGTAGCCGCGGTGGTAGAGCTCGCGGAAGAGCTGCTGCGCGCCTTGCTTGTGGGCGGGGTCGGTGGTGCGGATGTAGCGATTGTAGGTAAGGCCCATGCGGTCCCACAGGGCGCGGAACTGGGCGGAGACTTCGTCGGTGAACTGCTGCGGCGGGATGCCGGCCGCGGCGGCGCTGCGCTCGATCTTCTGGCCGTGCTCGTCGGTGCCAGTGAGGAAGAAGGTGTCGTCGCCCTGGAGACGGTGCCGGCGCGCGAGGACGTCCGCCACGATGGTCGTGTACGCGTGGCCGATGTGCGGGCGGGCGTTGACGTAGTAGATCGGGGTGGTGACGTAGAACTTATGGCTTGGCTGCTGTGCGTCGGAAGGCATCTGGTCTGAAGGATCAGTTTACAGGGTGGGGTGAACCTGCCGTGAGCGTGACGACTCGACGCTGGAAAGCGAACTCCTTGCGGGAACGACAAAAAGGAATGGCGACGATAAGGCGGCCAGAACAAGAAGCGACGCGGGAAACGGTCTTAAACGCGGGTAGTCCTGCTACAGCAGGGCGGGGTAGAGCAGAAGGAAGAGAGCCAGTGTCAGGACCATGAGATCCATGTACAGACACAGGATCACGCCGCCATGGTAAAAATCCCAGCGCTTGCGCATGCACCGCATCGTGTCCGCCGTGCCCACGGCGATGCCGAGGATGGGCAGGGCCAGCCAGTAGTTGGGGCGCAGATGCGGGAAATGGGAGAGCGGCAGGGCGAGGGCGAGGCAGCCGAGCACAAGGACATTGCCCCGGGGCAGGGAGCGCAGGCGCGGGTTAAAGAAGGCCGGGGTCAACGGAATCCGCTTGCACTGCCCGCCACGGAAGCGCGGGCGCACCCCGTTAGTCTACTGCGCAAGGGCCCGCGCGAAGTGCGCTGCAGGCCTCTGAAGGCTGGGAGAAGCGCAGCCGGTTTGACCGGATGAAGGCTCAGCCGGCCCCCGCGTTCATGAAGTACCCGAACCGCACGCGTCGGTGCGGGTCTGCTGTCTGCCCGGGAGTCTCGGAGGGATGCGAGCGCCCCCTTCGCTGACCGGGACGGCGCAGAAACCCGGCTTAGAGGGCTGCCAAAACGGGGACGGACGAGGACGGGGCGAGCGAGTCGGTGGGCTGCGCCATGGCGGCGATGGACTCCGCCAACGGGGAACGCAGGACGCCGCGTTCGGTGATTATGGCGGAGATGTAGCGGGCCGGGGTGACGTCGAAGGCGGGGTTCTGGATGCCTACGCCGTCCGGGGTGACCTGCAGGCCGTTGACGTGGGTGACCTCGCGGGCGCTGCGCTGCTCGATGGGGATTGCCGCGCCGTTGAGCGTGGAGGGGTCGATCGTGTTGAAGGGCGCGGCGACGTAGAAGGGAATACCGTGCTCCTTGGCGAGGATGGCGACGGTGTAGGTGCCGATCTTGTTGGCGGTATCGCCGTTGGCGGCGATGCGGTCGGCGCCGACGATCACAGCCGTGATGCGGCCCTGACCCATGAAGTAGCCGGCCATGTTGTCGCAGATCAGCGTGGTGGGGATGTTGTCCTTGGTGAGCTCCCAGGCGGTGAGGCGTGTGCCCTGGTTGAAGGGGCGGGTTTCGTCGGCGAAGACGTCGATCTGCTTGCCGGCTTCGATGGCGGCGCGGATGACGCCGAGGGCGGAGCCGTAGCCGCAGGCGGCGAGCGCGCCCGCGTTGCAGTGGGTGAGGACGGTGCCTTGGTCCGGGAGGAGATCCGCGCCGAAACGGCCGAGTTGGCGGAGGTTGGCGATGTCTTCGTTGTAGAGTTCCTGGGCGCGGGCGACGACTCTGGTCTTGATTTCGGCGATGGGTGTGTTTTTTGCGGACAGCTCGTTAAAGAGTTGGCGGATTTGGCCGATACCCCAGAAGAGGTTGACGGCGGTCGGGCGGGTTTTCGCCAGAGTGTCGCAGATGACCTCGACCTCGGCCTTGAGCGCGGAGAGGGAGGTGGCTTGGGACTGTTGAATGCCGAGAGCGACGCCCATGGCGGCGGAGACGCCGATGGCCATGGCGCCGCGCACGATCATGTCGCGGATCACGGTGGCGACTTCCCCGTAGGTGCGGGCGAGAACGTAGGTTTCTTCGAGGGGAAGCTTGGTCTGGTCGAGGAAGCTGACGCCTTCCGGCGTCCACTGGAGTGTGGGAATCATCGCCTACCAGTGTAGAGGATGCCGTGCCCCCCCCCGGGGGGGGGATCGGGGTATCTTGGGCCTAAAATCTTCTCTCGCAGCAACTTGCGGGACCGTGACCCCTGCAAAATATTGCAAAGAAGGAACTTGGGTCCAAAATCCCTGTTTTCAGAGACTTGCGGGCCTCGGGGCGCCTGGCTTGAAGACGGGCAGGCAAGCTTGCTGCCCCCAGGACTGGCGCGGTGATGCCGTAGGGGCCCCAGGAAGGAGGTGCACCAAAGCAGCAGCGTAATCTGGTTTCCATCTTACGAGTTCGTCGCGTAATTGTACGCAGGCGAGACATTGTTGTTGCGAGGAGCTGCGCCAAGCTGAGGGGTGGCGGATCAGCGTACGGGGAAAGCCGTTAGTTCGCTGGGGCGAGGCGAGCTAGCTGGGGTGTTTCTCGGTGACCTGACGGCTTTCGAGGCGGATGCGACGAGCGTCGGGGTTGCGGGTCAGCATGAGGAAACGTCGCTCGCAGCTGTAGCAGCGGTAAGGCCGGAAGAAGGGCAGGAGGTACTCCAGAGAGCGCCTTCGTGAACGGAACACGTTCTCGGAGTTGCACTTGGGGCACTTACGCACGTCAGCCATACATATCCTCGTTAAGCGATTGTAGGTCAGAACTTGCTTGCGGGTGGTGAAAAATTTCAGGACTGCAGGCGATCGAGGTGACGGAATCCGTGGCTCATGAGGAGCATGATGGCAAAGATTGTGCCGTTGTAGGCCATGTGAACGAGCGTGGAGCACGCGACGGAGTGGGTCCGAAGGCGCACGTACGCGAAAGCCAGGCCCACGGCGAAGAGCACCCCGACAACGCCCCAGGCGTACCGGTCCTGCGGTGCGTGCAGCAGGGCGAAGACGGCCGAGGAGAGGAGGGCTGCGAAGACCCTGGCCGGCTGGGTATGCGTCGTGCTGGTTTGCCAGCGCTGGAGTCCGGCCGGCGTTCGGTCCAGGCTCAGCCAGTCGTAGGCAGTGGCCAGCGCAGGCAGGAGAAAGCCGCGGAAAAGGATCTCTTCGCACAGCGGAGCAAAGAATACGCCAAGCACCAGAGCGGCCCAGGCACCGCTTTGGGTGCTCATCAGGTGTTCGATCTCCGGGTGCTTCGGTTCCGTAAGAAAGCGGTCCGGAATTTGCGCCAGGATGCAGAGCAGAACGCCGGCCAATAGCAGACGCGGCCAGTTGCGGCGTGCGGCAAGCGCGTTGAAGTCGATGCCGCTGAGAAAGGACCGCTTCCATAGAAGGGGAAAGACTTTGAAGCTGGCCGCCAGGGTAAAGAGATAGATCGAGCCTTCGAGCGCTATCTGGACGACGGCGTTCTCCCTTAACCCGGGGTGGCCCTTCAACGCGAGCGCGAACAGGGCGATGGAGACCAGAGCAGAGCCGGCTACCAGCGCCAGAAGCAGGGCCAGATGGCCGAGGTGCGGGATGCGTTTGGCGATCCCGTGATCGTCCGCCGGAAACGGGTCGTGCTGGATGTCCAGTGCTTCGTCGACGGTGGGTTCGGGAATGTGGACGTCGCTCATGCGGTGGGGGCTGCCTTGCGTCTGGCTTGCTTGCGGGCGGCTTTTGGGGATTTCGCCTCGTCCTTGCGGCCCTCCGCCGGGCGGGTTTTTGAGGCTGTCGGGACGCCCGTCTTCTTCTCGGGGGCGTTGAATT
>CAXUNH010000211.1:5308-5552 GCA_964252405.1 uncultured Acidobacteriaceae bacterium | reverse complement strand
ATCCACTTCCATTCCCAACTAACAACCCTTATGTTTCCCATCCTCATCGTCGACGACGAAGCTGACATCCGCGACTCGCTCGAAGCCATCCTTCGCGAAGAGGAGTACGCCGTGTCCACCGCCGGCACGGTCGCCGAAGCGCTCGCCCTGACCCGTGACGCCGACTTCGCCGCCGTCCTCCTCGACATCTGGCTCCCCGACGGCGACGGCCTGGACGTCCTCCCCCAAATCCGCGGCACCCGCG
>CAXUNH010000211.1:0-5298 GCA_964252405.1 uncultured Acidobacteriaceae bacterium | reverse complement strand
AACGCTCCCGACGTCATCATCATCTCCGGCCAGGGCACCATCGAAGCCGCCGTCCGGGCCACCAAACTTGGTGCCTTCGACTTCCTCGAAAAACCCCTCTCCCTCGACCGCACTCTCCTTGTCCTCCGCAATGCCGTCCAGGCCCACACTCTCCGCGAAGACAACCAGGAGTTCGCCCGCCAGCTCACCACGTTGGGCTCGGTTACCGGCGAATCCGTCCCGATCAAAGCCCTCCGCCAGCAGATCAAGCTCATGGCCCCCACCAACGGCCGCGTCCTCATCTTCGGCGAGTCAGGCACAGGCAAGGAGCGCATCGCACGTCTGATCCACGCTGAATCCGAACGCCGCGAGCGTCCCCTGGTCGAGCTTAACTGCGCGGCCATCCCCGAAGACTTCATCGAAACCGAGCTCTTCGGCTATCGCCACGGCGCTGGCCCGGGCGGCCCCAATCAACCCAATGAGAAGCGAGGCACCTTCGAGCGGGCTGACGGCGGCACTCTCTTCCTCGATGAGGTCGGCGACATGAGCCTTAAAACGCAGGCCAAGGTGCTTCGCGCGCTCGACGAGCAACGCCTTTACCCCGTAGGAGCCACCAACCCCGTTCACGTAGACACCCGCGTCATCGCCGCCACCAACAAGGACCTCGAAGACGAGATCGCCCGCGGCAACTTCCGCGAGGACCTCTTCTATCGCCTCAACGTCATCCCCTTCTTCGTCCCCCCACTCCGTGACCGCAAAGAAGACATCCCTTCCCTCGCCCGCGAGTTCCTGGCCGAATTCGGCCAGCAATACGGCCGTCCCCGCGTGGAGATCTCCGACTCCGCCATCAACCAGCTCCGCACCTACAACTGGCCGGGCAACGTGCGTGAACTTCGCAATGTTGTCGAACGGGTTTTGATTCTCAACCCTAAGGCCACACGCATCGAGGTGAAACACCTTCCGGTTTTGGTGCAGCGCACCGAGGGCCTCCGCAACAGGAGCGAAAAGGAGCGCGAAGAGTTTTCGACGCTCCAACAAGCCCGGGAAGCCTATGAACGCGACTACATCCTCAAGGAACTCGATCGCACCCACGGCAACATCACCCGAGCCGCGGAATCGCTCGGCCTTGAACGCTCCCACTTGTACCGCAAGATGAAGACGTTAGGCATACAAACGACCGAGTAGCCTCCTCGCCTCCGCAGCCGTGCGCGCGTCAACGGATTGGCTCACCCTTGAGCCTGCCGTGCACTCCCACAAAAGAACCCTTGTAACAACCTGACAAAAACATTTTGTTCTAGACAATCCACTTACTCACACCGTACGTTCCTCCAGACAAGGACTCCAATCCTGGTCCTCCTCTGGAGATGTGTAGTGGAACGTAAACTGACGCAGTTGATCGACAAGGCCCTTTCGCGCCGTAGCTTCCTGGCTGGCGCGTCCGCAACGGTCGCCGGAGGCGTGCTCGCGGGCTGCAGCAGCCCCGTCGAGCAGATCACTACCCCCACGCCGGCTCCTAACCCGACAGCCCCCGCCTACGCGGACACGGACTATCTGAATTTCGCACTTAATCTGGAGTACCTGGAAGCCGAATTCTATCTGCGCGCGGCCACCGGTAACGGTCTGAGCGCGGCCGACACCGGCAACGCCACCAGTCAGACCACCGGCGGACGTCAGGTCACTGGGCTCACGATGGTGCAGACCCAGTACATCTACGAGATCGCGCAGAACGAACTCGATCACGTGCGGTTCCTGCGCTCCGCGCTCTCCTCCGGCGCCGTATCCGCCCCGGCCATCGATCTGACCAACAGCTTCAACGCCCTGGCACAAAGTGCCGGGTTGGGCAGCACCTTCGATCCGTTCGCGAACTACAGCAACTTCCTCATCGGCGCCTTTATCTTCGAGGACGTCGGCGTTACCGCCTACCATGGCGCAGCGACTCTGCTAGCCGCCAAGAGTCCGTATCTTGCGCCTGCTGCCGAGATCCACGCCGTGGAGGCCTATCACGCAGCGTCCATTCGCACCCAGATCGTCGCAACCGACGCAATCAACGGCAACACGAACCTGACCAACACCGCTGTGGCCGTACAAAAGGTGCGCGCGGCCCTGAGCGGGGCGAGCAGCACGACGGAAACCTTCCTTAGCCCCACCACCATCGTGAACGCCTCCGCCACGACCTCTATCGGCTATAAGCGCACCACCGACCAGGTGTTGCACATCGTCTACGGGCAGCTCGGCAACGGCTACGGCGTCACCAGCGGCGCCTTCTTCCCCAGCGGCCTCAACGGCAACATCAAGCAGACCTACTCCTAAGGACGACCCGACACCATGGCCACACTCGAAACACAACACCTCGACGAAGTGATTGCAGGGAGCCGCCGCCGTATGCTCACCCTGGGCGGCGCGGCGCTTGCCGGGCTCGCCTTCACCTCCCTCGCCAGCGCGCAGACCACCACGCTGACAGACAACGATTACCTCAACTTCGCCCTCAACCTCGAGTACCTCGAAGCCAACTTCTACACCCTCGCCGCCACGGGTCAGACCATTGACCAGGCCGGCCTTTCGCTGAAAGGCACCGGCACTCAGGGTGTTGTGGTCACCAAGGGCAACAGCAACTACAAATCCTGCGCCGTTCCGTTCAAGAACACCCTTGTCCAGAGCTACGCGACGGAGGTCGCCATGGAGGAGCGCAATCACGTCAGCTTCCTCCAAACGGCGCTCTCAACCGCCGCTGTCGCGCAGCCCCAGATCGACCTCTACAACAGCTTCAACCTGCTCGGCTCTCTGCTCGGTCTCGGCCTCACCAGCTTTGATCCGTTCGCCGACGACGCCAGCTTCCTGCTCGGTTCTTACATCTTCGAAGACGTGGGCGTCACGGCATACACCGGCGCGGCTCCCGCCCTCACGATGCCCGGCAATCTGGACGCGGCGGCCGGCATTCAGGCCGTTGAGGCCTACCATGCCGGTCTGATCCGCACCACCATTTACGGTTTGGATCAGACCACCAACAACATCGCCGGGGCCGGCCTTACCAACGCCCCTGCCGGCACCCTTCGCGCCGCAGCCAGCGCGATCTCCCAACTGCGCCGCACCGTCGATGGCGCCAACTCGGTCACGGCCAGCCGCGCCCAGGGCGACGACATCGGCCTCGGCACGCAGATGGTCGCACTGAACGGCACGTCGCTGAACTTCCAGGCCTCCACACTCGTCGACGCCACCACCACCGGGTCCATCAACGCCGGCGGTACAACCGGCACGGCCGGCTCCACGGTCTTTGCTCGCACCGCTGCTCAGGTGCTCGCGATCGTCTACGCCGGCGGCTCCGGCAAAGGCGGCTTCTTCCCGGCCGGCCTCAACGGCAACGTCAAGTAAACCACCCTCACCAGCAGCAAAGGGCGGCCCGCGAGGCCGCCTTTGCTGTCTCCACGCCTTGCGCGGCCCGGTGACGCGCGCCAAACAACACATACCCGGGCCGGTGGAACCCGAGTTGTCCATACGGGCATCTTGCGTTCCCCAAGTGCCGATGACTCACCGACGAAAGCCTCGCCCGCTACAATCCCCACAGCGATGCGCATCCTGCTCCCCGGCGGCTCCGGCCAGGTAGGCACTCTGTTGGCCCGCCATCTCCACGCCCACGGTCACGAGGTGACCGTGCTCTCCCGCAGCCCTGCAGCGCACGAACAGCAGCCCTGGCGAACTCTTCCCTGGGATGGGGAGACAGCCGGCTCCTGGGTCAACGCTCTCAACGAGGCAGACGCGGTCATCCATCTCTCCGGCCGCTCCGTCAACTGTCGCTACACTCCCGAAAACCGTCGTGAGATCTACCGCTCCCGCATCGTGCCCACGCTGCTCCTGGGCCGCCTCATCGCCGGCTCACCGACACCGCCGAAGAGCTGGGTGGACGCGTCGACCAGCCGACTCTAGCGCCACGCGCTCGTCCGTCGGAACGACGAGTTCACCGGCAAGCTTGGAGATCGGCCGCACGAACGCGGCACGCGCGAGCCGGCCAGTCTCCCGGAGACCTGGAGCTTCTCGATCGACGTGGCCTTTCGCTGGGAAGAAGCGCTTGCCGCCGTCCCCACCCCCGGCACGCGCAGGATCCGCCTGCGTTCATCGATGGTGATGACTCCTGATGAGGGTGGCGTTTTTTCCGTGATGTCCAGACTCGCCCGCCTGGGCCTTGGTGGGACCCAAGGCTCAGGGAAGCAGTTTGTCTCGTGGATTCACGGCCACGACCTCTGCCGCGCCATCGACCTGCTGCTCACCCGCCCCGAGATGACCGACGAGACGCATGGCGTAATCAATCTCTCTGCCCCGGGCCCCATTCCCAACAGCCACTTCTTCCGCATTCTCCGCCGCGCCTGGGCCCAACCTCTCGGCCTGCCTGCGCCGCGACCCGCGCTCGAGATAGGCGCCCTCGTCCTGCAAACTGAAACGGAACTCGTCCTGAAAAGCCGATAAGTGCTCCCCACGCTGCTGCGCAAGCACGGCTTCACGTTCGACTAACCCACGTGGGGGGACGCCGCTCCAGCGCTTGTGGCAGAGATGCGGGGGAGGTTGTAGGTTCTAGGTTGTAGGTTCTACGTTGTACGTTCTAAGTTGTACGTTACTCTAGGTTCTAGGTTCTAGGTTCTAGGTTGTAGGTTCTACGTTGTACGTCGAGCAAACGGGATTTGAGCGTGCCCACGAGCGCGGCCAACCGCCACGCCGCACGTAGAGAGTAAAACGTCCTCTACAACCTACAACCTTACTCACCGCCAGCGCCGGTACCGCACCGTCCCCGCCTCATCGCCCGGCCCCACGAACCGCAGCCCGCACCGCTCCATCACCTTGATCGAGGCCGGTGAGGTCTGGTACGCCTGCGCGCTTACTGAGTGAATCGCCGGCTGCTGAAACAGCCATGCAATAAGTGCCTGGGCCGCCTCGGTCGCCAGACCACGCCGCTGGTGGGAGTTCACCACCGAGTACCCCAGTTCCACATCGCCGGCCGCACAGGGGAACGCTCCGAGACACCCCACCAGCAGCGGTTTTGACCCATTCGCCAGCAGCATGTACCGGTGCCATCCAGCGGTTTCCGGTTGGGCTGTGAGTTGCGCGACAATGTGGGCGCGCACCGGGGGCTGCCAATGGTCCGCGGGCCAGTCCGGAGCCAACCCGGCCTTCAATGCTTCGCAAAGATGCCACGCATCATTGGCCTCCGTTCCTAACAGGGCAGCCGTCATCGCCACCAGGCGCAGACGCGACGTCTCCAAGGGCGGGATGTCCTTCCGCGGTCGCCGCAGAAGGCCGATCACTCCTCCCCCTCAGCATCCCCTGCCCGGC
>CAXUNH010000210.1:0-5568 GCA_964252405.1 uncultured Acidobacteriaceae bacterium | reverse complement strand
TGGGCGTGAACTGGTACTCGGAGCCGATGGCGGACCGCCGCGCGATGATGCATGAGCATGGCCTGATTGGGCGGCGGTATGCGGACACGGTGCGGCAGATCATTACGGGGTCGATTGGGCTGGATGACTGGGAGTGGGGCGTGGATCTGTTTGCCGAGGACCCGGTGATCTTTAAGAAGCTGATCTACGAGATGCGTTTTGACAAGGTAAGTGCGGTGTATGCCTCGTTCGGGCAGTTCTTTGTGGCTGTGCGGGTGCCGGCGGAGCAGGCGGCGCGGTGGTTTGACGGGGTGCTCGGGTAAGCTCGCTGGGGGCTGGTTGGCTATACTGGGCTGGAATGTTCACAAAACTCAGCGCTGCGTTGCTGGGCCTGTCCGCGGGCGCAGCGTATTCGATTGTGTTTCTTCTGATGGCCTTGCAGTCGGCGTGTATTCCGATCCCGTCGGAGGTGGTCATGCCGTTTGCAGGGTACAAGCTGGCGCATGATGTGGTGCAGCTTGCCGTGTTGGCAACGGTGGCTTCGATTGCGTCGATTTTGGGTTCCATTCCGGCGTATTGGCTGGGGGCGAGGGGTGGGCGGCCAATGGTGGAGCGGTATGGTCGCTACATTCTGTTGAAGCGGAGTGATCTGGATCTGGCGGACCGGTTCTTTCACCGGTTTGGGGCGGTGGCGGTGCTGCTGGGGCGGATGTTGCCGATTATCCGGACGTTTATTGCGTTTCCGGCGGGGATTGCACGGATGAACCAGGTGCGGTTCCACGTGTACACGTTCATTGGGTCGTGGCCGTGGTGCTTTGCGCTGGCGTATATCGGGATGAAGCTGGGGAGCCGGTGGGATTCGGACCCGCAGTTTAAGGCGGTGTTTCACCGCTTCCAGGTGGGGGTTGAGGTGGTGCTGCTGGTGGGGATTGTGTGGTTTGTCTGGACGCACTGGAAGAACCGGACGGGGGCCGAGGCCTAGGTCGTGCGGGTTGCCCCACTCGAGTCGTTGCCAGAGTCCGGGAGCAGCGTGCTGCCGGAAAGGCCGAACGCCCCGGGCCGAAAACCTATCCCAAAGCACTTTCCGGCGCTTGACGGACTACGCGGGTTCGCGGTGCTGGCCGTGTTCTTCTACCACTACGGTGGCGGCAAGCACTCGCGTCACGCCTTTGTTCGCGGCATCGGGTTTCTGTGCAGCGCTGGGTGGACGGGCGTCACCCTGTTCTTTCTCCTGTCCGGCTTTCTGATCACGGGGTTGCTGTGGGATTCCAAGGGAGAGAGGGGCTGGTTCAGGAAGTTCTACATACGCCGCGCTCTCCGCATTCTGCCGCTGTACTACGGAACCTTGCTGGTGATCTTGCTTTGGCCGCTCTTCGATCACCGATGCTCGTTCCGCAGTACGGCAACCGTGGTGTGGATCCACGCGCTGTACCTGCAGAATCTGCCGCACTACAACTGGACCTTCAAGCAGATCCCGATACCTTTCTGGGTCGAACATTACTGGACCCTGGCCGTCGAGGAACAGTTTTACCTGGTATGGCCTTTGCTGCTGTTTTTCCTGAAAACACGACGCCAGGCGATGGGTCTGTGCCTCTTCGTGTGCCTGGGTTCCGTTGCGTTCGACTACCTGAACGAGATGTCCTCCTACCCACCGGCGCTTTGGCATTCCTTGCAAAGTCATGCGGGGGAGCTCGCCTTCGGAGGAGGCTTGGCGCTGGCCTTTCGTGGAGAACACTGGCCGGAGGTCAAACGGGCTGCGCAGGTTCTTGGCGTTCTGGGTGGAGTGGTGTTCCTGGTGGGCATGTACCGGATTGGCAGCCCTGCGGAGCTGTTCTTTTTCGACGCCACCTGGGGATTAACGAGCATCACGCTCTGCTTTGGGGGACTTCTCAGCTCGATGATCGAACCGGGTCTGCTGGAACGTGTCGGGAGCGCGGGCTGGCTCAGGTGGGTGGGCAAGATCAGCTTCGGGCTGTACATCTTCCATCTTCTCCCGGTCCACGGGTATGACCTGCTGTGCGGCTGGCTGACGGGGAGAACCGATGGCACCGCGGTCTTTGATGTGACCAGGCTCGTGGTGGCAGGCGCCCTCACCGTAGCCCTTGCGTGGATGTCGTTTCAGTACTATGAGCGGCGTTTTCTGCGGCTGAAGGCCCGCTTCGCACCGCACGGCCCGGTTGCTTCCCGACGGCGCGCCGGGAGATACTAGTCTGTCCGAAGATACGGAACCATTCGCTTTATAGAAGGGTAAGAAACAACCGATGTCCACACCCGACGCCGCGCAGCAGCAGCCGTCAGCGGCGAGCATTACGCCTCACACTGGAAAACTTGGCATCATGATCCCCGGCATGGGTGCCGTTGCGACGACCCTGATTGCCGGCGTGGAAGCGGTGCGCCGCGGCTTTGCGAAGCCGATTGGATCGATGTCGCAGATGGGCACGATTCGGCTGGGCAAGCGTACGGAGGACCGTACGCCGCTGATCAAAGACTTCGCACCGATTGCGCCGCTGAATGACCTGGTCTTTACGGGCTGGGATATCTTCGGCGGCAACCTGTACGACGCGGCGAAGACGGCGCAGGTGCTGGACCGCGATCAGTTGGACAGCATGCGACCGTTTCTGGAGTCGATTGAGCCGATGCCGGCCGCGTTTGAAGAGCGGTATGTGAAGCGGTTGACGGCGAAGAACAAGAAGCAGGGCAAGAACAAGTGCGATCTGGCGAACCAGATTCGGAATGATATTGCCGAGTTCAAGACCAAGACCGATCGCCAGGTGATGATCTGGTGCGGGTCTACGGAGATTTATCTGGAGCCGAAGCCGGTGCACCAGACGCTGGAGGCATTTGAGAGAGGTCTGGTTGAGGATGATCCGGATATTTCGCCGTCGATGCTGTATGCGTGGGCTTGCCTGAAAGAGGGCATTCCGTTTGCGAACGGCGCGCCCAATTTGACGGTTGACATTCCGGCGTTGAACCAGCTATCGAAGCAGATGAACGCGCCGATTTGCGGGAAGGACTTCAAGACTGGGCAGACCTTCATCAAGACGGTGCTGGCTCCGGCGTTCAAGACGCGGCAGTTGGGCGTGAGCGGGTGGTATTCGACGAACATTCTGGGCAACCGGGATGGCGAGGTGCTGGACGACCCGGACAACTTCAAGACGAAGGAAGTCTCGAAGCTGGGCGTGCTGGAGCATATCTTCCAGCCGGAGAAGAACCCGGATCTGTATCGTGACCTGTATCACAAGGTGCGGATTAACTACTATCCGCCGCGTGGGGATAACAAGGAAGGCTGGGATAACATCGATATCTTCGGGTGGCTGGGCTATCCGATGCAGATCAAGGTGGACTTCCTTTGCCGGGATTCGATCCTGGCGGCTCCGCTGGCGCTGGATTTGTGCCTGTTTATGGACCTGGCGGCTCGTACGCCGGCGTTGCGTGGGTTGGGGATTCAGGAATGGTTGAGCTTTTACTTCAAGGATCCGGATTCGGCGCCGGGGGTGTATCCGGAGCATGATCTGTTTATTCAGTCGATGAAGCTGAAGAATACGCTGCGGCACATTATGGGTGAGGATTTGATTACTCATTTGGGGCTGGAGTACTACGGGGAGTAGGTGGCGCTTAGCGCTGTCACGGTGGCGAACCTTCGGCCATCCGGGTGCGTTGTTCACAGCAACAGCGGGAGAGCGCACTCGGACTTCTATTTGCGCACTAAAGTTCCTTTGCGGAAGGGCTCGGCAACAAGCTGCCAATCGTCTTCAAACACGATGTAGCCCGGTTTCTCGGTCGTGATCTTCTTTACATAGATTCCGTTGCGTTCAAGTATCCGGACCATCTCCCAAATGCGCGAGATGTGCTCTTTGGCTTGTTCTTTGAACCAGCAGATGCCAAGCCGAAGCCTGTCACGTCCAAATGAATTTGGCTTGTCCAGGTTGTTGGAAAACCACACTTGCAGTGCATTGAGTTCATCGGCATCGGAGCCTGTGATCGTTCCCCACTCCAAAGCTAGTGCGGCCGCCTGGAAGATTCCCTGCTCCACGTTGCTGTCATCGTCCTTGCGCCCAACCACGAATCTGATGTAGTTGCGCCGCTGGAGAGGGTCGTGACGTTCAAGGATGAATCGCTCGTCCTCTGTTTCCACGAAGGCGAGGCGTCCGGGAATGCAGGACAAAACCGTTCCCATCCCGCGGCCTACGGTCTCTTGTAATGCTTCGAGCAGCGGAAGCTGTTGCTTGTCGAGGGCAGGGTTCTCAGAGATTGCGAGGACGACATTGCGAGACTGCCGTTTCTGTAGTTCACGAGCGATGGTAGGAACGTCCAACTTCTCGCTCATAAGCGGCAGTCGAAACTTTGGATCGAAGTCGACGAAGTGAGCTAATTCATTGATGAATTTCTTCCGCAAACGTGGAGTGTTGAACATCTCCCGGTAACGCTCGCGCTTCTTTGGCTGCATGAACCCAGCAAGTAGTGCTTCGTCGTCGTACACGCGAATGATTTTAGCGCGGGGTAGATTATCAGCTTGTTCCGGCGCACAAAGGACTTAGCCCAGAACGTTCAAGATCTCAGGCCAGAGGGTTTTTACGCCGTTTTCGGATTTTGAGGAGACGGGGAGGATCCGGTCTTCGCCGTGGGCTTGTTTGAGGGTGGCGAGGGACTTGGCGAGTGCGTTGCCGCTGAGGCGGTCGGTCTTGGTGGCGACGACGAGATGGGGGCGGCCCATTTGGCGGAGGGCGTTGATGAGGAGAGTGTCGCTCTCTTGCGGGGGGATGTTGGAGTCGACGAGGCAGATGCAGAGGGCGAGTTGTTGGCGGTCCTGCAGGTAGGGCTCGATGAACTTGGGCCACTCGGCGGAGATGGATTTGGAGATTTTGGCGTAGCCGTAGCCGGGCAGGTCGGCGAAGACGAGTTGCGGTTGGAACTTGTGTTTGCTCTGGGTGCCTTCGTACAGGGCGAAGAAGTTGATGGCGCGGGTGCGGCCGGGGGTGGAGGAGACCTTTGCGGCGGCGGAGCCTACGAGCTTGTTGAGTAGCGAGGACTTGCCGACGTTGGAGCGGCCGAGGAAGGCGATTTCGGGCGCGTCGGCTGTGCGCTGCGCGGTGGGAAAGTGGTCGGGGCTCATGGCGGAGAGCAGGAATTCTGTGTGGAACTGCATGGAGTTCTAGGGTAGTGCAGTTTGGCTGGTCGCCGTTAGTGGCGAAGGCGTTTGTGGCAAACAGCAGGTTCCCATTTCGGGGAATGACAAGCAAGTAAGGCGAAGGCAAAGGCAAAGGCAACTGCAACTGCAACTGCAGATTCCCTGCGGGAATGACAACAAGAGAGGCAAAGGCAAAGGCAACGGCAACTGCAAACGCAGATTCCCTGCGGGAATGACAACAAGGGAGGGCGAAGTTAGCGGAAGGACTGCCAGCCTTGGCGGTTGAGGCTCCAGAAGAGGACGAGGAGGGCTATCGTGCCGGCGGCCATCATGCCCAGGCCGAGGCCTAGGTGGCCGAAGAGGATTTTGCCCGAGCCGAAGAGCATGAGGTAGATCATGCTGGAGGCGTCGTCCGCACACTTGCTGTGTCATGCAGAGCCAACCACCTAAGCGCCCACGGC
>CAXUNH010000209.1:0-5578 GCA_964252405.1 uncultured Acidobacteriaceae bacterium | reverse complement strand
GTAAGGACCAGCATGGTCTGGTCGCGGAAAAAGACGGCGATCACCGTGCCAAGAGGGACCGGAAACCCCCGCAACGTGCCCCCGGTCGTCCGGCCAGTCGATCGCCAGGCCCGCAGAATCAGGGCAAAACACACAAAGGGCACGACTAGCCCAACCGACTTCAAGTCGTCGGTCCGCCATATGCCCGCAAGCCACAACGCTGAACTATAGAGAGAAAAGACACCGAAGAGCGCGCAGGTACAAGCAAGCCCGATCGCCACACGCCAGGGAAGCGTATGGAGAGAACCGCGCGGCACAGCAGGCGACGAAGCCGAAACTTCCGTGGTGATCAAGCACGTTCAGCCTGCCCGGTCGGAGCAGGCCCCCAGAACTCGCTAGCGGCCCTTGCGAGCGCGCAGATAGGTGCGCAGTGACCGGAAACCATACACGCCTCCAGCCAGACCGGCCAGCACAAGGGTCGGGTTTTCCGGTGAATTCGTGCAGCCGCCCAGCGCGTACGCCGGTGCCGCGACCATCAGCGCAGAGGCGAACACGGCCCATAGCGAAAGCTTCTTCATGCGAAACCCTTTTCCGCTGCCATCCCTCACAGCCAGAACTTGCACCGGAGACTCACAACTCGAAACGGCCCCGGTAGCCGTATACGTATCCCAAGCCTACGGGGTGCGTCTGGGCCAGTCAAGCTGGCAGCCATAAGTAGTCCTACGTCTTTTGCGCCATCTCCCACTACCCGGGGTTGGGGAGCAAACCCTCCAGCCTTGCCGGCGTCCCACCTTTCATCCCCCTGTAAAATCATCGGGGACGTACGAAGGAGACAAGAGCAGCATGGCAGCAATGGTGAATATCGTTGGACTTAAGGGTGTGTACGAGGGCCTGCAAACCCGTATGGACAAGGCCGTCGAGGACTTCCGCTCCCATCTGCTCAGCATCCGCACCGGCCGCGCCTCCGTGCACATGCTGGACGGCATCAAGGTGGAGTACTACGGCTCCGAAATGCCAGTCAATCAGGTCGCCCAACTCTCCACACCCGAAGCCCAGATCATCCTGGTCCAGCCCTTCGAGCAACACATGGTCGCCCCCGTCGAAAAAGCGATCCGCACCTCCGGCCAGGGCTTCAACCCCATGCACGACGGCAAGGTCATCCGCGTGCCCATCCCGCCCATGACCGAAGACCGCCGCAAAGACGCCGTCAAGCGCCTCGCCACCACCCTGGAAGACCACAAAACCGCCCTCCGCAACATCCGCCGCGATGGCAATGAAACCGTCAAGAAGGCTGCCAAGGACAAGCTCATCTCCGCCGACGATGAAAAACGCGCCAACGAGGAGATCCAAGCCCTTACCGACACCCAGATCAAGCGCATGGACGAGCTCTTCAAGGGCAAGGAAAAAGAGATCATGACCGTCTGACCTCCGCCTTAGTCCATGTCGTAACACGCAAAGGCCCGTCGAGAGACGGGCCTTCCTGTTCCTAAGCGTGGGCGACTCTACTCGTCAGGGTCGGTCGTCTCCGCAAGCGTTTGCACCGGAGCGGTCACCGTGTGGACCTGCGCGACCTCATGCGGGAGCGCGCGCCGGCCGGCAGCGTAGCTCTTGTAGACGCTGACGTGAAAGCACGCCTGGTGAAACTCTTCTTCCACATCGATCTTTCCGGCTTGCATCAGGGGCAGAAGATAGCCTCGCATCCACGCCAGCTCCGCACCGCTCATGCCACGCTTCGCCAGGTCAACCGCCTGCCCGGTCAGATGCGGCGACGCGCTATCGCCCCACAGTCCGGCGGCATTGCCGTTTACCATCTGCAGCCGTGCCTGGTACTGCACCGTGCGCGCCGCCGAAGTCACATAGATCGGCTCCCGGAACCGTGCGTAAAACGCGCGCCCGATATCGGCGGCAAACATCGCCGTCCACGGCCGGGCCACGCGCCGGTTGACCGGTAAATCTTCGTTCACATGCAGGCTTTCGCTGGCCGGCAGAGTCACCAGCAGATGCGCCGATCGCAGCCGCTCCAGGTCCGCATCCGTCCCGATCCGCTCCAGCCCGTCGTTGTCCGCCATCAGATTTTGGTGGACCAGCACATCGTGCGACCCCTTCAGCGGGGCCCGCATCACCAGCCGGCCGTTGCGGTCATACAGCTCCGGCAGCACCGCCGGGCTCACCGCGGCTTCCGTGATGGTCTCTCGCTCGTCCAAAGGCTCCGTATTCAGCGCAGCCGGTTCAGGGCCCCACGTCGACGGATGACTCCGGCGCCGCGTTCCCCCGGGCCGTTCCGCGCCTGCCCCGGAAGGCATCGCCACTTCCCCGCCAAATCCCTGCACGAACTGCGGCTGTGTCAGAGGTGTGCCCACCGCGCGCGGCGAAGCCGCGGCGGCGCCCCTCGCCGGCGCGGCACTCACCATCGCCTCCCCGAACATCTCTTTCCCATCGCCTCCAGCAGCCCGCGCGCCGGGCATTCTCTCGGCGTCCTCCGGACGTGCCACGCCCTCGGCGTAGGCCCGGTACCCTGGGGAAGCAGGGTCCGTCCTGCTGTCACCCGGAGGGGACCTCCGTTCCGCAACCAGCGGCCCGCGGCCTCCCGGCCGGCGGAAGATCGGTGCGGGCGTCCTCTCGGCGTCAATCGAGGGCACTTGGGCATGGGTCGACGACGGCGTCACCACATGCCCGTGCCGCCACGAACTCACCAGCGGCGCCGGCCTGTTCGTGAACCCACTCTGCCGCCCGTGGCGTGCCCCGGCCGTCATTCCACGGGCGCCTTGCCCACTGTGCCGGCCATCCCGCTCCGCCCGAAACATCGGCACAGGATCGTCCACCGGCTCTGCCCGGCGGCCACGTCCCTTGTTGCCGCGCTTCCCGTTCCCGCGCGACCCGGAGCCGCGCCTGGAGCCCGTCTCCTCCGCCTCCGCGCTCCTGCTCTTCAGCGTCCCTTTGTGTTTCTTCCCGGAGCCATGCGATCCGCTCTCGGTGACGTGGAAGGTGTGAAGGGCCGTGGGCAAGGGGTGGCGCGCGCGTGCGTTCGGTGCAGCCAGCGCCGTTCCGGGCAGCAGCAAAGCTCCCGCCAGCGCGGCAGCTGCCACAGACGATTTGGCGCTGCAGAGACGAGAAAACAACTGCAGCCACCGGCCCTGCCGGAGGTTGGTCATGATCAAAACTTCAGAGGCCGTGGAGGCGCTGAGCTCCCTCAGACTAGGCGACAACCGTACCGGGTGTAAGTGCCGCTTCAGGTACAGCGACTGCAACCTTTCGGCACCTTCGACGCGCTTTTCCACTTGATTTGTCCTAATTTGCACCAGCATCGGGCGGCATCACCGCACCTGCCCGCACCCACTGCTCGATCGTGGCGATGTCCGCCTCAGACAACTTGCTCTTGGGCGGCATGGGCATGGGATCGTTGGCGGGGCCTTCGTGCCGGATCAGCTTCACCAGCAACGACGCCTCCGGGTGACCCGGCACAATCACCGCTCCGTCGTGGCCGCCCTTCATCAGCCCCGCCCTGGAATCCAGCATCAGGCCGCCGCGATGGTTCAGTCCCGCGTGGCACCGGTAGCAGTTCGCCTGGAAGATGGGCTGCACATGGGTCGTGTAAAAGGCAGGAGTCGCGGCCATCTCCTGGGAGGCTGGCGCGGCCTGTACCTCGCGCGGATCCCCGCGAAGGCTTCGTGCGGCCGGCAGCAAGACAAAAGGAGCAAGAAAGGCAACGATCAGGCTGGTTGCGCGGGAAAACATAGATGTTGGTCGATCTCCGTTCAGCTCACTCTAGCGCACCGGATTTGATAAGACGCAGACAGTTCGACCCTTCCCCGGCGCAACAGTTGCGATGGCAAAAAGCTGGGGCGATCGCGAGGTGGTGCGCTCGCGCTAGTATGCCCGCGGATACATGCGGCTCATGCGGTCGTGCCAGCCCAGTCCATCGTTGTCCAGCAGCGTCCAGGCGAGACCCAGGCCAAGCGGGCACACGGCCAGGATCGTCGAGAAGATACGCCGGCGCATGGCGCGGCGGCTGGGGTTTCCTTCGCCGAAGGTGCACAGGGCGATCCGCGCATAGCGCATCCCCGGCGTCCCTTCCGCGAAGCTGAAGAACAGTCCCTGGTACAGCACCAGGAACAGCGCGAAGCTGGCCAAACCTGCGACCCCTGCAAGCGGCAACGACATCGTTTTGAGAGCGGGACCCGCAACCTCCACCGCGCACGTTGCCGCGAGCAGCCAGGCGCAGCCCACCGCGCAGAGGTCTACCGCCGTCGCCATCAGCCGCCGCTCCAGCGGAGCGGTGTACAGCGGCAGCGCCAGGTGGGTCTGGGCGTCGGAGGCCGTCGAGGGCGCAGCAGGCTCCGCGTCAAACCCTCCAAGCTGCAACGTCTGCCACCCCGGGATCGGATTGTCCTCCAGCGGCGTGCACTGGGACTCCCTCTGCTCGGCGTCCACCTCGAAGATGCGCAGCTGCGGCTCCCCGGGCTCGTCCCGGAGAGGACCTTCCGCCAGCCGCGGACGTGCACGGCGCGGCGCCACCAGTTCGCGGGGAAACTCAATCAGATTGCCGGGAATGCCCTGGGTCTGCAGAGCCGCGGCGTGCGGAAACTCCGGCGCACGGCGAAACTCGATCTCTTCTTCAAGCGCGTTCAGGGTTTCGGCCACGTGCTCATCGAAGAACACGCCGGAGAACTCCTCCACCGGCTGGTTGCCGCGGCGGGGCCGCACGTCGGAGGAGCGCGGCGGAACGGACGGTATGTCCTCAAACAGACGCACCGTCAGCCCCGCCGCCGAGACCTCACGCACAGCCGTCTCCGGCGCCAGAGCCACACCAGCCTTCGCGGCAACATCGCGTTGAGGAGCTTCCGTCACAGTCAACAAGGGCGGCTCGTCCATCAGTTCACGGGCGCCAAGGACTATATCGGCAAGAGCGTGCGCAAGTTCACCCCTGGTTTCAGCTTTTTTTTGCGCAAGGGCCTGTTCCCGCGGTCCGGGCTCCGGTTGATTGACCTGATCGAACTCCTCGAGCAGCGCCATCTGCGCCTCGGCTACCGCCTTGGCACTGCGCGCGGCCACCTCAGCCTCCGCCTGGGCCTGCGCGATCACCCGCTCGGCCTCAGCGGCCAGAAACTCCCGGTAGCTCTCCCGGCGCTCATAGCGCGCCATCACCGCATCCCGCACCACGGACGCGCCGCGCCGTTGCGCCTCCTTCCGTGCCGAGCCGAGGTACTCACGGTGCTGCCGTGTGCGGGCTTCCAGTTCGGCCTCCTGCGCCGCCGCCGCTGCCCGCCGTTGCCGGTGCGCGGCCAACCGGTCCGCGACCGCCTGCTTCAGGTTCGGCGCCCCGTCCGTCCCGGTCGCCTGCCAGCTCCCGGCCTCCGCCACCTCCGCTGTACCGCTCATCGTGTGTGCGCCCGCTCCCCGGGGCGTTCCCCGCCAAACTCTTGATCCGCAACTGCCGCGAGCTTTGTTCGTCTAAGCTTCTACTTGTGTACGCCGGCACCTCAGCTTCACTCCGCAAAGGGTCATCATGCCCTTCACGGCGTCACTCGCGGCAGATGCGACGGATCCTGTCAGTCATAAGTACCATCTCCATTCTGCTCGGTCATCCACTTCTCCATGC
>CAXUNH010000208.1:0-5640 GCA_964252405.1 uncultured Acidobacteriaceae bacterium | reverse complement strand
GGGTGGGGCCGCGATGTCGAGCCGATGATAGCAGAGGGGCGTAGCGGATGTGAGCACACGCGACCGGGACGGGTCCGCACAAACCGCAGATCTGGTTCCACCTGTGGGTACCCGGACTTCCCGAAAACAAAACAGCCAGCAGCCCGGGCCTCACGGGGAGTTCGCGAGGTGAAAGCGTCAGCCGGCGGCTTTCAAGCGCATGACCTGATCCGCCTGAGGACCCTTGTCGCCTTCGACAACGTCGTACTCGACAGCTTCCCCTTCCTTCAGGGTCTTATAGCCATCACATTGAATCGCTGAGTAGTGCACGAACACATCAGGACCGCCTTCACGTCCGAGAAAGCCGTAGCCCTTGGCGTTATTGAACCAACGAACAGACCCTTGATACTGTGCCATCTCCATACTCCCGGAAAGCTCTGCACGAGCAGTCTGCACTGAGCCTACTGACGTCAAAGCCCAGTTGTAACTGGGAGATTCCCTAGTAAAAAGAAAGGTTTTCCGAATGGAATGCCGGGAGGCTGGGCAGTATACCTTCGTAACCGGGCCTCACACGAAAGGCTGTTTGCCAGCTTCCGCAACAGTGTCCTGCGCTGCTTCGGCGCGGGAGAATCCCGCCCGGAGACCCATTGCTAGCGCCAGAGCCTTCGGCTCTGCGCAGCGTACGCCTGGCCGGTCTGAAGGTACGCGATCTGCTTTTGTTCCTTGCGGCCGCGGGAGACCGAATCCAGCACGAGGCCGCACACCAGCGAGAGGAACGAAAGCATCATGATGCCGGTGGCGAGCACACCCGTTGGAAGGCGAGGCACAAGGTGCGTGCGCCTGAACTCGACGAAAAGTGGGAACCCAAGGACGATGCTGGTGAGAAAGAGGATGACCGCGATCAGCGTGAAGAACTGGAGCGGGCGCTCTTCCTTGACCAGGTGAAGGATGGTGAGGAAGATCCTTGCACCGTCCTTGTACGTGCTGAGTTTGGACGTCGAGCCGGCAGTGCGGTCGCGATACGGCGTTTGCACCTCACCGAGGGCCATGCGCAGTTCGAGTGCGTGGATGGTGAGTTCGGTTTCAGTCTCAAAACCGGCGCTCAGGGCGGGGAAGCTCTTCACAAACCGCCGACTGAAGACGCGGTAGCCGGAGAGCATGTCCGTGATGCGTTTGCCGAAGATCCGGGTGACGATACCCGTCAACAGGACATTACCCAAGCGATGACCGGGACGGTAGGCCGCCTGGATCTGTGTGACGCGCGTGCCGGTGACCATGTCCAGGCCTCGTTCCAGCAGCAGATCGATCATGGCTTGCGCGCTGGCCGCGTCGTAGGTGTCGTCCCCATCCACGAGCACGTAGACGTCGGCCTCGACGTCGGCGAACATGCGGCGCACCACGTTGCCCTTGCCTTGTAACTGCTCACGGCCGATGAGCGCACCAGCCAGGCGGGCTACTTCAATGGTTCGGTCCACGGAGTTGTTGTCGTACACGTAGATACGGGCGCCGGGCAGCTCGCGGGCGAAGGAACGTACCACGTGAGGAATCGCAATCTCTTCGTTGTGGCAGGGGATGAGGACTGCAATCCGGGGCGAGCCTTCCTCAGGCTGCGCGGGAGCGAACACAGTTTCCAGCGTTGCTTCGAGGTTGGGCTGGCTCATCAACACACAGAATACAACCGCGCCACCGGTCGGCTTTTCGAGCAGTTCCTAGCCGGCTTCTCCTTCCCGTGCAGCCCGCGAACGGGAGCGAATGCCGTTGCCCGGCAGCGCGCTCTCCTCAGGGCAGTGGAGGAAGCTGTTTTCCTGGGAGGAAACTCCTCCTACGGGGGCGGCGCGGCGAGGACAAGCTGTACACTTCCCAGATACCAAGAAGACCTTCGCGGGAAGGCGCTCTTTCTGCTGCGTTCCCTTGAAGGCGGGCCGAGGAACAGAGTTGAACAAACGTCACAGCGTCACCTTTTCTATCGCCTTACGGTTCTGTCTCGCGACCGCGTTCTTGTGTCTGACGGTGGCTGGTTGCGGATGGAGCGGCACAAGTCCCGCGATCGTGACGCAACCCGGCAATCAGACCGTGGTCTCCGGCCAGAACGTTACCTTTGCAGCCGTCGCCACGGGCACAGCCCCTCTGCAGTACCAGTGGTATCGAAACGGAACGCCTATCCCCCAGGCGACTATGAGCGCGTACAGCTTTTCGCCAAAGCTGGCCGACAGTGGAGCGGTATTTACCGTGAGCGTGACCAACCCGGGCGGGACGGCCAGGAGCGCGAACGCGGTTTTGACGGTCGATCCAATCGTCCCGCAGCTTTCGGTGAGTCCGATCGGCCCGCAGACCTACGGCGTGGCGCCGTTTGCCGTGAGCGCCACCTCGACCTCACCGGCCGGCATCAGCTTTGCGGTAAGCAGTGGGGCGGCCAGCATTTCCGGGTCCACCGTCACCGTCACGGGTGTGGGAACTGTGGTGATTTCGGCCAACCAGAGCGCCTTTGGTGAGTACGCCTCCGCCAGCGTTACGGGCAGTTTCGCGGTCGCGCCTGCTGTTCCGGCACTGGTCATTGCCCCCATCCCAGCTCAGACCTACGGTGCGGCGCCCTTCCCGGTGAGCGTACGTTCGCCCTCCGCGGGCCCCGTGACGTTTGCGGTGGCGAGCGGCCCTGCAACCATGGCCGGTTCTCTCCTGACTGTGACGGGGACGGGCAAAGTGGTCGTCTCAGCGTCCCAGGCTGCGCAGGGGAACTACACGGCCGCGAGTGCCTCGGCGAACGTGACCGTGGATCCAGCGCAACCGGCGCTGGCCTTTGCGCCGATCGGTGCCAAGACCTATGGCGATGCAGCGTTTTCAATTAGCGCTGCCTCCGCGTCGACTGGACCGGTGAGCTACGCGGTCGTGAGCGGCCCGGCAACAATCTCGGGATCGACAGTGACGATCACCGGGGTGGGCACGGTAACGATTGCCGCCACACAGGCAGCAGATGCGAACTTCGTCGCAGCCACAGCCTCAACGTCGTTTGCGGTCAGCCCCGGAACGCCGACGCTGAGCTTTGCGCCGATTCCGACGAAAACCTTTAGCGATGCGACCTTCCCGGTGAGCGCCAGCTCGGCTTCGACAGGGGCGATCACCTACGCCGTGACCAGCGGGCCGGCGACGGTTTCCGGATCTACGGTGACCATGACCGGCGCCGGCACAGTTCTTATGACAGCGACACAGGCCGCGGACAGCAACTACGCGGCGGCAACGGCTTCAACCAGCTTCGTGATCCAGCCTGCCGCGCCGACGACGGCTGCCCTGAGTGCGGGGAGCTATGACTTCGGGCAGGATCTTGTGGGTGCGCGAGCCACGAAGCAGGTCGTCACGGTGACGAACACCGGCACGGCGACGCTGTACCTGAACCCCTCCGTGGCGGGGGATGGGGGCTACAGCGTGGTTGCGGGGCAGACCTGCGCCCCGAAGATTGCCGCGGGAGCGAGCTGCGCGGTCTCGGTGGCGTACGCCCCCACGACAGCGTCCGGCGGCGCGGCACAGACAGCGACGCTTAGCCTGAACTTCGAGAATGCGGCGAGCAGTCCGGAGACGGTGGCGCTGACCGGGGTCTCAGGGGTGCTGACCGGCACTGTGACGAACACGAATCACCCGCAGGTCGCGATGTACAGCGTCACGCTTCCGTTTCCGGGCTCAGTGACCGTGAACTTTGGGCCGACGACGGCGTATGGGACCCAAACCTGGACGAAGTCGCTGACCGCCCCGGGAACGGTGAACATGCTGGTCGCCGGCATGCTGGCCAACAGCACGTACCACATGCAGGCATCGGTTCAGTTCTCTGACGGCAGCAGTGCCCTGGACAGCGACCACACGTTTACGACGGGAACCCCGCTCTTCTCTGTCTCGCTCACCACGGAGACACCCTCCGGCTTAACCCCGCAGCCCGGGGTGGAGCAGCTGGCGGTGAACAATGGGGCGTACCAGCAGTTGGTGGTGACCGATCTTCAGGGACGTTCGTTATGGACGTATGTGATTCCAGGCGACGACGGCGGGTACAACCTGGAGGGCGCCAAGCTGATGAGCAATGGGGACTTCTTGGTGACGCTCGGCCAGGGGTCCTCGTACCCTCTGACGGGGACTTCGTTGACGAACCTTGTGGCCGTACGGGAGATCGACCTGGCGGGCAACACGGTGCGTGAGATCACGGCGGCGACGCTCACCCAGAAACTGCAGAACGCGGGCTACAACATCACGCTGCAGCAGTTCCATCACGATGTGGTCGACTTGCCGAACGGGCACTGGCTTGTGCTTTCCAACAGCCTGCGCACCTTTCAGAACCTGGCGGGAATGCCTGGAGCGACAACCGTCCTCGGAGACGTGGTGATTGACCTGGACGGGAACCTGAACCCGGTGTGGGTGTGGGACGAGTTCGACCACCTGGATGTGAATCGTCATCCGTGGAATTTCCCGGACTGGACGCACTCCAATGCGATTGTGTACTCGCCCACGGACGGAAATCTGCTGGTCTCTCTGCGCCATCAGAACTGGGTGGTGAAGGTCGACTACCGAGACGGCCAAGGGACCGGGAACATCCTGTGGAGGCTGGGCGAAGGAGGCGATTTCACCCTGGTGAACGGAACCGACCCGACGGACTGGAACTATGCGCAGCACTTTCCTTCGTTCTTCTCCAAAGTCACGGCAGGCGTTTTCTCGCTGGGACTGATGGACAACGGCGACGATCGCGAGTTCCCGCCGGGCGTGCAATGCGGGACGGCGGGAGAGCCGCCTTGTCTGTACACCTCGATTCCCATCTTTCAGATTGACGAGACTGCGATGACGGCGACTCTGCTCTCCAACCAGATCCTGCCTACAAGCCTGTACAGCTACTTTGGCGGCAACACCGAGCTGTTGAGCAATGGGAACGTGGAATACGACCTGGCCGGAACCGGCACAACGGCGGACATCTTCGAGGTGACGCAGGAGAGCACGCCGAGGACGGTGTGGCACATGCACTCGCTCAGCAACGCGTACCGCGGCTACCGGATCCCGAGTCTCTACCCGGGTGTTCAGTGGTGAGCGGAGTGGCTAAGGCTCGGCTGCCCCGGTCGACTCTCGTCGCGCTCAACCCGTGCAAAGCCGTGAAAAGTGGAATCCTCGGCTGGCCAGATGCATCAAAATTTCCGTGCCTGTCAGCAAAGGCTCACGGCGCTAGTTTACAAACGGTGCAGACCGAGGTACTATTAGAAAGTCGCTAGTGAGTGGCGCGGCGAGAGCCGGAAGTCACTACGCAGGCCAAGTGTTTGGTTCGAAAAGGATGACGGCGAGCAGAGCGCTCCCCCTCCCGCAGGGCAAACCCAAGTTACTGCAGCACATCATAGGTCGAGACACAAGCGGCGTTTTCGCTTTGTTGACCGCAAGTTCGAGGACAGGGGCGTTGGCTCCGGTTCTTGATCCAAAGCAGACGGCTTAGGCCAGATCTGACGTGGATCTTTGACAACATGGTTGAACGTGCCAGTCGTGAGAGGCAGAAACCTTATAGGTTTGGCCATTCTCACAAAGTTTTACCTCCGCTCCTTTCGAGCGAGCGGAGCGCTCAAGTGGTTCGGACCTCCGTCCTGAACTCTTGGGCACACCAAGATTAAACGAGAGTTTGATCCTGGCTCAGAATCAACGCTGGCGGCG
>CAXUNH010000207.1:4363-5662 GCA_964252405.1 uncultured Acidobacteriaceae bacterium | reverse complement strand
AAGGTTGGGGCTCTGCCCCAAACCCCGCTGGGGCCTTGGCCCCAGACCCCATTCGTAGGGCGTTTGAGAGATTGAAGGTGCGCGGCCCGGCTACGGTCCTCGAATTTTGGATCGTAGTTGCAGGGGCCGTGATGCGTGCGTTCGGCAGTTCGGGTTTGGTTCAGTCAGGATCGAGGTTGGTAGGCAAATGAGGGCAAGCGGTGTTGGCGTGAGCGAAGGTGTAGGTGGTCGCTCGGTCATGTTGACTGTAACAGAAGCGGTAGTCGTGGGCTGCGGCGTAGTACCTCACGAGCGTGCCGGATACGCGAAACAGACGACCATGGCTGCAGTAATGCCGATGAAAACAAGCCACTCTGGGGTTTGCGGCATGCGGTATTGGCGGAACATGGCAACGAAGCTGGATAGGCGGATCGCATACAGGCCGAGACCACCGATTAAGGCGAAGTCGTTGCGCTCAACGGTGGCGATAGCGGCAGCGTGTCTTAGAGGGCTTAGGTCGTCGTAGCCGAAATATGCGATGGCGATCAGGGCGAGCAAGACGAGTTCGGCGATGTATTGGTTGTAGTCAGTCGGTTTCAGACGTTTGCCGATGATTTTTGTGGTGGTCAGAAATGACATCTCAGAAAGAGGGAACACCGAAAGTAGGTTTGCAATGCGTTGTAGATTGATTGGGAAGGTGACAAAGCTTAGCATCGGCAGCTTTCATCTTGGCTGAAGCCACGTCGCTTGTTTCAGAAGCAAGTAGCCAAGGATCAACATGAAAGCTGCGAGGATCGCCCAGCCGAGCATGATCATAAGGAAAATGCGGTTCAGATTATCGCAGACTTTGCCGTAGCAGGATGTGGCGACGCCCGCGGCGAGAAAGATAATCAGGGGAAGCGCGCCGAGCACCATGGTCCAGATGATTGCACGCAACGCGGCAACGGCTCTTTGGCCGCCGCCGGAACGGCGGGAGGTTAGAACGTAGCGGCGCAGGATTTCCACGGCCAGCAAGGCAACGACGCCGACTATCAGGATTGTTGGGGCAGTGAGCATGACGGATTGTCCGGCCAACTCGGACAGGCCGATTAGGAGGGCGGACAGGGTAAGGTAGACGGGAAGATCCACGCCTATTGCGGACCGGAATGAGTCCCTGAAGCCAACGCGTAGGGGAGAGGGTTCGTCGGGGATCATGATTTGTGCATCGCCGTGACATGGAACGTGTAGTTGCGGATTTTCTGGGCCATGCGGGCGCGGGCTTCGGCGCCGTCATCTTTTTCTTTCAGGAGGAGCAGCAGGCCAGGCGGGATGAGGAAACGG
>CAXUNH010000207.1:3037-4353 GCA_964252405.1 uncultured Acidobacteriaceae bacterium | reverse complement strand
CATGTAGATCGCGAGTTTCTGGCGAGCCGCATCCGCGCGCCTTTTGGCGGACGCGCCGACTTTGGCATAACGCGCGGCCCGTGACGACTGCTCGGAACGGGTTAGGGCATCGGGGGCTGTTGCGGCAACGGCGGTGGTTCTGGCCAAGCCGTTCGCTGCGCGGTCGGCGGCGACACCGGCCTTAACGGCTTTGGTGCCAAGTTCCGCGCTTTCGAGGACGACCTTTCCTAAGCCCCATGCGGCGTCGGGCAGAGTCATCAGCGTGAAGACACAGCGGGGGTAGAAGGTGGCTGATTTGATTTCGTCGGCGGTTTCATCGTAGCCGGCTAGCTCTGTAGCGTAGGCTGAGCCGTCAGAAATCAGGAGAGCGGCACCACCTATCAGGCCGATCAGACCCAGGACTTCTAGCGGGCCAAAGCTCATGAGCACTAAGGAAAGGCCGATGCCTACGCCGTCCATCACGACGCCTACGGTGTCAAGCTTCCTGTCGGGAGAGCCAAAGGCGCGCTTGTAGAGAGTTGTGATACCCTGGTTGATGGCCCTGCCCGCTTCCAGGTTGCGCTGGCCTTCTGCAAGTTGGCGTTCGCCCTCCTGCTCCATAACGCTTTTAAACCAGGCGAAGATTTTCTGGCCGACGCCCTTGGGCGGGGCGATGGGCGGCGGAGTTGGGCGGCATTCATAGACGATGCACGCACCGTCACCGTTGGCATCGTAGGAGGGCGCGCGCAGGGTGAAGAGGGTGCCTCCGCCGATCCAGGCTATGCCGAACTGCGGGTCCAGTACCTGGTCCGTAAAGCCGGAGAGGTTCTGATGGGCGTCAATGGCGTCGTCGAATGGTCCCCAGATCGCGGACATCGTGGGCCTCCGTTGGTGGAGGAACAAAGTCGAAAAGGCAAGAAAGTTGCGACGTTGGATTGATGCAGAGTAAAACGAAGTGCCGTGGAGAGGCGACGCGCAGTGGGGTGTCCTGCCGAGAGCTAGCGGGTGAACGGAGCGGGGCTGGGCGACTGTGCTGGCAAATCAGACCGGACCGGAAAGGTTCAAAAAAGCTCTTCAGCAAGTTTTTAACCTGCAACCAGGAAGAACCTAATCTCTTTTGTTCCGGATCAAGACAGCACAACCCTCTCTTGTCTGTAGTTGACACAAGCCTCGGTAGTTGTGAGCACGCAAAGTCTTTAGGAGATGTTCAAGATTATACACCTCGCTCTGGGCGCGTGAAGGAGGGGTCTGGGGCCGACTGGCCCCAGCGGGGTCCAGGGGCAGAGCCCCATCGCCGTGGGAAAAACACACCCCCCCCAACAACAACCCCCCCAAAC
>CAXUNH010000207.1:0-3027 GCA_964252405.1 uncultured Acidobacteriaceae bacterium | reverse complement strand
GCGGGCGCCCCCCCCCCCCCCCCCCCTTGCCTAAACCTCCAGCGCACCCTCACTCAGCCGCGATAGCCCCATACCCAATCTCAGCCTTCGTTTCCAAAAACTCCCCGAACGCCAAATCCCCCCACTCGCGCCCGTTGCCGCTCTGCTTATACCCGCCAAACGGCGCCATGATGTCCATCCCCGCGCCGTTGATGTTCACCTGCCCCGCGCGCAACTGCCGGGCTACCGAACGCAACTGCACCGGGTCGCGCCCCTGCACGTAGGCCGCCAGCCCGTAAGGCGTGTCGTTGGCCGTGGCGACCGCCTCCTCGATCGTGTCGTAGCCCAGAATCGTCAGCACCGGGCCGAAGATCTCCTCGCGCGCGATCGTCATGTCGTTCGTCACGTGCGCGAACACGGTGGGCTTGACGTAGTAGCCGGTCTCCAACCCCTCGGGCCGGCCAGGGCCGCCGGCCACCAGGGTCGCACCTTCCTCGATGCCCTTGTTGATCAGGCCCTGGATCTTGTTCCACTGAGTCTCGCTGACCACGGGGCCCAGCTCGGCGTTGCCCTGCGGGTCACCCACGGTGGTGGCCTCCGCGGTGGATTTGGCGATGGCGATCACGTCCTCCATCACCGCGTGCGGCGCCAGCATGCGGGTGGGCGCGTTGCAGGACTGGCCGCTGTTCTGCATCACGTGTTTCACGCCGCGGGTCACGGCGGCGCGCAGATCGGCGTCGGGCAGGATGATGTTGGGAGACTTGCCGCCCAGCTCCTGGTGCACGCGCTTCACGGTGGGGGCGGCGGCGCGCGCCACCTCGATGCCGGCGCGGGTGCTGCCGGTGAAGCTGACCAGGTCGATGTCCGGATGGCTGCTGATGGCGGCACCCACGCCGGGCCCGTCGCCGTTCACCAGGTTGAACACGCCGGGCGGCACGCCGGCCTCGTGCAGGATCTCGGCCAGGATGTAGGCGCTGAACGGCGCAATCTCGCTGGGCTTGAGCACCATGGTGCAGCCGGTGGCCAAGGCGGGCGCCACCTTGCAGGCAATCTGGTTGATCGGCCAGTTCCACGGCGTGATGAAGCCGCAGACGCCGATCGGCTCGCGGGCGATCAGCGTGGTGCCGCGCATCTCCTCGAACACGTAGGTCTGCAGTATGGCCTGGGCCGCCTGGAAATGGCCGATGCCGATCGCCGCCTGCGCGTTCTGGGACAGCGAGACGGGCGCGCCCATCTCCTCGGTTATGGCGGCCGCCATGTCGTTGTAGCGGGCCTTGTAGGCGTCGATGATGCGGCCGAGCAGCGCCAGGCGGTCCTCGCGCGTCGTCTGGCCGAAGCTGGCGAACGCCGTGCGGGCAGCCTTCACCGCTTCGTCCACGTCCGCCTGGCCGCCCAGATTGATGGTGCCGCACGGCTTTTCGGTGGCGGGGTTGATGACGGCAAGCGGGTTGGGGGCCGCGGGCGCCACCCAGGCACCGTTGATGTAGAACTTGGTGTAGTCGCGCATGCCTGGGGCTCCCTGCCGTGTCGGTTGCCGGCAAGGTAGGGCGTTCGCGGCGTGCAGGAAAGCGAGCCGTGGTTATTTGACCGGCGCCGCGCGGCGGGACAGCGCGCCGCCGCCAGAAAACCGGCCGGCTTGGCTTTACCCTGCCGCGCCACGCGCGTATCCCGCCCGGCTCACGGGTCTGTGCGGGGGTGATGAGTGGCGGACGAGGACACCAAGGTCGGCGGGATCGCCGTGGATCGGCTGCGCAGCCTGATCGAGCGCATCGAGCGGCTGGAGGAAGAGCGGCGCGCGTTGGGCAACGACATCAAGGACATCTACGGCGAAGCGAAGTCCGCGGGCTTCGACGTGAAGGTGCTGCGCACCATCATCCGCCTGCGCAAGCAGGAACCGGCGGAGATCGAGGAGCAGGAGACGCTGCTGGACGTCTACCGGCGCGCGCTGGGCATGTGACGGGGCCGCGGCCGGAACTGGCTTTCGCGCTCCGGCCTTTGACGTTGCGCGGCGCACCCTTACATGTCGTGCGGCCGCTCAAGGACTTCCGCCACATGACCCATCACGCCCCCGAGGGCTCCGTCGCCGTCCCCTCCGCCGCGCCGGCGCAGGATCTGCCGAGCTGGAACCTGGCTGACCTCTACGAGTCGCCGGACAGCCCGCGCGTCAGGGCGGACCTGGACGAGGCGGACCGCAGGGCGCGCGCCTTCTCGGATGCGTTCAGCGGCAAGCTGGCCGGCCTGAGCGGGCGCGAGCTGGCCGGTGCGATGGAGACCTTCCAGGCGATCGACGAGACGCTGGGGCGGGTGATGAGCTACGCGCAGCTGCTGTTCAGCGCGGACAGCACGGACGCCGCGGCAGGCCAGTTCTACCAGTCCATGATGGAGCGCTGCACGGCGATCAGCGCGCATTTGCTGTTCTTCCGGCTGGAGCTGAACAGGATCGAGGACGGTGTGCTGGAGGGCAAGTTCGCCGATCCGGCGTTCGCGCGGTGGCGTCCCTATTTGCGGGACCTGCGTGTGTGGCGCAAGCACCAGCTGAGCGACGAGCTGGAGCGCTTCGTGCACGACCGCGAAGTGACGGGACGCAGCGCGTGGAGCCGGCTGTTCGACGAGACGGTGGCCGGCATGCGCGTAAGCTTCGGCGGCGAGCAGCTCACGGTGAACGCCGTGCTGAACAAGCTGTCCGATCCCGACAGGACCGTTCGCCAGGAAGCGGCCGCCGCGATCGGGCAGGCGTTCCAGGAGCGCAGCAAGCTGTTCTCGCTGATCACCAACACGCTGGCCAAGGACAAGGAGATCATCGACACCTGGCGGCAGCTGCCGCGGCCGGGCAGTGACCGCAACCTGTCCAACGTCGTGGAGGACGAGGTCGTGGACGCGCTGGTCACCGCGGTGGTCAGCGACTTCCCGCGGCTCTCGCATCGCTATTACGCGTTGAAAGCGAAGTGGCTTGGGTTGGACAAGCTGCAGCATTGGGTCCGCAACGCGCCGCTGCCCGGCGACGATGACAGGCGGATCGGCTGGGGCGACGCGGAAGCCACGGTGCTT
>CAXUNH010000206.1:0-5706 GCA_964252405.1 uncultured Acidobacteriaceae bacterium | reverse complement strand
CCCCTGCCCCGCCAGGGCTTCGACCAGGTGCGAGCCGATGAAGCCGGCGCCGCCGGTGACCAGTGCGCATTCCGTCCCGCTCATCGCGACTCTCCGACGGCCAAATATCCGATCCGGGGCGGGCCGGGGGGGGGAGGGAGCGTACTTCGAAGCCATAGCAACCGATCAGCGAAGTCCCGTCCCGTTCCACGATGCCGATGCCGGCGAGCGGCGCGCCGCAGACCTGCGCGGCAAGGCGCGCAATATCGTCCAGTGCCGGGTCGTGCGGCAGGTCCGCCAGTCCGTAGTGCTCTATGGCTTCCTGCCGGGGCCCTTCGGCGTTCACCGCGATCTCCATCATAACAAGCTGGAGGATACGAAGCAGCCGAGCGCATGGCTGTCCCACTTTTGCATTAAGGGTCGGACAGGAGGTATCGCCGGGATGTCACGTGTCTTCGTTTCGGTCGAGCGGCTCAGCAGAGGAAGGATGCAGTAGTTATGCTAACCCCCTCAGTCTAGGCTACTTGCGCTCGCGAGAAAAGCGCTGCTCCGGTCATTGCGAAAAGCGGATGGTAATGCCCCATGCCATGTGCATTCCACAAAAGGCGTGTATTGGATTTGGTTCCGTTTATCCACGGAAATCTGCGATTCCGCATGGCGGAACCCTTGCTGCGAGGCAAAAGCCCGCGCATACTCGGGCATAGCGGACACCTTGTTGCCGCCCGCCACTGTTTCTGGAGCGAACCGCTGTGAGCCTGTTCCAACGCCAAGATGTATTGCGGATTCTCTGCCTGCCTTGCCGGCAATTGGAGATTTGGGAACGTGCCGGGCTGATTGAACCTGCGGAAACCTATGCGTTCGACGGCCTGTCCCGTCTGCGCAAGCTGCGGGATCTAGCCGCCACGCGCATTTCCGTCGGAAGCATCCGGCGGTCTGTGGATGCCATGCGACGAGTGGCAGGCGATGTGAATCCGCTCTCCGGAGCAGTCATCGCGCCGCATCGGCCGCGAGTGGTCTTTCGCCAGAGCGGGGCCTTGCTGGACCCGTTGAGCTCGCAGCTTCTGTTTGACTTCGAGGGCTCCACCGGGACCGCGGTCTTGGGTGTTGTTCGGCAGAGGCCTGTGAGCGGGGTCGCCCACGCACTTTCCCTCCAGGACCTTTTTCAGCGGGCGGTACGGCTGGAAGAGCGGCCGGAGACGCTGGGCGAGGCCAAGGCGCTCTACGAGCACCTGCTGGCTTTGGAGCCAATGCACGCGCCCGGAGCCATCAACCTGGGGACAATTCGCTACAACGAGCGGGATTATGCGGGGGCTGAGCAGCTGTACCGGCGCGCCACGGAGGCGGATCCGGAGTACGCTTTGGCGTTCTTCGATTTGGGCAATGTGCTGGACGAGCAGACGCGTCTGCCCGAGGCCGTGAAGGCGTACGAGCGGGCTTTGGAGCTTGTACCGCAGTACGCGGACGCCCACTACAACCTTGCTTTGGCGTATGAGCGCCTGGGCGAGATGCGTAAGGCGCTCCGGCATTGGACGGCGTATAGCCGGCTAGACGCCAGCGGACCCTGGCACAGCCATGCGCGCAGCCAGGCGCGCCGGATCCTCGCCTCAGAGCGGCTGGCCATCGTGAGCCGTCACGGCCGCACGATGCGTATTGCCGGGTAAGGAAACAGCCTGTTGCGGCTCTTGCCTGCTTGGTTGCCTGCTCGTTTGATGGCTTAGCGGTCGCGGCTGGTAACGAAGCCCGGCACCCACAGCAGCGCGCGCTTGAACTCGGTTTCCGGCAGTTCGGCGATGGATTGGCGAGCAACTTCGGCGTACGCGCAAGCGGTGTCCTTGGCGTAGGCGATCGAGCCGTGGCGCTGCAGGATCTCCAGGATCTGACTGTGGCTGACGCGGGTGAAGCTGCGGTCTGCAAGCACGGTGCGGATCGCTTCGCGGTCGGCGCCGGTGCCGCGTTCGAGGGCGTGTATGACGGCGAGGGTGGCTTTGCCTTCGCGCAGGTCGGAGGCTGTGGGTTTGCCCAAGACGTGGTCGGTCGCGGTGAGGTCAAGCACGTCATCGACGATCTGGAAGGCGAGGCCAAGATTGCGGCCGTACTCCCCCAGGACGGCCTCGTAGCGGGCAGTGCCGTCGACCTCATCCGCCAGCGGGCTGTGATGGCCGTTGCCGTTATGGAGCGCGAGGCGGCTGGGCGGAGCGGCATCGCCGCGTTGAGTTTTGTCGGCGATGACCGCGCCGAGCTGCATGGAGACCTGGAACAGGCAGGCGGTTTTGCGGAAGATCAGGTCGAAATACTCTTCCTCGTTGATAAGGTGGCCGAGCTTTTCCATTTGCAACAGCTCGCCTTCGACCATCTGTTGCGTCAGCGAGATGAGCAGATCGAGGACGCGGAAGTTGCGTTCGGCGAGGGCGCTCTGGAACGCCTGCATGTAGAGCCAGTCTCCGGCAAGGACGCACTTGGCGTTGCCCCAGGTGGTATTCGATGACGGGCGGCCACGGCGGATGCTTGCCTCGTCGATGATGTCATCGTGGACCAGGGTAGCGGTGTGGAGCATCTCGACAACGGCGCCCAGGCGAAGCCGAGCGTCGGAGTCGCTACCGCAGGCCTTGGCGGAAAGCAGCAGGAGCATCGGACGGATGCGTTTCCCGCCGCCCGCCATGAGGTAGGAAGCGATCTCTGTGACGACCGCTACCGGGGATGCGGACTGGCGCGCAAACTGGATCTCCACAGCGGCCAGATCGTCTCGTAGAAGCTCAAAGACTTCGCCGGCCGTCGAGATGGAAATGGACCCCACGCCTCCTTAGAGTAGCAGGAAGGGGACAAGGGAGCGGGGTGGCGGGAGGATGTTGCGCGGCATGTAACGGTGTTGTGATTAGTTGGAACGGAAGTTGGTGAACTGAAGTTCAATGCCGAGATCCTTGCCCCGCAGCATCGCCATGATCTCCTGCAGGGTGTCGCGGTCCTTGCTCGTGACGCGGACCGTGTCGCCTTGGATAGAGGCCTGCGCCTTCTTTTTGGAGTCCTTGATCATGGAGACGATCTTCTTGGCGGCGTCGGAGTTGACGCCCTGCTTGAGCTTGATCTTCTGGCGTACCGACGAGTTGGCGGCGGGCTCGACCTTCTCGTATTCCAGATTTTTGAGCGACACCCCACGCTTCACAAGCTTCTGGGAAAGGATTTCAATCACCGATTTCAGCGTGTACTCGTCCTGACTGGCGAGCTGAATGGTGTCGGCGCCTTCGAGGGTCATGGTGGATTTCGAGTTCTTGAGGTCGAAGCGCGCATTCACCTCCTTGGAGGCCTGGTCCAGGGCGTTCTTGACCTCCTGAACTTCTACTTTGCTGACGACGTCGAAGCTTTGATCTGCGGGCATGGTTGTGGGTCTCCTGAAGCTGGTTGGGCGGCGGTGTTCAGTATGACGCGGCTTACGCGTCCTTTGCAGCGGTGGAAGGAAAGAGGCGATGAAAGTTGGCGGTGGTCTGCGCGGCGATCGCTTCCCGAGTGGTGTTTCTCAGTCCTGCCAGAAAGTCGGCCGTTTCAACTATGAAGGCGGGCTCGTTCGCCGCGCCCCGGCGGGACTGCGGCGTGAGGAAGGGGGCGTCCGTTTCCAGGAGCATCCGGTCGACTGGCGCCTGCTGGGCCACCTGCTGCAGGATGGTGCTCTTGGGGTAGGTGAGGTTCCCTGCAAAGGACAGAGAGAAACCGGCGGCGAGGGAGCGCTCCGCCTGCTCGGGGTTGCCTGAGAAGCAGTGCATGATTCCGGGGAGGGCGGCCGGCGTCCAGTGCTCGGCAATCAAGGTGAGCAGATCTTCCCAGGCGTCCCGGTAGCCGAAGCGTGCCTTAACCTTTTCGCCCGCGAGCTCGGAGGTCCGGCAATGGATCGTGATAGGCTTGCCGGCCCGGGCGGCAATGGACATCTGCGCGAGAAAGGCCGCCTGCTGGACAGCCGGGTCAGGGTTCTCGATGTGGTAGTAGTCGAGGCCGATCTCGCCGATGGCGACGGTGCGCGGATCCGCCGCGAGTTGTTCGAGCCGGGTGACGGCGTCGGGCGTCGCCTGGTGAGCCTCCTGGGGGTGGATGCCGGCCGTCGCGAAGAGCTGCAGGCCGGGGCGGCTGTGCGTTTTCGCAAGCGCGAGCGCGCGATGCATCGTCGCGGGCCCTTCCCCGATCCCGATGGCGAGCAGGGCGGAAACGCCGGCCTGCTCGGCGCGTTGAAGGATTTGGGGGAGGTCGGGGTAATCGTCTATGTGACAATGTGAGTCAATCAGCACGATTTCCTAGGATACGCTGACCCATCGGCGCGTTGTGCTGCCCGGAAGGGCGAGTGACCGTGACTAGGCGCGTCCTGTACAGTTTTCCAGGATGGGGTCGCCGGCCCCGGTGCACGGGTCCGGAGGTTTGCCCCCGGATGGCAGACGATTGACTGAAAGTAAAGCAGGAAAGTGAGCCGTTCGGTCCTGAAGAGCGTCAAGCGCATGGCGGCGCACCTCCCGCTGTCCCGGCAGGCAGCGATTGTGCGACGGCTGCTGCCACCCCGGGCATGGTATCGCTGCGCGCTGACTGCGGCACGTCTGCAAGGCCACCTTGTGCAGCGGATGGGGGGCAACGGCGCGTTTACTACCGCCATCATGCTGGATTTCTGGCTGCGGGAGCTGAGCTTTGGCGGGTCCTTTCCCCTTCCGTACCGGGTCACGGGGCGGGAGGTAGTGCTCGCGCCGGGACCCAGGGTCTATACATGGACTCACCTGCCACTGACCGAAGTCCCTTTGCGGGTCGGCCTGGAGGAAGGTTCCGAGCCGCCGGCGGTGGTGGCCGACCGGGGCAAAATTGTAGGGGACCGGCAGTTTCTGGTCTTTGGTTGGAAGCAGCATATTGAGGCCATCCCCGCGGATGACCAGCTTCTGCGCCAAGTGCGCGCCAAGTTGAAGGGAGGCAGGTCCGTGGTGTTTCTGGCGGACCCGTACTTGGGCGGGGAGCTTTCCGATCTTCCGCTGCGCCTGGCGGCGCGGATGGGTGTGCCGGTGGTCTTTCAATGGGCGGAACTGGCGCCGGACGGCGTGTTGGATGTGGAGTTCCGCTTGGCGCCCCGGCCTCTCAATGAGGATGAGGCAGCTATCCAGGAGAACCTGGCGTTCTTGCGGGATAGGAACCGCGAGGCGCTGGCGCGGCTGGGATGGCATGTGGGCAATCCGGGTTAGTTGCGTCCGGCCCAGACTGGGTGCCGGTACTACAACGCAGGTTCCCTGCCGGCGACAACAGGAGCAAGGGCCGGTATAAGACGCAAGCCTTGACGGCAGCTCTCGCGAAGGGCTGAACGGCGACGTTAGCGGACGCGGGAGCCGAGGGCGATGTCCTCGCCGAAGGTGGCGAGGATCGGCTTGCCGTCAGGGCCTTCGCTGGCTGCGAGCAGCATGCCTTGCGAGTCCAAACCGCGCATCTTGCGGGGAGCGAGGTTGCTGACCACGACGATGCGGCGGCCGATCAGTTCTTCGGGGGTGTAGTGCTGGGCGATGCCGGAGAGGATCTGACGTCGTTCGGTACCGAGGTCGACTTCGAGGCGGAGAAGTTTGTCGGCTTTGGGGATGCGCTCGGCGACGAGGATCTGCGCGACGCGGAGATCGACCTTCATGAAGTCGTCGATGGTGATGTGTTCGGTTGCTGGTTGCTGGTTGTTGATGGTTGGCGGTTGCGCGGCGGCAGCGAAGGGACCGCTGGCGGGGGCAGAGG
>CAXUNH010000205.1:0-5711 GCA_964252405.1 uncultured Acidobacteriaceae bacterium | reverse complement strand
ATTGCCTCGGAAGGCTGGCTCACTCAGGCCCAATGGGATTTCTGTTCGAAGGCCGCTCTGAAGCTCTTCAAATTCGGCCAGGACCTCGCGAAACAACGCGGCCTCATCCTCGTCGACACCAAATACGAGTTCGGCCTCGACCCCGACGGCGCGATCCGCCTCATCGACGAGATCCACACCCCCGACTCCAGCCGCTACTGGATCGCCGACACCTACGAGCAACGGCTATCCGAAAACAAAGAACCCGACATGATCGACAAGGAGTTCTTCCGCCTCTGGTTCCGCGAGCGCTGCGATCCCTACAAGGACGCCACGCTCCCCACACCCCCAGCCGAACTCATTGCCGAGCTCGCCAGCCGCTACATTCAGCTGTTCGAGCGCATCACCGGGACGGACTTCACCCCCGACCTGCGTCCGCTGAACGAAACCGTGCTCGCCGCTCTCTGAAGCGATCCTCTTCCTGTGCCGCCGCGACCACCATGACTCCGCACTCACAGGAAATGTGCGTTCGGCTCAGACCTGGTCCCTCCGCAATCGCGCTTTGGGGACAAAGCCTCGAAGGGGCAGGCTGATTCGCACAGCGTGGCCTCGCTTGCCCAAGATGCGGACCTCCGGCACAACTCCCTGGATCGGGCGCATAGGGCATTGAGCGTCTTTCAACTTCCCTAAAGGGGCCCGCCGCCACTGAGAAGCAGATGTTGACCGCTCACAAAGCTCGCAAGATCGCTGGCGAGGTATTCCGCCGCGTTTGCCGAGTCCTCCACGGTCCCGATGCGGTTCATTGGCATGAATTTCTTAATGAACTGGGCGATCTCAGGCTTGGGCTCGGTATGCCTGCCTGCGCCCTGGGTAGCCGTGGGCAGGATAGAGTTCACCGTGACACCGCGATGGCCGATCTCCTTCGCCAGAACTTCCACCAGAAAGCGCGGCGCCATCTTGCTGCCGCCGTAGAGGCCGTGGCCGGGCATAGGAAACGCGGTGGTGCTCGACCCCACGAAGAGGATGCGGCCCCCATCGGCTACGTACTTCGCGGCCTTCTGCAGCGTGAAGAACGCACCCTTGGTATTGGTACGGAAGAGCCGATCGAAGTCTTCTTCAGTGAAGTCCAGGACAGGCGTCCCGGCCATCTCAAGCCCTGCATTCACGACAACGATGTCCAGACGACCCAATCGCTCGAGGGCGGTTCGAAACAGGCGCTCAAGCTCGTCCACATTGCCAACGTCCGCCTGCACCGTGATGGCCTTCCCGCCGGAACGTTCAATTGTGTTCGCGGTCTCCTGCGCCGCATCCGCCGAAGCGGAATAGTTGACCACAACACTTGCGCCCAGGGCGCCGTAGCGCTCGGCAATGGCTTTGCCGATCCCGCGCCCCCCTCCTGTGACGAGAGCAACTTTGTTCTTCCAATCGGTCATCCCAGCTCCTTCCAAGGTGGTGTCTTCCAACGACAGGAAGAGAAGGAGGACGTCCGGTGACGCCCTCCTGGTTCCTGACTAGATCGACTGCCCGCCGGAGACCTCAATGCGCTGTGCATTGATCCAGCGATTGTCCTCTGAAAGCAGCGAGGCGATCATGGGCCCGATGTCGTCCGGAACACCTGGGCGTCCCAGTGCAGTCGCATCCGACACCATCTTGTTGACGGCCGGATTGTCGCGAACCACACCTCCGCTGAAGTCCGTCTGGATCGCTCCCGGCGCGACCGCATTCACCGTGATCCGGCGCGGGCCAAGCTCCTTCGCCAGGTATTTGGTAAGCACCTCAAGGGCCGCTTTGAGAGATCCGTAGGGAGCGCTCTCCGGGATGATGATCCGGGTAAGACCGGTCGAGATCATCACAATGCGGCCGCCATCGTTAATCAGCGGAAGAAGCTTTTGCGTCAGGAAAAAGACACCCTTGAAGTTCACGTTGTAGAGCTGGTCAAGCTCTGCCTCCGTGGTCTTCTCAAAGGACGCGTGATGCGAGATCCCGGCATTGTTCACAAGAAAGTCAAAGCGTTCCGCCCCAAACTCACGAAGCGCCTGCGCCACATCCTTTAGAAAAGGCTCGAAGGAGCTGACATTTCCAACATCCAGCTTCAGTGCGATCGCCTTGGCTCCCGCCTTGTTGACCTCTGCAACGGCCTTGTCGGCTTCTGCCTTATTCGAGTTGTAGGTGAAGATGGAGTGAACACCGCGTTTGGCAAGGTGAAGCACCGTATTCTGACCCAGCCCGCGGCTGCCTCCGGTAACGAGGGCGATTTTCCCTGACAAAGACGAAGTTTGTTCTATCGGCATTAGTTTTCCTCCTGCGTGCTACTGAACTTTAGACACGTCCACCTGCCTCCACGCACCTGCCCAAACCTTCCTAGTTTTTGCCTAATCCTGCTTTCGCCTGGGTTGAGCTGCTGATAAACTGAAAGTGGACAGAAGAGAAAGCGGAGTGCTCCTGATCATGCTCAATCTCCTACAAGAAGCCGCAGCGCGCTACACGGACCTGCAGGTCGGACCGGGCCCGTTTGAAACAGCGGTTCCCGGGCTGACGCTGGTTCGTTCGGACCGGGAAAACCGGACGAACTTCCACATCTGCAAACCGGCGCTATGCATCGTTGTCCAGGGTGCCAAGTGGACGATGTTTGGAGAGACACGGTTTGACTACCATGCAGGCCAGGCGCTGGTGGTAAGCGTTGAGCTACCCGCCTTCAGCACCATCGTCGAGGCGAGCCCGAGCGAGCCCTACCTTGGCGTCATCGTTGAATTTGATCTTGCCCTGATGCGCGAGGTCATGGACAGCCTGGATGCACTGCCCGAACCGTCCGGCGAGGTGGAACGGAGCGTCTTTGTTACAGACTTCGATGGCCCATTGGTTGATTGCGCGCTGCGGTTGCTGCGATTGCTGGACACGCCGCGGGCCATTCCGGTCCTTTACCCCGCCATCATGCGCGAGGTCTGCTACTGGCTTTTGACCGGCCCACATGGCGCCGAGATCATGAGCATGACGGTCGGGAAGACCCACTCCAGAAACGTGCTGAGCGCGATTCACTTCCTGCGGGATCGATTTGCTGAGCCAATCCGCATCGAAACACTAGCCTCCATCGCGCAAATGAGTCCTTCGGCCTTTCATCGTCAGTTCAAGGCGATTACCTCCATGACACCGCTTCAATACCAAAAGCAGCTTCGCTTGCTCGAAGCCCGGCGGATGATGTTCGCGGAAGAATCTAACGTCGGCAGCACCGCCGCTCAGATCGGCTATGAAAGCCAAACGCAGTTCAGTCGCGAGTACTCCCGTATGTTCGGGATGCCTCCCCGGCGAGACATTCTTGCCCTCAGAGATGCGGTCCTGAGCTCCTGATCCAGCGGAAACGAACCGCGCAAGTTGGCGCACACCCGGCCGCCACAAGCTACGCGTTCGGAAGCCTGGATCGGTGGATTGACGCATAATCAACACCAATGCCGACTTCGCCCCACACCGTCCTCATCATCGGCTCCGGCGCGCGCGAACACGCCATCGCCACCGCCCTTGCGCGCTCCCCGCAACGCCCTGACCTGCTCTGCTACAGCAACGCCCATAATCCCGGCATCGAACGTTTGACCCGCCTCACCCGGGGCTACACCACTGGCCCCCTCATCGACGGCGCGGCCATCGCCGCCTTCGCCAAAGACCAATCGGCCATCCTCGCCATCATCGGCCCGGAAGCCCCGCTGGCTGCAGGCGTCGCCGACGCGCTCTGGGCCACAGGCATTCCCACAGTAGGCCCCACCCAGAACCTCGCCCGTATCGAGTCCTCCAAGGGTTTCGCCCGCCACCTTCTCGCGACCCACAAGATCCCGGGCAACCCGCAGTTTCAGCGCTTCAGCCCCACACTGCACCAAAACCCCCAAGCCACCCTCGCGGAAGCCCAGATCACCCTGGAACACCTGGGCGATCATCACGTCATCAAGGACGACGGCCTCGCCGGCGGTAAAGGCGTCAAGGTCTTCGGCGACCATCTCCATTCGCTCGACGACTCCCTCGCCTTCTGCCGCGATCTTCTCGCCGCGGGCCACCCCTTCCTCATCGAAGAAAAGCTCGAAGGCGAGGAGTTTTCCCTGCTCAGCTTCACCGACGGCACCACCCTCCGCCACATGCCGCCCGTCCAGGACCACAAGCGCGCCTTCGAAGGCGATCGCGGCCCCAACACCGGCGGCATGGGCAGCTACACCGCCGCTGACGGCCTGCTCCCGTTCCTCACTCCGCAGGACATTCAACAAGCACAGTCCATCAACGAGCGCACCGTTGCCGCCCTGCACGCCGAGAACGGCCAGCCCTATCGCGGCATCCTCTACGGCGGCTTCATGGCCACCCGCGACGGCGTGCGCCTCATCGAGTACAACGCCCGTTTCGGCGACCCCGAGTGCCTCAACCTGCTCACCCTGCTCGACACCGACTTCCTCGCGATCTGCACCGCCATCACCGACAACACGTTGCGCGACCTCCACGTCGGCTTCCGCCCGCAGGCTAGCGTCTGCAAGTACGTTGTCCCCGAGGGCTACCCCGACAACCCCCGCAAGGGCGACCCCGTTATCCTCCCCGCGAACCCGCTTCCCGGCACGCAAATCTTCCTCTCCGCCGTCGATGTCCGCGCCGGCGAACTCATCGCCACGGGCTCGCGCACCGTCGCGGTCGTCGCCAGCGCCGGGAGTCTCGCCGAAGCCGAAGCCCAATGCGAGCGCGCTGCCGCCACCATCCCCGGCCCGTTCTTCCACCGCCGCGATATCGGCACGGCCAACGCCCTCGCCCGCCGCGTACACCACATGCGCACCCTTCGCTCTCCGCGTACCTGAACGCAGCGCAAACGCCGCCTTGCCCCGGGCACACCGCGTTTGCTTCTCCCAGCCACGCTCGCGATGACCTACCCTGTAGGGAGCACCGTTACCATGGCCAAACTCCTTACCTTCCCCCAGCCGCAGCGTGACCACCTCCGCGTCGGCGTCCTCGGCTCCACCCGCGGCACGGCGCTCCAGGGCATCCTCGACGCCCTCGCCGCCAATACGCTCCCCGATGTCGACCTCACCCTCGTCATTTCGGACAAGCCCAACGCCCCCATCCTCGACCGCGCCGACAACGCCGGGATCGACACCCTCTACCTCGACCCCCACGGCCTCGACCGCCCCATCTACGACGAAGAGATCACCCGCGCCTTCGAAGAAGCCGGCGCCGACCTCATCCTTATGATCGGCTACATGCGCATTGTCAGCTCCAACTTCATCGAGCAATGGCGCGGCCGCCTCCTCAACGTCCACCCTTCGCTGCTCCCCGCCTTCGGCGGCCTCATGAACCGCCGCGTCCACGAAGCCGTCCTGCACTCCGGCGTCACCGAGACCGGCTGCACTATCCACCAGGTCACCGAAGACGTAGACGCCGGCCCTATCGTCCTCCAACTTCGCTGCCCCGTGCTCGAAAGCGATACAGTAGAAAGCTTGAAGGACCGCGTCCAGGCTCTCGAGCAGCAAGCCTTCGTCGAAGTTCTCCGCCGCTGGCCAGAACTGCAGAACAACTCCCGGAGTTGAACGTCATGTCTTCCCGCCGCGCACACTTGTCCTCTCGACCGGAGCGAAGCGCAGTGGAGAGACCTGCGTCCCGCCCGGCACACTTGGCCTCTCGACCGGAGCACAGCGCAGTGGAGAGACCTGCGTCCCGCCGCGCACACTTGGCCTCTCGACCGGAGCACAGCGCAGTGGAGAGACCTGCGTCCCGCC
>CAXUNH010000204.1:0-5726 GCA_964252405.1 uncultured Acidobacteriaceae bacterium | reverse complement strand
GCACCATCAACGGCAGCGACGACGGCAAGCCGGGGCTGGCCACGCGGGTCGACCTGCCCGACTTGTACGGCAGACCCGGCGGTGGTGCTCCGCCACGGGACCTTGCTCCCTTGGCGGACTTTGTTCGCGCGCTGACCCTGCGCTACAACGACAAGGACCATCGCCGCATTCACTTCCTTGAAACCTGGAACGAGCCGCGCTTCGCCGCCGACACGAAGGACTTCTGGTGGGGAACGGCGGAACAACTCGTGGCGGTGGGGCGCACGGTTTCGCTCGCCGCAAAGGCCGCAGACCTCGGCGTGCGCGTGCTGTCACCGGGGTTCGTCGGCGATCTCGCCGGTGCGCTCCGATTGACGCTGCCGGTGCTCTCGTCCGCAAGGCGCAGTCCGGTCTACCAGTACCTCACCGCCTCCGACGGACACCGGGGGAGCGGAAAGGATTGGTGCGACGGCATCGCCATCCATACCTACAACGCTCCTTTGCGGGGCGACGACGCTGGCCATGGGACCGGAATCGCCAGGGTGCGAAAGATGCTCGCCCTCATGCAGATCACCCTGCCGCTGTACAACACGGAATGCGGTTTCATCGCTCCCCACCCGTTCCATGATTTGACGCCGGACGGGAAGGGTTTGCAGTTGAAGCGGCTTGGCGCAGTCCAGGCGGCACTCGGCGTGCAAAGCCTCTGCTTCTACTCGCACGATGACGACCTCGTCGGCAACCCCTCGCAACACCCGGAGGTCGCCCGCGCCATTGATGATCTGCACAGGTCGGTTGCGGGCGCGACACTTCACCAGGTGACCCTGACGGCTGACGGCGCGACGCGCGTGGTGACGGACTCAGGAGCGTTCACGTGGTGAGGTCCCTTGTAGCGCGCATGTCAGAGCTCTCGCGGTTGGGCCAGGGTTTCTGGGATACAGTCCGCAACATCGGCTGGACCAGCTCCGGTCGCTTCCTGCGCATGGGTGGATCGTTAGTGGTGGGCACCATGGTGGTCCGCTACCTGGGGCCTTCGCAGTATGGCGCGTTCAGCTATGCCTTTGCGCTGTACGGGCTCTTCAACATCGTTTCCAACCTCGGGCTCGATGTGCTCGTCGTCAGCGAGATCGCCCTCACCCGCGACGTCGCGCAGGAAGAAGCTGTGCTCGGCACGGCGTTCTGGCTCAAAGTGTTTGCGAGCCTCCTCACCACCGCTGCGGCCACGATCTATAGCTGGTGCACCCACCCGCAGGACAAGGTGATCACCGTCATGGTGGCGATGCTTTCGGTCGCTTCGGTCTCGCAGGGCCTGGATGTTGTCGATTACTTCTTCCAGGCGCGCACCCGCTCGCGGCTGGCCGTTGTGCCGCAGCTTTATGTCTTCGCGGCGAGCAACATCGCCCGTGTGATCGCCATCCTGCTGCGAGCGCCCCTCGTGATCTTCGGCCTCATCGCCTCCCTGGAAATCCTCGCCGGCGAGTTGGCGTTGGCGGCAGTGTATTGGAAGCACCACCGCAATCTCTTCCGCTGGAAGTTCGGCCCGGGACGCGCGGCGAACATGCTTCGCATGAGTTGGCCGCTGATGCTCGCAAGCCTCCTGGTGATCGTCTACATGCGCACAGACCAGGTGATGCTTGGCAGCTTGTCCACCAAGGCCGTCGTAGGCCAATACGCCAGCGCCAGCCGCCTGTCCGAGATCTGGTATGCGATCCCTGCGCTGATCTGCAGCAGCGTCATGCCGCGCCTGCTGAAGCGCAAAGCCGACGAACCCGCGCTCTACTACAGCCGTCTGCAGCGCACCTACGACATCATGGTCGTCCTCAGCGTAGGGCTTGCGCTGCTCACAACGCTCTTCGGCAAGTATGTTGTGCTGCTCTTGTTCGGGTCTGCCTATCTGCCCGCCGTGGCCATCCTCCGTGTCCATATCTGGACCGGCCCGTTCGTCTTCCTGGGCGTGACCTCGGGGATGCAGCTTGTGCATGAAAACCTTACGAACATCTCGTTGCAACGCAGCATCGTCGGTGCCTTGGGCAACGTGGCGTTGAACTTTCTGCTGATCCCGCGCTTCGGCGGCATCGGCTCAGCCGTTGCTACGTTGATCACGCAGGCCGCGGCATCGTACCTCCTCGATGCGACCAACCGCAGCACACGCCACATCTTCCTGATGAAGACGCGAGCTCTCTTCGGCGCATGGCTCTTCAAGAAGCACCGCGCTGAACCCTCCGTCCTCCTTGGAGGGTCCGTCACAGAGGCATGAGGGCCGGCTACGGGTAGATGCGGTTTAGTGTCCTCGCGAAGGGGATCGTCTCGCGCACATGGTCCAGCCCGCAGATCCAGGCCACACAGCGTTCAATGCCCATGCCGAACCCTGAGTGCGGAACCGACCCATACTTGCGCAGATCCAGATACCACTGAAACGCCGCCAACGGCAGATTGTGCTGCTCAATACGGCTCTTCAGCAGGTCGTAGTCATGGATGCGTTGACTGCCGCCGATGATCTCGCCATAGCCTTCCGGCGCCAGCACGTCCACACACAGGGCTTTGGTGGGATCCGCCGGATCGGGCTGCATATAAAACGCCTTCACCGCAGCGGGATAGCGATGAATCATCACCGGCATGGTGAACTGGTTGGCGATGTAGGTCTCATCGGGTGAGCCAAAGTCTTCGCCGTACACGTGCGGCTGTTCCAGCTTGCCGTCCTTGTGTGCCGTCACCAGCATCTCGTGGGCTTCGTCGTAGGTCAGCCTCGGGAAGCGGTAGCCCACACGAGGCTCAGGCGCGGCTGGATGCGGGTCCACGACCAGACCCGCCGGCAAGGGCGACGCCACCAGCGGCGGGACCGGCCGCGGGTGGGGCAGCATCGCTTCGAGCTTGCTCACATCACGGCCGATCGTCAGCAGGTCCGCGTGGTTGCTGGCGAGCACGCGGCTCACAATGTGCGTCAGGAAGCGTTCGGCCAGCTTCATCAGCCCTTCGAGATCCAGGTAGGCGACCTCCGGCTCGATCATCCAAAACTCTGTCAGGTGCCGCCGCGTCTTGCTCTTTTCCGCGCGGAACGTCGGCCCAAAGCTGTAGACCTTGCCCAGCGCCAGCGCCGTCGCTTCGATATACAACTGTCCCGACTGCGTGAGGTAAGCCATCTCGTCTTCGAAGTACTTCATCTCGAAGAGCTCCGATGTCCCTTCGCAGGCATTCGGCGTGAGAATCGGCGGATCCGTGCGCGTGAACCCATGCTTGTCGAAGTACTCCGCGGCCGCGCGCATGATCGCCGCGCGCACGCGCAGGATTGCGGACTGACGCGGTGTCCGCAGCCACAGATGACGATGTTCCATCAGGAAGTCAACGCCGTGTTCCTTGCGGGAGATCGGGTACGGCGTCTCTTCCGGAATGCGCTGCGTGACTTCCACGCCCTTCACGTCGAGCTCCACGCCAGAGGGAGCGCGCTGGTCCTCACGCACGCTCCCGATTACCACCAGGGACGACTCCAGCGTAAGGTTCTTCAGCGTCTCAAAGACCTCTTCTGAGACCTGTGCCTTGGGCACAATGCCCTGCACCGTCCCCGAGCCGTCGCGAAACGTCGGAAACAGCAGCTTGCCCGAACTGCGCAGGTTATACAACCAACCACGCAGCGTAACGGTCTGGCCGATGTGGTCCTTCAGCTCGGCAATAGTGGTGACGGGAGCGTCGGCGATCGTGCTGGCGGCGGTCGTTGCGGTCTCAGACATGGCGTATGTGATTGTAGTCTGGCGACGGAAGGCGGCTCTTGCGCACCAGTGCGGCAGAGCCGCAGGTCGCTCACCCTTGAGCTTGCGGCTGCGTCTGCATATTCAGCGCCGCGCCCTGCTGCGCTCCGAGCAGCGTGGCCGCGTCCACATCGGGGAACGGATGACGCTCGTTTAGCAGCTTCAACGGCGCGACAAACTCCGCGAGGACCTCCGGATGCAGCGCGCGCACCCGCAAGAGGGCTTCGCCCAGCATCAGGCGCACGGGCAGGCTCCCGGGATAGCGAACCGCCAGATCCACCAGCCCGCGCAGAGTCTCCCGCTCGCCGGTCACCAGCAGGGGAGCGTTGCGCGAGCTCATCGCACAGTTGATGCCCAGAAGCTGTTCCAGCAGGCGCAGGTAGATGTTCAGGTCTGCGCCCCGCGGAGGCGCATAGCGGCCTGGCCGCGGCGGCTCCGGCGTGTCGCCGAACTGCGTGACCAGGTGAATCGCGAGCTGAGGCCACAAGGAGTGCGCTGCCGTCTGCAGTTCGGGCCAGATGAAGCTGATGCTGACGCTCGCGGGCTCGCGGACCGGATCTGAGGCCACCGGCGTGGAGGGAGCCTGTTCCGCAAAGCTCGCGGAAGGTATCTCTTCCCGGTGCTCGGCAACGAGCGTTTCCGCATCGACGCCCGGAACTGCGGGGCGGTCCGCCAGGGCAGCTTCCTGCGCGCTCTGGGTCACTGAGCTTTCTGACGCTTCACCCGCGCCGCCAGTCTGGAGCTCGCTCCCTTCCGCACGCGTGGCCGGCACGTCCGCGGCGGGCACCATGCGCAGCGTCACCGTGGCTCCCTCAGGGGGGGCCTGAACGTGGGCGGTGACCGCCGCGCCGGCACCGGCGTCGCGGGCGTAAGCGGCCGCCGCATCCTCGGGCCAGGGCTGGTTCAGCATGGCAAATCCCATCGGGTCGGCCCAGGGCACCAGCGTTTGGGTATCGAGCGCCAGCAGGGCATACGCGTTTTCGGCTAGAAAAAGCGGAAGGGCCCGGCTCAGGCGGCCGGCGGTGTCCGGCAAGCCAGCGGCCTCCTGCGGAAGCTCTTCGGGCAGGCTTACCGACGAGCCCAGAAACAGAACGCGGCCACGCCGCTCGGCGGCTGTAGCGTACAACTCCCGGCCCGGTGTGTTCGGCGGCAGCCACACAGGGCCGTCGATGCGCAGAAGTTGGGGCTGCGGCGGGTTCTGTGCGGCCTGCGCCATCAGATCGCGGCGCCGAATCTCCATCTCCCACGCGCGCAGGGGTTCTGCAAAGTCCGGCCGGTTCAGCTTGGCCAACTCCCGCACCAGCGCCAGCGCTTCCGCACTCGCGCCGCTGTCCAGCGTGGCCTTCAGCAGGTTGTTGCCGACCACCAGGCCGTGCACCTCGGGAACAAACGCCGGACGAACCAGCCGGAGAGCATCTTCCAACAAACCAAACTGACCCAGATCGCCACTGATGCCCTGCAGCAGCAGCACTGGGGCAGGTTGTCCGGCGCGCTCCAGTGCCTGCTTGTACAGCGCCACAGCCAGCGAGCGATTGCGTCCGTCCAGCGCGCTGCGGCCCAGCCACATCAGCGGCAGCCACGCGCCGGGTAAGGTGGCCGCGCGCTCCAGGGCGGACTGCCAGCCGAAGTCGCCTTCCCGCTCGCGGCTGCGCGCCGCATACAGCCCCACGGCGCCGTCGTCATTGGGATTGGCTTCCAACGCGCGCCACAGCGTCCCGTCGGCCTCGTCCATGCGGTTCTGCACGGCCTGCGCACGCGCCAGGTGCGTAAGGATGGTCGCAGAGGGCCCAAACTGGCCCAGGTACGTGACAAAGACGTCCTCCGCCTGGGCAGCTTCGCCGGCCGCCAGCAGGGCCAGTCCATGCACGGCCGCGCCGCGCTCGGGGATGACGTCGATGCTCTGCAGGTGGGCTGCCGAAGGAAGCAGGTCCGCCCCCCCGCCCGTCCCCAAGGCATCCAGAAGGATCGCCGACAGCGCGTCAGGGTTGTTGTGCGCCTGTTGGAGAG